>JAQYDI010000060.1 GCA_028724245.1 Lachnospiraceae bacterium
AATGCCGCCGGATACCGATCTATCCGGCGGGGAAGAAATTTACAAAGAGTGCTCTTTTTTGTGTGATGATGCGGTTTTCTGTTCATTGGCCAATGTTTGAGCTTCCCTGAGTTTGTCCAGGACAGAATGTTTTTTGGGTGAGTCGGCATATGCCTGACGAGGAAGGATGGCTTTTGCCGAAGATACCGTTTGTGGTTTGGCATGTTCATGATTGGAAGATGAAACAGCATCCACCGCAGGTTTGGCTGGTGAGGGGGCGGATACAACTTCTTCGCTGCTGATATCCATATCCAGCATGGCATTGACTTCATTCAATCGTGCCTGCTTCCGGGACAGTTCTTCTTCATGAGGAAAAGGACGTTCCAATTCTTCTCTGGCTTCAGCTATCTGGTTTTGAAGGTCTTGAAGTCGTTGATTTGCCGTTTCTATTTTTGCTTTTATGTTTCCTAATGCATGATTGATTCGGCTGATATTGCCAGAAGGATCGGTACCCACTTCCGTCATATGGCTGACTTCTCCCTTTAATGTCAGATTAAATTTTTGCGTGAAGGAATCAAACTGTATCTGTATGGGAAATCCGGCATATTCCCCAATCGTGCCGCCGGAATGGACCGCTTTCAGTTCGGCACAGGCAGCGATGATTGCGGTTCCGGCTTCTTTTCGATCCGTGTATTCCTTTCCGGTAATGGTCATTTTAAAGTGCTCTGCATCAGCTGGTAAATTTGCTTTTACAGTGTCCTGATCTTTTTCCAGACCGTTAATCAGTGCCGTGGTTTGGGAAAGCTGTTTTGGGTAGCTTTTCAGAAGAAGATCTTCCAGCTGATAGTGTCGGCTGGTATGACTGGCTTTCATCAGCTGAAGCTTGGATACCTGCATATCCAATTCGGTCTTTTCCATAATCAGCGGATTGCCGGATGCCAGAGCCTTTACTTCTGCATATTTCAGGGATACTTCATCTGTATCTTCGCAGGAGCGGGCAGGGGATTTACTGGTCATGACCTGACCGATAAATTTCTGTTTATTCTCCAGTATTTGCCACATATACGCATCAAAGGTACTTTCCGTCAGGTAGCGGAAAATATGGACGGATTCATTCTGGTTGCCCTGCCGGAGAATACGGCCTTCCTGTTGCTCTACGTCAGATGGACGCCAGGGAACATCCAGATGATGGAGTGCAACAAGCTTATCCTGGATATTGGTTCCTGCCCCCATTTTAGAAGTGGAGCCAAGAATCACTCGTACCTGACCGGAGCGGACTTTTGCAAAAAGGGATGCCTTTTTGGTATCCGTATCAGCATCATGAATAAAAGCGATTTCTTCCGGTGGGACACCTCTGGAGATCAGTTTTTGTTTGATATCATCATAAACATTGAAGGAACCATCTCCCTTCGGTGTGGATTGGTCACAGAAAATGACCTGTGTAAGTTTTGCTTCAGCTGTCTTTTCCCATAATTCAAAGGTTTTTGCTATACAGGAATTGACTTTGCTGCCGGGATCGTCTGGAAGAAGAGGATTGATCAGACGTTGATCCAGTGCCAGTTTCCGTCCATCGTTGGTTACACAGAGCATATTGTCTACAGAGGCATCAACAAGACCGTTATGAATGGCTTCTGCACGTTCTCCCAAAGCAGCGACCATTTCCTTCTGGGCATCGGAAGGAGGTACAACAATATTTTCAAAAACGGGTGTCGGTGTTGGCAGATTCAGCATGTCCGCAGTCTGGATGTCTGCCGTTTCTTTCCACACACTCATCAGTTCCGGAAGATTGACAAACTTGGCAAATCGTGTTTTGGCACGGTAGCCGGTTCCTTCCGGTGCCAGTTCAATAGCAGTCGTTGTTTCTCCAAATTGGGCTGCCCAGGAATCGAAATGTTGCAAGCCCATTTGATGCAGAGTATCTGACTGCAGATAGCGCATGAGTGTAAAGAGTTCCGTCATGCTGTTGGAAATCGGTGTGCCTGTGGCAAAGGTAATGCCGCGTCCGCCGGTAATTTCGTCCATATACTGGCATTTCGCATACATGTCTGAAGACTTCTGGGCGTCTGTGGTAGAAATACCGGCAATATTGCTCATTTTGGTAAAGGTGTAGAGATTTTTGAAGTTTTGGCTTTCATCTACAAAGAGCCGGTCAACGCCGAGTTCTTCAAATGTTACGACATCATCTTTGGTTTTCCCTTCGTTTAATTTGGTCAGCCGGGCTTCCAGTCTTTTTTTGGTGGCTTCCATCTGTTTGATGGTAAAGTTTTCACCATTATTGTTTTTGACTTCTTCAATCCCCTCGATTACATCTGTGATCTGCTGTTTCAGGATTGCTTTCTGGCGCTCCGGTGAAAGTGGTATCTTTTCAAATTGCGTGTGCCCGATCACAATACAGTCGTAATCGCCGGTAGCAATGCGGGAACAGAATTTTTTACGATTGGACGGTTCAAAATCTTTTTTGGTAGCAACCAGCACTTTGGCATTGGGATAAAGGCGAAGAATGTCAGAACCCCACTGCTCAAGCAGATGGTTGGGGACAACAAAAAGGGATTTCCTGCATAGACCAAGACGTTTGCTTTCCATTGCGGCAGCAATGCAGCTGAATGTTTTTCCGGCGCCGACAGCATGTGCAGCCAGGCAGTTACCGCCATACAGGATATGCGCGATGACATTTTTCTGGTGCGGGCGGAGCTTGATGGCAGGATTCATACCTGGAAAAGACAGGTGGCTTCCATCGTACTCTCTGGGACGGATGCTGTTAAAACGTTCATTGTAACGCTGCACCAGTGTTTCACGACGCTGTGGATCCTTAAAAATCCAGTCTTTAAATGCCTGTTTAATGGCGTCCTGTTTTTGCTGTGCAAGAATGGTCTGGTTCCGGTTGATTACCCGGCGTTCATTCCCGTTTTCATCGATTTTGGTGTCATAAATTTTGGTCTGTCTCTGATTCAGTGCATCTTCCAGTAAACGATAAGCAGAAACACGCTCAGTACCATAAGTTACATTTGCGGTGATGTTACCGGAGTCAACACTTTTACCTTTGATATTCCATTCCCCGGTACTTTCTGCATATTGAACCGCGATTTTACCGCGATTGATCTGATACCATGGAGTATGTAACAGTTCCTGCATAAACTGTGTAATCAGCTGTGGTTCAATCCAGTTGACTCCCAGCCGGACACCAATTTCGCTTGCAGTCAGTTCTTTGGGCTGAACCTGTTTTAAATACGCTACATTGGAGGCGAATTCCGGATGATTTTCTGCGAAAGTAATCGCAGTCTTTAATTTTTCACGCACATTGCCGGAAAGATATTCATCTGCTGTCTGCCAGCATTCCGAAATCGGCTCTTTGAAGATCAGACCATGCAATTCTTCACAGATTTCTTCCTTA
>JAQYDI010000061.1 GCA_028724245.1 Lachnospiraceae bacterium
TACTACATCACGCATAATAGAAGAAGTGGAATCTTTACTTCGAACATGGGGTGATGCAGATACATTCAGCTTTTTGTTCACTTTCTACACCTCTTTCTATTTTTTCTTTCTGCCTTCGGCTCTTGCCTGAGCAAATGCCTGGGTCAGACGGCGTTTTGCAGGACATACGAAGGTACAGCTGCCGCATTCGTAGCATTCCATACCACCGATCCTCTTAAAACCATCAATGTCGTTGCGCAGTGCATATTCAATCATCATCTGAGGAACCAGATTGGAAGGACAGGCTTCCACACAGCGTCCGCACCGGATGCAGGCGGTAGGTTCCATGGCAGCAACATCATCATGTGACAGGAACAGAAGCGCTGAAGATGTCTTTGTAACAGGCACATTGATATCAAACATAGCCTTACCCATCATGGGGCCGCCGGAAATGATCTTCTCCGGTTCACAGGTCAGTCCGCCGGCTTCTTCCAGAAGTTCTGCATAATTGGTACCTGTTCTTACCTCGAAGTTCTGAGGTGTCTTGACACAGTCACCGGTAATCGTTACGATACGGCGGATCAGCGGAATATTCTCCGCTACTGCATTGTAGATGGAAATAACAGTATCCACGTTGTCCACTACGCAGCCCATGTCTGCAGGCAGAATTGCAGAATGCACTTTTCGTCCTGTGCACGCATAGATCAGCGCACGCTCAGCACCCTGGGGATATTTGGTTTTCAGAGGCTGAACCTTGATGCGGGGTTCATTCGCCGTCATCTGGGTAAGTTTTTCAATACAGTCCGGTTTGTTGTCTTCGATACCGATCACGCCCTGCGCCTTGTCGAAAAGCTGAAGCAGAATCTTCAGACCGCCGATCAGTCTTTCAGGCTGTTCAAGCAGCATACGGTAATCGGAAGTCAGATAAGGTTCACACTCTGCCGCATTGACCAGTACATAGTCAATGGCATTGTCATCCTTGGGAGTAATCTTAACATGGTTCGGGAAACCGGCGCCGCCCATACCAACGATACCGGCATCTTTTACAATGTCACGGATCTCCTGTTTGGACAGCTTGGTGTAATCTCTCTTCTCGCCAAATCCTTCTACCGCTTCGTACTTGCCGTCGTTTTCAACAATAATGCACTGGCACATATTGCCGCCCGGTAACAGACGAGGCTCGATTGACTTTACAGTCCCTGATACAGAACTGCAGATATGCGCAGAAATAAATGCGCTCGCTTCTGCAATGCGCTGTCCCACAAGAATGTGATCTCCCTTATTAACAATCGGTTTGGAAGGGGCGCCAAGATGCTGGGACATGGCATAAACAAGCTCGCCTTTAGGCAGTACGACCTTGACCGGAAGATCCTTGGAAAGATCTTTTCCATCATAGGGATGGGTACCACCCTTGAATGTAGCTAAATTCATCTGTCATCCTTCTCCTTTACATAATATTAAAATTAACATACCTCTGCGGACGCCATCCGGATAAGGGCATGTACATACAGCACCCGGTGTGCCGGTGCATACCTTTATCCCGATATTCTGTAAGAATTTGTCACATATCCCCAATGCAAACTCCTGACAAAATTGCCTGCAGTTTTATGCATTTTTGCAGATTTTATCGCAAAATGCTATACGTATGTGAACATTATAACATAAATACAATTTAATACAACCTGAAATTTTACTCATTGTTTATAATTTATTTCTTTTCTTTTTATTTTTTACCATTCAAAAACGTTAGCTTATCACAACTTTTTTCATCTTTTCAGCTTTTTATTTGTATGATTACTACAATTTCCGTGTTCTGAAATATCATTTTTTGACAATTGATTAACAATTTCCCGCCGGTTGTATCAAATTTTATACAATTCCATCGTATTTCGAATCCAGTTTTTCCTTCCTGTTTGTATAACTATTACAATTTCTCATCCATTAAAAGCACAATTTACGTAAAAATATACAGAACGCATTTATGCACAATTTTACATTCCCTTTGTCTTCCTTGTGCAGGCCTGCATGGCTTCGATAATACTGCTGCGGAATCCTTTTTCTTCCAGTACACGGACTGCCTCAATGGTAGTTCCTGCCGGAGAACATACCATATCTTTCAGTTCGGCGGGATGCTTTCCTGTTTCAAGCACCATTTTCGCACTGCCATAAACGGCCTGTGCCGCAAAGGTATAGGCCTGCGCTCTGGGCATGCCGTCCGCCACTGCTGCGTCCGCCATGGCTTCGATCATCATGAAAACATATGCCGGTGAACTGCCGCTGACTGCTACCGCTGCATCCATCAGGCTTTCGGGTATAATTGTAGCCTTGCCGCAGCAGCGCAGTACAGTCAGCGCTTCTTCCAGATTTTGATCCGTTACAAAAGAGCCGGGACTTACCACAATATTACCTTCTCCAACCAGCGCCGGTGTATTGGGCATGGTGCGGATGATCTGAAGTTCCTTTCCAAAAGCTGCTGCCAGACGTTCCAGACTCCAGCCGGGAGCAATGGTAATGATCAGCTTATCCATGTTCACAGCATCACGGATCTCACCGATGACGGATTCGTAAAACTGCGGTTTTACAGAAAGAAACAGGATATCCGCCTCCTGCGCCGCTTCCCGGTTATCCGACGTTGTACGGATTCCCATGGAAGCCTCCGCCTTCTTCAGCTGCTCTTCACTTTTATCCGAAGCAATCACATGTGCTCCATCCACATATCCTTTCGCAATGATGCCGCCCATAATAGCACCGCCCATATTGCCGCATCCGATAAAACCTACTGTCTTCATATTACATTTCCTCCTGTCATTCATTCTTCTGCTGCGCTTTCAACTTCCGCATGTCCGGTATCTTTTCCGGATACTTTCATCTCCGGAAGCTGTTCCAGAGAGTCCATGCCGAACCGGCGCAGAAATTCTTTCGTCGTGACAAACAGCATGGGACGCCCCGGTGCGTTCAGTCTGCCGGCTTCCCGAATCAGACCGTATTCCACCAGACGGCTGACCGCATGATCCGAAGAAACGCCGCGGATCCTGCTGATCTCCGCTTTCGTCACAGGTTGTCTGTATGCAACGATGGACAGCGTTTCCAGTATGGTGTCAGTCAGAACCGGCTTTTCCGGCATAGCTGCCACCGTAATCAGATTTTCATAAAATTCCGGTTTTGTGCAGAGCTGATAGCTTCCTTCCAGTTCAATCAAATGAATCCCCCGTTCCTGTGTCTCATAGGATCCACGCAGATAATCGATCACCTGCCCTGCGGTGGAAACATCTGTTTTCAAAGCACTGGCCATCACCTGAAGACTTACCGGCTCTCCCATGGCAAACAGAACGGCCTCCGCCGCTGCTGCCATTTCTGCTTCTTTACTCAAATCCATCCCTCCAAATTGTCTGTATTCCGTCTGTGCCGGATTCATCAGTACTCGGTGATTTCCGACAGAGCCTCGTCGGAAAGTCCGCTCATACCGCCCGCCGCTTCCAGATAAATATCACCGAACCGTTCTTCCTGTGTTATGACCACCTGTCCGGCCTTCATCAATTCCAGCACTGCAAGAAAGGTGACCACCACCTCAAAACGGCTCCCTTCCTCCAGCACTTCACTGAACCAGCAGTGCTTCTGCTCCTTCAGCCGTTTTGTAAGAACAGCAATGCGGTCCCCCACCTTCAGCGGTTCCCTGCGGATTTTGCCGAAATTACTCCGGACCGGATCACGCATCTGCTCCTGACGCCGCATCAGCATCTGAAACACCCGATGCAGCCGCTTCATATCCACGCCCTCCAGCAGTTCGTCCAGATTGACCGGTTCCTTATAGGCACGAACCTCTTCCGGCAGCTGCTCCTTCCGGTATGCGCTGTCACCGGTACTCTCCTCCTGTTCCTCAAGAACCTGTGAAATTTCCTGAAACATCCTGTATTCAAGAAGACGCCGTACCAGCTCATCTCTGGGATCCCCGCCTTCTTCTTCCTCCTCTTCATCACGCGGAAGCAAAGAACGCGCTTTCAGATACAGCAGCGTAGAAGCCATCACCAGAAACTCACTGTTGGAATCCAGATCCGGTTCCATATTTTCCAGACAGGCCATATACTGATCTGTCAGCAGACCGATGGGAATATCATATATATCAATTTTATTCTTTTCTATAAGATGCATCAGCAGATCCAGCGGCCCCCTGAACACGTTCAAATCAAATTCCAGCTGCAAAACCTCACCACCTGTATCACTTTTTAATCAGATCATCTGATCCAACTGATATATAGTATCACACAAACCTCCAAAAAGTCTACTCATTTTCCGGCCCCGGCAGAGGGGTACTGTTCAGAACTTCGGCTGAAGTCTGAACAGTACCAATAAAGACCAGAAGCCTGTGCGGTGACTTCTGGTCTTACTTCTTTTTCTTATTTCAGATAGCCGCGCATGACTTTCAGCGCGTTTTTTTCAAGGCGTGATACCTGTGCCTGGGAAATGTGGATTTCATCTGCTACTTCCATCTGGGTTTTTCCTTCAAAGAAGCGAAGATTGATGATGTGCCGCTCCCGCTCGGGCAGTCGTTTCATGGCTTCGTTCAGGGAAATCTCGTCTACCCACCTTTCTTCTCTGTTTTTCTTATCGCCGATCTGATCCATGACGTAAAGCGTATCTCCTCCGTCTGAATAGACCGGTTCGTGAAGACTGACGGGACTTTGCAGTGCATCCAGTGCAAATACGATATCCGAAGCCTCCAGACCGGCTTCTCTGGCAATTTCCTCAATGGATGGTTCTCTGGAATTTTTCTTCAGGAGATTTTCCTTGGCGTACATGGCTTTATAAGCCATATCCCGCAGAGATCTTGATACGCGGATGCTGTTGTTGTCCCGCAGATATCGTCTGACCTCTCCTACGATCATGGGAACCGCATATGTTGAAAATTTTACATTCTGTGTAATATCAAAATTGTCAATTGCCTTGATCAGACCAATGCATCCAATCTGGAACAGATCATCCACATTTTCCCCCGAAGAAGAAAAACGCTGGATCACACTCAGTACCAGACGCAGATTTCCTTTAATATATTCTTCTCTGGCCTGCCGGTCTCCTGCCAGAATCTTTTCAAACAGTGCCTCTTTTTCCTTTTCCTTAAGAATCGGAAGCTTTGCCGTATTTACTCCACAGATTTCTACTTTGTACAGTGCCATCTTTTACCTCCGCATGATCACCTGTTTCCAGGCATGTGAACTTGTAGAACAAAAGGTATCGCTGACGCTCTGTCCGGCAGAACGCTGTCCGATACTTTTGTATCAAAGCACTGCTGCGGAAAGATCCGTTTCAGTGCTTATGTAAATCATGTGCGGTTATGGCATCCGTTATGCTGTTTCCCGGCAGTCAGTATCTGGAAATATCTTTTTATGAAAATCGAATCATTTCCTTTTTCAGGCGGCCGATGATCTTTTTCTCCAGTCTTGAAATATAGGACTGGGAAATCCCCATTTCATCTGCCACTTCTTTCTGCGTCATTTCACGGTTTTCCTGCTGATTCAGGCCGTATCTCAGCTGAACGATTTTCTTTTCTCTGGGTGTCAGCGCTTCAATAGCATGGTTCAGCAGACGTTTTTCCACTTCATCCTCCACACCCCGGCTTACTTCGTCATCGTCAGTTCCCAGGATATCCCCAAGCAGAAGTTCGTTGCCGTCCCAATCGATATTCAGCGGTTCATCAATGGAGACTTCATAACGCAGACGGCTGTTTTTGCGCAGATACATGAGGATTTCATTTTCAATGCATCTTGATGCGTAGGTTGCCAGTTTGTTCTTTTTTTCGCTGTTGAATGTATTGATTGCCTTGATCAGGCCAATTGTCCCTATGGAAATCAGATCCTCCACGCCAACTCCTGTATTGTCAAATTTTTTGGCAATATAAACTACAAGGCGCAGGTTGTGTTCGATCAGTTTGCTGCGTGCTTCCATACTGTTGTTATTTTCCAGCTGTCTGATATACTCTGCCTCCTCCTCCGGTGAAAAAGGCGCAGGAAGAATATCACTGCCCCCGATATAGTGAACGTCTCCGCCCTGATGCATACAGAAATTCCGAAGCGCAGGGATAATTTTCAGCTGCATCTGTCCCGGTAAACCGAATTTAATAATCATATACATCCTCCCTTCTGTTCAAGATGAACACAGGACTCCAGATCCGGATGCAGCAGCATCTGCCACCGGCCGCTGCGATCCAGCTGCTGATCTGTCAGCCCGATTTTCTGATCTCTTAATTCCATCTTTTTACCGTTATCAAGAATTATCATCTGTTCTGCCTGCAGAACCGTAAGCAGTCCGCCGGGATTTCCCAGAGATGAATACGGCACAAAGCTGATCCGTTCCGGTTCTTTTTCAAAAAGTTCTTTCTTCTGTTCCTCCTTTAATAAACTCTTCTGTTCTGCAATATGGACGGGCAGTCCGCTCAGACGGTCGTAAAGGTTGTTTCCTGTATCAATAATGGCTGCTACAGTATATGTTTCTCCGGCAATTGTTATCCGTACGGTTTTCAGACTTTCCGGACGGTTTCCCCTCTGTCTTCGAAAAATAACAGCCAGTCCGCCGGAAAGCGCTGCAGTACAGACAACCGCATTTTTCCAGAGCGTTCCTGCATGGAATGGCATTTCTGTCAGAAGCAGAACACCCGCCAGCAGGGCTGCCGAAACAAACATCGCCGGCATTTCCAGAATATACTGGCGCAGCTTCTTCCCCTTTCCCTGCAGAACCAGCAGTTCCAGAAATACCGCAGCCAGCGAAAGTGCCAGTGAACAGACTCCATTCCACGGTTTCCACCAGATAGAAAATATGATTCCACAAACACTGAAAAGTGTGGAAACCAGTACTGCCGCGGCTTTCCGGAGCCGCCCGTATCTTCCTGCACTGATTCTGCAATAGAGAATGAGAACCATGTAATTCATCAGCAGTTCCGTAGCAAATATTACGTCCGGATAGATTACACTGTCATGCCCATCCCTTCCTTCTTTTATTATAAAACGCGTTTTCACACATTTTATCGCAGTCCGTACTCCTTTTTTGTAAAAAAATAAGAGCATCTCTGCTCTTTTCATCGACAAAAAATGCCGCCTGCTTCAACGCCGGCGGCATCCTGTTACTTTCTGTCTAATGTTTGTTATTCTTGAAAAAATCAGGAAATACAATATCCTTCATGGGCACTGTAGGCTTTACCTTGCTGCTTTCTTCAAAGCTGTACCCACCGCTGCTCTTTACCTGATTCAACGTATGTCTGGGGGTTGATTCCTGAGCAGGAGGCACCTGCGGTCTGACCCGGGATGTGCTGCTGTCAATGCTTGTCTCCGAAACCTCCAGACCGGTAGCGATAACCGTAATTACAACCTCATCTGCCATGTTCTCATCATATCTGGCACCAAAAATGATATTGACATCTTCGCCGGCCAGTTCCTGTACGTACTCTGCGGCTTCCGAAGTATCCATCAGACTGATATCACCTGTGATATTGAAGATAATATCAGAAGCACCTGCGATGGTTGTCTCAAGCAGCGGGCTGGAAATAGCCTGCTTGACAGCATCTTCAGCCTTGTTGTCGCCCTTGCCGTAACCGATACCGATATGAGCAATACCTTTGTCCTTCATAACAGTACGGACATCGGCAAAGTCCAGATTGATCAGCGAATTAACATTGATCAGATCTGTAATACCCTGAACCGCCTGCTGCAGGATCTCATCTGCTTTGCGGAATGCATCCGGAATGGTCGTCTTTTTGTCCACGATCTGCAGAAGCTTCTGGTTGGGAATGATGATCAGTGTATCCACACTCTTTCTCAATTCCTCAATACCGGCCAGTGCATTCTTCATACGGGGCTTTCCTTCAAATTTAAAGGGTTTTGTAACAACACCTACTGTCAGAATGCCTTTTTCCTTTGCCATCTTTGCGATTACAGGAGCTGCACCTGTTCCGGTTCCGCCGCCCATACCACAGGTTACGAATACCATATCCGCATCCTTGATGATATCCTGAATCATATCTGCACTTTCTTCTGCTGCTTTCTTGCCGATTTCGGGCTTTGCTCCCGCGCCAAGTCCCTTCGTCAGTTTTTCACCGATCTGGATCGCCATCGGTGCTTTGCACAGAGTCAGCGCCTGACTGTCTGTATTCACACCAACAAATTCAACCCCGCCGATATTCTCCTCTATCATACGGTTAACCGCATTATTACCGGCGCCGCCAACACCAATTACAATTATTCTGGCTTCGCCTTCAAACTCGTCTATCTTCACTTCGAGCATGCCAGCCCCTCCTTTATCCATCCTGCGCTGAGATACATTTCCGGCAGTATATATTAAATATATTATTTTATTTTGCTAAAATAATCAACTGTTTTTTGGAAAAACTATATATTATTCCTTTTTAAAATAATGCGTGCCGTCCGAGGAAGCGCCTGAACGGACATCATCAAGATACAGGGTTCCCTTCATTCCCTTCAGCTGCGGCAGAATATCATGGAGCTCTGCAATTTTCAGATCCAGATCCTCTGCCGCTCCCAGTTCCACTCTGATATCACCTGTAAAAATCTGTACGCCGGATGCATCATCAAAATAAATCCGTTCAATATCCAGCTCGTATTTTTCAAACAGCTGCGTCATCAGCAGCACCTGATCAAACAGATCCTTAACCTGTGTCTCAATCGGCTCATACAAAACAATTCTGGAAAAACTCAGCCCCTGCACCTGGCAGATTCCATCAAGCAGCTCCGAGCTGCTTTCCACCACTGTACCGTCGCGGTCAAAATACATGTAACTTCCCATGTAATCCACATATCCGATTATGTTTTTTTCATAAACGATCACTTCTACCTCGTGGCGGCTGATAATCTCGATCTGATACCGCTCAACAAAGGGAATCTCCCTGTTTTTACCGAAACGATTGTTCAGATAACATTTAATGGTATTGTTTTCCACCTTTGAGTCAAACAGAAAATTTCTGATTTCATCTTCCGTATAAAAATGATTGCCTGTAACCTTCACGGTTTCTATCGTTGAACTTTTTATGATAAATGCTGCTGCCGCCGCAAAAATCAGTATCAGCAGAAGGGCAATCCATCTCGCCCTGTGTTCCTTCAGACTATCCAGCATGCGTCTCCTCCAAGTAAGCGGATCGTATCTGCAATACATTCGTATCCGCGTTCTATATGATAAAAATCATCTATTACGGTATCTCCTTCTGCTCCCATGGCCGCAATAATCAGCGCTGCACCGCCTCTGAGATCCGGCGCAGTCACTGCAGTCCCATGCAGTCTTTTCCCGCCTCTGATCCGGGCCCGGGTCAGATCATCGCTGACCTCAATATCTGCTCCCATACGTTCCAGTTCACTGACAATACGGAACCGGCTGGAAAATACCGTCTCGCAGATACAGCTGTCTCCCTGTGCTCCGGAAAGCACCGGCAAAAACTGCGACTGCATATCTGTCGGGAAACCGGGATAAGGAGCCGTTTCCAGATAACTCACCGGCAAAATCCGCTCCGGTGCGCTGCACTCCACAACCATTCCCTCTGTGCGTATGACAGCGCCCATTCTTCCCAGGACTTCCAGCGTGGACTGCATCCACTGAACAGGAGCCCTCTCCAGACAGATGGTTCCGCCCGCATTCATACAGCATAAAAGCCAGGTTCCTGCCACGATCCGGTCACCGGACATGGAAAAACATACATCTCTGACAGCAGCTCTGCCGCAGATTGCAATGCGGGAGGTTCCTGCGCCGCGGACATCAACCCCCATCCTCATAAGAAGTCTGGAAAGCTCCACAATTTCCGGTTCTCTGGCGGCATTCTCAATCACCGTTGTCCCCTGCGCTCCCGCTGCTGCCAGCAGAAGGTTTTCCGTCGCTCCCACACTGGAAAAAGGCAGCCTGATCACTGCACCGGACATGCCGCAGGAACGTACTTCAATGATTTCTTCCCGCAGATTCACCTCACATCCCAGACGGCGAAATCCCTCCAGATGGAAATCAATCGGCCTGCTGCCCAGCACACATCCTCCGGGATACACCGCTTTTGCTTCACCGGTTCTGGCAAGCATCGCACCCAGAAAAATCACCGAAGAACGCATCTTTCTCATAAAACCGGGCGGAATCTCCGTACAGGTAATCTCATGGGCACATACAGTTACCCGGCTGCCTTCCACAGTCACCTGCGTTCCCAGAGCCCGTAGAATTCCGATTGCAGTTCGTACATCTTCAATCATCGGAACTCCATCCAGTACAGTTGTTCCTGAATGCAGCAGAGCTGCGGCCAGACAGGGCAGAGAACTGTTTTTGGAGCCCTGTACCCGAAGTTCAGCCTGAATCTTTCCGTGATTTCTGATTCTCAAACGGCCCATGCTGCCCCTCCTTGCGAAACCTGTTATAACTCATTATATGCAGAGCAGTTCCTCCCCGTGAGAAGGTTTAAAACAGGAAAAGCAACAGATTATTTCTCGTAGATGATCTGGTTGGAAACACTGAGTACCATGCCCATTTCCGCCAGAAGGATCGCCACCGACGTACCTCCGTAGCTGATAAACGGCAGGGTTACACCGGTATTGGGAATCGTATTCGTGACAACGGCAATATTCAGAATGACCTGCAGTGCAATATGGATCATAACACCTGATACGATCATGGCACCGTACAGATCGGGTGCCCGCAGAATAATATACACAAAACGATAGATCATGTAGGCAAAAAGACCGATTACACAAACTGCTCCGAAAATCCCCAGTTCTTCGCAGATAATGGAAAAAATCATATCATTATGGGATTCGGGAATAAATCCCAGCTTCTGCACACTGCTTCCCAGCCCCTTGCCGAAAAGACCTCCCGATCCAATGGCATACAATCCCTGAAGAACCTGAAAGCCTTTATCCAGCGGATCGCTGGCAGGATCCTTCCATACCTCGATACGTGACAGCTGATAATCCTCCACCAGATGCAGAGATACCAGGATATTGGGATCAAAATAGATCAGCGCCACTGCCGCCGCAGCAAGAATCAGTACGACCCAGTACAGCTTTTTACGCCTGCTGGCAATAAAATACATGAAACAGCCGATTCCCGCAATGATAATACCGGAACTCAGGTTGTTGATCACAACAAGGCCAGCCAGCGGAGCCAGCATAAGAATCATGGTGAACATAACAGGAATCCGGTCAATATTCTTAATGCACCTGTTGATCATATAGGCAAATACAAGAATCAGGGCAATCTTGACAATCTCTGTAGGCTGATAGGTAGGAAGAGATTTTACACCGGGAATCAGGTTGATCCACCGCTTCTGTCCGTTGATTTCCACACCAAAAGGCGTAAAGTCCGTCAGAACCATCAGCACAATGGACAGCAGGTAAAGAGGTGCGGTAATCTTTACAAACCAGTGGTAGTCAAGCTTGGAGATAAAAAGCATGCCTCCAATACCGATTGCCATAAAAACGGCTTCCCTGATCAGAAAGTAGTACTCTCCTTTTCCACTGGCCGAAGCCACATAGGCGGAGCTGCTGTAAACCATAACAAGACCGAAACAGCATAAAACAAAAATTGTGATCAGAAGTTTATGGTCGTAATGCTGACCATACTGATCCGGCAGAACCTTAAAATGCTTTCTGCCGATTACCTTTTCCCTCACATTCTCTTTTGTGGTTTCATTACGTGAAGCGATTGTCTGCACCTCCCTTCCCCTTTTTCATGACAGCTTACGCACACCGGCCGACGGTCAGTCAAGAGCATGAACGCAATCCTTAAAGACCTTTCCGCGGACTTCATAATTGGGAAACATCCCCCAGCTTGCACAGGCCGGTGACAGCAGTACCGCATCGCCTGCCTGGGCTTTTGCAGCAGCAGCTTTCACAGCTTCTTCCATGCTTTCAACAAATTCAATGGAAGTAAAGCCGTGCTTTCCGGCACAATCTGCGATTTTGGGGCCTGTTACGCCCATTAAAATCATATGTTTAATGGTGGTGCCGAATGTATCGATCCACTCATCGTATTCCGACTGCTTATCATAACCTCCGGCAATCAGAATGGTAGGACGGGTCATGGCCTGAACAGCCTTGATTGCGGCATCGGGATTGGTCCCTTTGGAATCATTGTAATATACGACTCCATGCTTTTCCGTCACATATTCGATCCGGTGTTCCACTGCCTTGAATTCTTTCAGGGTTTTCCGGATGATTTCCGCATCGATCCCCATGGCCCAGGCAATCGCCGCTGCCGCCATGGCATTCTCATAATTATGCTGTCCGATGATATGAAGCTCATCCGTACGTACAAACGGAATCTCCTGATCCCCCTGCTTCAGCACGATCATACCGTTATCCAGATAAATGCCCTGATCCAGTTTTCTGGCGCTGCTGAAAAAGATCACGGGAATCTTCAGCCCTCTTCCGAATTCACGCAGTCTGTCATCTTCATAATTCAGAACACATGCGCCGTTTTGGTCCTGATTCATGGCAATGTTTTCCTTGATCTGTGCATAACATTCCATTGTTTTATGACGATTCAGATGATCCTCGGTGATATTCAGGATGGCGCTGACATCCGGCTTGAAATCAACGATAGTCTCCAGCTGGAAACTGGAGCATTCCACAACCGTCAGAGAGTCTTCACGCATATTGAGCGCCTCCTGCGTGTAGGGAATACCGATATTGCCCACCGTAAATGCGCTTTCTGCGGCATTGGCGAATATTTCCCCTACAAGAGCAGTGGTGGTAGTCTTGCCGTTGGTGCCGGTTATGGCAGCCAGTCTGCCCTTTCCTGCACGGAAAGCCAGCTCGATCTCACTCCAGATGGGAATTCCCGCTTCTTTCAGAACAGACACAAAAGGCACATCCAGCGGAATACCGGGGCTGATGACACAAAGCTCCGTTTCTGAAGCCATATCCTTTGTCAGTTCTCCCTTCCATATCTCGATGGGAGCCTCCGGAGCAAATCTGCCGCGTACAGCTTCCTTATCCAGTTTTTCATTGCTGTCATACAGAACCACCTGTGCGCCCAGCTTCAGCAGCAGCTCTGCTGCACCGATTCCGCTGATGCCCGCACCGGCAACCAATACTTTTTTCTTAAAATCCATGTTCATTTGACTCCTTCAGAATAATCGATTTAAGCATAGTCCCTCTACAGCGCAAGGAAAGAAATCAGGCACATAACCACCGTGATCATACTGAAAACGGTAACTACCCTCGTTTCCGACCAGCCCAGTGCTTCAAAATGATGATGGATGGGGGCCATCTTAAACAGACGCTTTCCGCCTGTTTTCTTAAAATAAGCAACCTGAAGCATAACCGATACGGTTTCCATCAGATAGATGAATCCAAACAGTATGATATAAATGGGCATATTCATCATAAAAGCCGCCGAAGCCACAAAACCGCCCAGAGCCAGTGATCCGGTGTCTCCCATAAATACCCTGGCCGGATAACAGTTGAACAGAAGAAATCCTGCCAGACCTCCTGCTACTGCTGCACATACCGGCTCGATTCCGGCACCGGTCATAAGAGAAACTACTGTAAAAAATACGGCTACCAGAAGTGTTACGCTGCTGCACAGTCCGTCAAGACCGTCTGTCAGATTCACGCCGTTATCTGTCCCCAGCACAATAATAAAATATGCCGGAATAAACAGCCATCCCAGTTCCAGTTTAAAGGAAGTAAAGGGAATCAGCATATAGGTTCCGGGAATCTCACGGCTCATCAGATAATAACAGAATACCGCCGCAACAAGAAGCTGAAGAAGCAGTTTCTGGGCCGGTTTCAGTCCCTCGTTATGCTTCATGACAATCTTAATAAAATCATCCAGAAATCCTACCAGACCGAAACCTACGGTAACAAACAGAATCGGAACGATCTTTGTATAATCCTTCACAAAGAAAAGGCAGGTAATAATAATGCCCAGAACAAAGGCGATACCGCCCATGGTAGGTGTTCCCTGCTTTTTCAGATGGCTCTGAGGACCATCTTCTCTGATATACTGTCCAAATTTCAGTTTGTAAAGAATCGGAATCAGACATTTACAGGCAATCGCACTGATTGCAAACGATACAAGCGCCGGTATGACGGCACTGAGATAATGGGTATTCATACTTTTCACCTCTGCTATGTATTTTAATAACCTGTTTATCACATCGGGCAGCTGCTCCCTTTTCCGAGAATGTCCTTCCCGGGGATACAGTTACCGCATTTTACTGCATACTCCGTAATAATATCGCCCGGACAGCCCGCTGTCAATAGCGTTCTTCCAGAAAAGGCAGGATATTTTCAAGAACAGCGGCTGCAGCCGGCGCGCATACTGTTCCGCCGTAATAGACTCCCTGAGGCTCATTGACCAGCACAAGCACCGCGATCTGCGGATCATCCGCCGGTGCAAATCCGACAAAAGAGGAGATATACTTTCCGTTGCCCCGGGGCAGCTTTTCCGAAGTTGCAGTCTTTCCTCCCACGCGATAGCCTTCAATGTACGCTTTATTGCCGCTTCCTTCCGCCACAACAGCTTCCAGAATCGTTCTGACCGTTTCACTGATATCAGACTCCAGTACCTGTCCCTGCGATTCCCATGTGAAATATTCCACGCTGCTGCCGTCTGCGCTTTCGCTGTATGCACCCAGATGCGGAATAATGGTCTTTCCGCCATTGATCAGCGAACAGATCGTTGTCAGATGCCTCAGGGGCGTCAGCTGAAAGGACTGTCCGAAGGACATGGTAGCCAGTTCCACTTCTCCGATATTCTCCAGTTCATGCATGATGGTCGAGGCTTCACCCGGGAGATCCACACCCGTCTTCTGAAGGATCTGAAACTGTTCGATATATTTCATGAAAACGGCCGGCCCCATACGGAGTCCTACTTCCATAAAAACGGGGTTGCAGGAATTCATGGCTCCCTGCACAAAGGTTTCGCTGCCGTGCCCGCCGCTTTTGTGGCAGCGGATCCTGCGGTCCTCCACAATTTTATAGCCGGGACAGAAAAATGTGGATTCCGGTGTAACCACACCTTCCGAAAGCCCGGCTGCCATGGTGATGATCTTAAATGTAGATCCCGGCTCATACGTATCATTGATGCAGAAATTACGCCACATACGATTACGGAGATCAGAACGCTCTTTTTCTGTCAGTGCTGCCAGTTCTTCTTCGGAATATGCACTGCCGTCTTCATGAAAAAGCGTAAATGGATCATTCAGGTCGTATTCCGGCACATCGGCCATGGCATAAATTTCACCATTCTGCGGATTCATCACAATAATACTCACATGCAGAGCCGATTTCTCCTCGTACAGGCTCTCTGCAGTCTGCTGGGCAAAGGACTGTATATCCGCATCCAGCGTCAGGTAAAGATTGTTCCCTGCCACCGGCTCGATCCTCTGCTCCGCCTCCTGCACAAGCTCCGTCCCGGATGCATCGGTCGGGGTCAGGATGACGCCGTTTGTTCCCTGAAGAAGGGCATCGTACTGTACTTCCAGCCCCAGGATTCCCTGATTGTCGCCTCCTGTAAAACCCAGGATTTTACTGGCCAGCGTTCCATAAGGATAATACCGTTTATAATCTTCATCCACCTTCACACCTGCCAGATGAAGTGCCCGGATTTCATCCCCCTTTTCCTTATCCACATTCGATGCAATAATCTCCCGTGAACTGTATTTCTCCACCTTTTTCCGGACGGTATCACGGTCAATTTCCAGAATCTCTGTCAATCTGTCGATCACCTGCTCCGGTTCTTCCACCTGATTATGCACCACTGATACGGTACAGACCGTACGGTTTCCCGCCAGCAGGGTCCCTCTGCGGTCATAGATTTCACCTCTCGCCGCTTTAATTGCCCGCTCGCGCTGCTGCACATCGGCAGCCTCCTCTTCATAATAGGCGCTCTGCCAGACCATGAGCCAGATCATGCGTCCGGTTACTCCTGCCAGCAGAAGAAAACCGGCTCCCGCCAGAATGAGGATCCTCAACCTGACGGGAAACATGGATTTTTCAGGTTTCATCCCATCACCTGCACTGCATCTTCTTCCTATTCTATGCACCGGTCACAGGATGTCATAACCGGAATCCCGAAAATGCTCTACTCCTGCCCGGAGCTGTTGTCAGCAGCCTGCTGCTGCGCCCTTTCAGCCGCCTCCCGGATCTGCCTTGTTGCAGCGCTGTCATTGGGATTTTCAATGATCGGCGTATCATCATCTTCATAATTTTCTTCATCTTCCGGAGATGTAAAGTCTCCGTTCTCGCTGGAAGCCCCTTCATCATCCGCATCCGGATAAATATTCAGGTAAGGAAGAATTTCTTCCAGTGCCGCTTTGCACAGATCCTTCGCCTGATAGGTATTCTGAGACTTTTCCACATTGGGTTCATCTACAACCACATAAACGATAACCTCAGGGTCATAGGCAGGAGCCACCGACATAAAGGACACCGTGTATGTTTCATCCGCATCTCCCACATTGGCTTTTTCCGCAGTACCTGTTTTACCGCCGATTTCATATCCGTCAATCTGGACACGGGAACCGGTACCGTTTTCAACCACCTGAAAAAGTGCTTCTTTCATGTATTCGCTGGTACTGCTGCTGACTGTCTGGCAAACCAGTTTCGGTTCAATATTCTCAACCACATTGCCTTCACTGTCCAGAATCTGCTTTACCACGTGAGGTTCATAATAATTCCCGCCGTTTACAAGAGAGGAATATGCCGCACACATCTGTACCATCGTAACATAAAAGTTCTGTCCGAATGAGTTGCAGGCCAGATCGATGGCGGTCATATTGTCCGCATTGTAAATCTGGTTGGAGCAGGATAATTCATCAGGCAGATCGATTCCTGTCTTCTGTCCGAAGTTAAATTTCTTCTGATATGCGCAGAAATCGTCCACTCCTACCAGATCACCGATCTGCATCAGCGCATCGTTGCAGGAAGCCATAAGCGCACCGGTCACATTCAGAAGACCGTGACCACTGCGTTTGTGACAGTGGATCCTTGTACTTCCGTATGCCTTTACACCATCGCAGACAAAAGTATTTTCCGTACTGATCTTATTCTCCTCCAGAGCAGCTGCAATAGTAAATACCTTCGCTGTGGAACCGGGCTCATAGCTGCTGGAAGTGCAGAAATTGCGCCACTTTTTCAGCAGAAACTCCGACTGTTCTTCTTCCGGCAGTTCTTTGAATTCTTCCTCCGTATAGGTATCCGACACATCATCATAATTTTCCAGACTGTACTGTCTGCTGGCAGCCATGGCATAAATCTCCCCGTTATTGGGATTCATTACCATAATGGAGGTGACATTGCTTCCGGTTTCTTTTTCATATTTATTGATAATATTTTCGCATATTTTCTGAATATAGGCATCCAGCGTTGTCTTCAGCGAATAACCGTCCGTTTCTTCAATCGTCTGAATCTCCACGGAAGACTCCTGATTCAGATAACCGTATTTTCTTCCGTCCGTTCCGCTGAGCAGATCATCATATTGTGCTTCCAGACCGGTCACACCGCCGGAAGAATTGACGAATCCGATGGTTGTGGAGGCCAGCGTATCGTAAGGATACTTTCTTGCCCGGTTGGTTTCAAAAACAACACCTATGATTTTACCTTTTTTCTTTGTGGTCTTTTTCGTCTCCGTATCAGTGAAAAATGCCTTTACGGACTGCAATGCATTTGTCAGAAAATTGCCTGATTCTTCCTCTTCCGATTGTCCGTCTGCGGCTGTCTCTCCAGCATTTTCCTGACTTTCTGTTTCTCCGGAAGATGCTTTCTGCTCATCCGCATCCTGTGTCCCACTTTCTGAAGACTCCGTTTCCGAAACTGCTTCGGTCTCTTTGGCATTCTCATATGCTTCCTTATAATCAAGGAAATTCTGTTTCTGATCTTCTGAAACCGTCTTATCATCAAAATCATCCGGATCCACACCCTCGGGAACCGGCAGCGTCATCTTCAGATAATAGGAATTCTTGTGTGTGTCGATTGCTTCCTCCAGTTCCTGCCGGTCAAAACCGAAGCAGTCCACCAGAGCCGTGATCGTGGCTTCCTTATCCGCATCTGACAGAAGAATATTTTTCGGCTCCAGAATCAGATTATAACGGTTTTCATTATATGCCAGTATGGTGCCGTTGCGGTCCATAATCTGTCCGCGCTCTGCCGGAATCGTCTTGCTGTCATAGGCCATCTGGTTCAGGATGGTCTTATTATAGTCTTCACCTTTATGCTGGTTGATCACGATAATCCGGATCAACAGAAAACACATCAAGCCCAGTACTACGAAGAATACCAGGCCCGCTCTGAATTTAATATATCTGGCAACCTTTCTGGGTGCAGGCCGCCTTTTCTTTTTTTTACTCATTGGGAATATCATCCTTCTGTCTTACATATTCTGAATCAGACTGATCGTAATAAATAATCTGAGATTCTTCTGCCGGAACCATGCCAAGCTCTTTCGTTGCTTTTTTGCGGATCGTGTCCAGACTGGTACATGTCGCAATCTCATTCTGAATATCCTGATTCTCCTGCCGGATCGTCTCCAGACTTGACTGCAGCGATGAAACACTCTTCGTGAGAGCTGTCATTTCGGTCTTTGCATGAACATATGTGACAGAACATAATAAAATGCATACACAGGCTGCTGCAACCATAAACACATATGCAACCGGGATAATATCTACAGCTGTACGGGGCAGCACCCGCCGCTGTCTTTTTTTCACCGGTCTCTGTTCAATCTGTCTTTCTTCCTGCCTTCTCACAGCAGAACTGCCATTTACCTGATATCTGCCGCTGTTTCTGTATTCAGCCATCCTGTCTCCCCCTTATCTGTTTTTTTCGAAAATCCGGAGTTTGGCACTTTTTGATCTTTTGTTTTGTGCGATTTCCTCTTCTGACGGCAGCACCGGTTTTCTGGTCACCGCTCTGCCCTTACTTTTTTTACCGCATACACAAACCGGAAATTCCGGCGGACAGGTACACGGGTTTTCATTCTTTTTAAACTGGTTCTTTACAATCCGGTCCTCAAGGGACTGGAAGGTGATAATACAGAGCCTGCCGCCGGGGGCAAGTCTGTCGATCATGGCATCTATGGAATCAGTCAGTACATCCAGTTCATGATTCACTTCAATGCGCAGCGCCTGAAATGTTCTTTTGGCAGGATGCCCGCCTGTATTTCTCGCCTTGGCCGGTATCGACTCCCGGATGATATCCACCAGCTGCGTGGTGGTTTCTATGGGAGCCTTCTCTCTCTCTCTGATAATGCGGTCCACAATATTCCTTGCATACCGCTCTTCACCATAATCCCACAGAATTCTGCACAATTCTTCTCTGGAGCACGTATTGACCAGCCGGGCAGCTGTGACCGGATTCCTCTGATCCATACGCATATCCAGCGGTCCCTCCATACGATAGGTAAACCCTCTGGATGCCTCATCCAGCTGGAAAGAACTGACTCCCAGATCAAGCACAATGCCATCCACCTGCTCAACTCCCAGAGAGTCCAGAACAAGCGGCATGTCCACATAATTGCTTCTGACAATCGTCACCTGATCCTTCCAGGGCTCCAGACGCTTCGTGGCCGCCTCTATGGCATCCGCATCCTGATCAATGCAGATCACTCTGCCGGTTCCGCCAAGCCTTCGCAGCACTTCCTGCGTATGCCCGCCGAATCCCATTGTTCCATCTACAATCACTGCTCCCGGTTTCAGATTCAAACCATCCACTGTCTCCTTCAGCAGTACCGATACATGATTAAACGCAATCTGTTCCATCTTACTTCCTTCAGAACTCATATTTTTCCACACTTGCGCGGATTTCTGCTGCTGACTCATAAGTGCTGTTCTGCATCACACTGCTGCACAAAGCTGCACTTTCAGTCACTTTGGAATTTATTTTAACACACTTCGCGGCGCTTGCAAAGTATTTTTTCAAAAAAATGCCGCAGGGTTCCTCTCCGGAGCCATACGGCATTTTATCGTTCGTTTTTTTCTGCTGTTATCTGCTGATTTCTTTTTTCCTTTTAACAAATTGCCGGATCAGTACTGCGGCGCTGAATATGATCATGCAGGCCGCCAGAAGCTGGGATACGGGGATTCCTGTATTACCCAGGATCAGCTGGTCTGTGCGCAGGCCTTCGATCCAGACACGGCCGAGACCGTAGAGCCCCAGATACATCAGACAGATCTGTCCGTCAAACTGTTTCTTTCTGTGCGCCAGCAGAAGAATTGCCATAACACCCAGATTCCACATGGATTCATACAGGAAAGTGGGATGCACCTGTATGTATTCCGCTCCCTGATATGTGGCTATGTGGCTGTTCAGTTCTTCTGTAATATAACCACTGTATACTTTTGATTTCAGGATCCACATGGACAGAAATCCGTCGGAATAGCCGCCGAAGGCCTCACAGTTGAAAAAGTTGCCCCAGCGTCCGATGGCCTGTCCCAGAACCAGTCCCGGTACACAGCAGTCCGCCATCCGCAGAAATGACAGTTTTTTTACCCTCGTATACACAAAGAGGGTAAGAAATGCTGCGATCACGCCGCCGTAAATGGCCAGTCCGCCGCCCCGCAGATTGAAAATCTGAAGCGGATTTTCCTTATAATAATCCCATGAAAAAATCACATAATACATTCTGGCGCCGATAATGGAAAAAATCAGCGCATACAGAAGAAAATCAATCACCGTATCGGAGGAAATCCCCTTCCGCTTCGCACAATGGCAGGCAAGCAGATATCCGCATAAAATACCGATGCCAATGATGATTCCGTAAAATTTTACCTCAAACCCATCACCGATGGGAAGCATGATCCCGCTGGGAAGATCACCGATCTCAAGCCCCAGACCGGGAAACCGGATGTCCGGCGCAAACTGTAACATATAACCTCAATCTCCAATCTAAAGTAAACGTACACTTGTGCAGGCCGTCAGAGAACCTGCAGTGTCTATTTTACTCTCTGCGGCCGCAAAAGGCAAGAAGTTTCCAACTGCGGCCTGAACCCCGTATTCAAATCAGATGGAACTGAAAAGCATGCCCGGCCGCAGGCCGCATTGCAGACAATCATACGAAACCAGCGGAGCCGGACTGATTTACAATTTAGCGCTTGAGAAAAAGAGCAGCATCTGTTATAACTATTATGGTGTAAAACGGTGCAGCAGCCAAATCACCAAATCACAAAAACCTTTGTAAATAAGAAAAAATCGAAGGAGAATGACGATATATGAAATTAGGTATCGTAGGCCTGCCCAACGTAGGCAAAAGTACTTTATTTAATGCATTGACAAAAGCAGGAGCGGAATCAGCCAACTATCCCTTCTGCACCATTGATCCCAACGTGGGAATCGTTCCGGTTCCCGATTTCCGTCTGGGACTGCTGGCCAATATGTACGATTCAAAAAAGATCACACCTGCTGTTGTGGAATTTGTAGACATCGCAGGTCTCGTAAAAGGCGCTTCCAAGGGCGAAGGTCTGGGCAACCAGTTCCTGTCCCATATCCGGGAAGTAGATGCCATCGTTCATGTTGTACGCTGCTTTGAAGACACCAATATCATCCATGTAGACGGAAGCATCAACCCTCTGCGTGATATTGAAACCATTAATCTGGAGCTGCTGTTTGCCGATCTGGATGTTCTGGAACGCCGTATCTCCAAAACGGTCCGCGGCGCAAGAAACGACAAGGCGCTGGCTAAAGAGCTGGAGATTCTGGAACAGCTGAAGAAGCATCTGGAGGACGGCAATTCAGCCAAAACATTTACACCGGATGATGAGGACGCCATGGCATTTGTGGATTCCCTTGACCTTCTGACTGCCAAACCGGTCATCTACGCAGCCAACGTTTCCGAAGATGATCTGGCAGATGACGGTGCTTCCAACGATTATGTGGGCGCTGTCAGAGAATTTGCAGCACAGGAAGGCAGCGAAGTATTTGTTGTCTGTGCTGAGATCGAGCAGGAAATCGCCGAGCTGGAAGACGATGAAAAGCAGGAATTTCTGGAGGATCTGGGCTTAAGCGAATCCGGGCTGGAAAAACTGATCCAGGCAAGCTACAGTCTGCTGGGTCTGATCAGCTACCTGACAGCCGGTGAGACAGAAACCCGCGCATGGACCATCAGAAAGGGAACGAAAGCTCCTCAGGCAGCCGGTAAGATCCACTCCGATTTTGAACGCGGTTTCATCCGCGCTGAAGTGGTTAACTATCAGGATCTGCTGGACGCAGGTTCTTATGCCGCTGCAAGGGAAAAGGGCCTGATCGGTCTGGAAGGCAAGGATTATGTGGTAAAAGACGGAGACGTTATTCTGTTCCGTTTTAACGTATAACAGCAGCTGCCGGAGATGGTTCCCAGAGCTGTTTTCCGGAAACTGTGTTTTATGTATCAAATTGATAAAGGAGTTTGTATTATGGCAAAAAAAAGTGATGATCCCGGAATTGATTTAACCGTATCCATTGAACTGGATGACGGCAGCACCATGGAATGTGCCGTACTGTTAATTTACACCGCAGGCGGCAAGGAATATATTGCTGTGCAGCCCATGGAGGATCTTTCCGATCCGGAAGGACGTGTATTTATCTACGGCTATGGTGTGGACAAGGACGGTATGCCTCAGCTGATCAACATCGAAGATGACGAAGAATTCGATGCAGCCATCGACGCATTTGACGAACATCTGGACGAAGTGGATTTCTTTGACAATGTTCCCGAAGACATGCAGTCCTGATCTGTGTTTTACACCGCAGATATTTTGCAGATATTGTGATTAATGGCCGGCAAACGCAGAAAGCCGGCCGGACAGAAAGCCCCCGCCTCCTGATTGCATATCAGGAAGCAGGGGACTTTTTTTTCTTACCGGAACCCAGAAATTCTCTGATAAACATGGAAGGTTCCTGCGCTTTATGGAATTTCTCCTTCGTGCAGCAGATCAGCAGATGATTTTTCGCCCGCGTCATGGCCACATAGAACAGCCTCCGTTCCTCTTCGATGTCTTCATCCAGCACTGCCTTCTCATGAGGAGTGATGCCCTCATTGGCATCTATGATGTATACCGTGTCGTATTCCAGTCCTTTCGACCCATGCATGGTGGACAGCACCACGCCTTCTCCCCGGCGGTTTCTGTCGGCAGCCTGTTCCTTCAGTTCCTTTTGATATGCTTCGATATGTAACAGCCATGCTTCATACGTTTCGAATTCTCTGGAAGCTTCCTGAATTTCATCCAGAACATCCAGCAGTTCCGAGGGCTTCATGCGCCTGAACTGCGCATATTCCTCCAGATACTGTTCATATCCCATGGCATTGCGGATATAGCTGATGGCTGCATAGGGCGTCATCCTTGACAGCATTTTGATCTGCACCTCCAGCTTGTATATCCGGTCGGCCATCCAGTCCCTGTCCTTGAATTTTGCCGCCAGCGCATCGAAAGATACCTGCGGTGTATCAAATACATTCCGGCTGACATAACGGTTCGGCCGATTGATAATTTCAAGAAAATCACTTCTGTCCCGGCTTCCCATGGCAATGTGCACGTAGGCGAGAATATTTCGGCTGATAAAGTGGCTGTATAAATCCGGCAGCACATCCTTCATCTGAAACGGAATATTAAAATCCATCATCTTCTGAACCAGTCCGCCTGCACAGCGGGCTGTGCGGAAAAGCACCGCCATATCCTCCAGAGGCGTACCTTCCTGCGCTTTTCTCTGTATCTCACGAATCACATGAAGATACTGCTGATTGCTGTCATCAAACTTTCTCACCAGCACCGCATGTTCTGCCGGCCGGCTGGCCCTGATCTCCTTGGCAAAACGGGTTCTGTTCTTCCGGATCACCCGCCCGGCTGCCGCCACGATATTGCGGTCACAGCGGAAATTCACATCCAGAAGCACCTTCCTGCAGCCCGGATAATCCTTCTCAAATCCCAGCATGATTTCCGGCCTTGCCCCGCGGAAACGATAAATGGACTGATCATCATCTCCCACAATGAACAGATTATTCTCCGGAGCCGCCAGCATGCGTACCAGTTCATACTGGATCCGGCAGATATCCTGAAATTCATCCACCAGAATATACCGGTATTTTTTCTGCCAGGAAGCCAGAATATCCGGCCGCCCACGGAACAGCTCCCAGCATATGACCTGCATATCATCAAAATCGATCATCCTGTTCTGATCCATCCACTCCTGATAAGCCCTGAAAATATTGCGGAACACATCGGAGGGGCAGGATACGGAATAATAATGATCAAGGTTCATCATCTCTCCCTTTACCACACTGATCTCGCTGAGAATACCGTTGATAAATTCCTTCTCATCTTCGATCGTCACCTGCTGTCCCCGGATGATCTCCCGCAAAACCGCATATTTCTGTTCCTCACGAATGATCTGACTGCCCGTATACTGGTATGCATAACGGATGATTTTGAAAAAAACGGAATGGAAGGTTCCGAAGGAAACCGCCGTTGTCTCCTGACCGGACATTTTCAGGAAACGCTCCTTCATCTGGTCGGCAGCTGCTCTGGTAAATGTCACCACCAGAATACTGCCCGGATTGACATGACCGGCCTCGATCAGTTCCTGAATCCGGCAGGTTAGAACAAATGTTTTTCCTGAGCCCGGTCCCGCCAGAACCATCATGGGACCATCCTTATGGGTCACCGCCTCATACTGCGGCCCGGTCATCTTATCCGCCAGTTCCTTGTTCATATTCTTCATCCCCTTCCGTTCCCTGCTGCTGCTTCTTTCTGTTATTTTTCTCTCCTGCTGTTTCTTCTCTCTGCTGTTTTTTCCTCTTCCTGTAATCACTTCACTGCATGTTCTTTTTCTGCCCGCCTTCTTCCCCTCGTTCCCAGCTGTACTGGATCCGCACCCGGAAAAAACGCCGCAGAATCGCTTTGCCGTCAAAGGGCACAATGGGATACAGATAATTCTTCCCTGCAATCGTCCGGTTGCCGATAATGGCGCCCAGCGCGATCACCGTACCTGCTGCAAAGCCCCATACCCCGAAAAGCTGTGTCAGAATCAGCAGGATCAGCCGCATAAACTTCAGCGCATAGCTCAGTTCCATGCTGGTCTGCGTATAATTTGCCAGCACCACAAACGCCATGTACAGCATGGTTTCCGCATTGAACCACCCGGAGCTGGCTGCAAAATCGCCGATGATCAGTCCGGCGATCACAGACAGCGGCGTTGTCAGCATGTTGGGCGTATTGACCGCCGCCAGCTTCAGGCCATCCACTGCAAATTCCAGAATCAGCAGCTGCCAGATAAAGGGCACATTCACCGGATCCTGAGGCAGGATAAAATACATGGACGGCGGCAGCAGTTCCGGATGATTGACCGCCAGCAGAAAAAGCGGTGTCAGAAACATGGCAAGCAGAAAGGCAAGCATCCGGCTCAGGCGGAGATAGGTACCCGTAACCGGCGGAAAATAATAATCATTGGCTTCCTCAATAATATCAAAAATGCTGGATGGAAGAATCATGGCCGCAGGCGAATTATCCACCAGAATCACGATACTTCCCTCCAGAATGCAGGCAGCCGCCGTATCGGGACGCTCCGAATACTTGAATTTCGGAAAGGGATTCAGCCATTTGTGCGGATAAATGCACTCCGCCAGACTTTCCTGATTCATGGTCAGCGCATCTACCCGCAGATTCTTCATGCGTGTTTTGATGGTTTCCAGCAGTTCCTGATCCACCCTGTCCTGCATATAGCAGATGGCAATATCGGTAGATGAACTGCTGCCCACCTGCATGATCTCATTGATCAGCTGCGGATCCCGGATCCTGCGCCGGATCAGCGCCGTATTAAACACCAGCGTCTCCACAAATCCATCCCGCGACCCGCGCAGTACCCGGTCCTTGTCCGGCTCCTCCACACTCCTGACGGGATAGATCCTGCAGTCTATGGTCAGGGCCTGATCGTATCCATCCACAAACATGATGGTGATACCCATCAGAAGTTCACTGATCGCCGCATCAGCATCCTTTGCCAGACCGATCTCCCCGTAGGGAAGCAGTGTTTTCGACAATCCATGGGCCGTCTCCGGCACCTGATCCGGCTTCGTTCCGATCAGCGTCTGCAGCAGCTTCTGGATCACCTCGTCCTTTGTAAAACCATCCACCATATAAAGGCAGGCTCTGCGCCCGCCGATATTCAGAACCCGGTAAATAATATCAAAGTTGCGGTCCACCGCCAGCTTTTTATGAAAATACCGGATATTATCATCAATCTTTTTACTGATTGTAAAAGCCATACCAACCTCCAGATTCTCTCAGGAAAACCTTCCCTGTGCTCCCGTTTAGTATGGCCTCTTTTTTTCAGTTTATACAGATATTTCTGTCTATGCAAAGCGTTTTATGCATGCAGATTTTCTGTCTATGCCAATATCTCCATATGATCAGATATTTCTACTTCAGTTCATCTTTAAATGCTTCCCATGCATCCTCGTGTTCAACAAAATACAGAGGACATAACTTGCCTGTCACATCATAATGCCTGATTACATCATCTTTGTCAAGATGATAATAATCCAGCAGCCAGCGGCAGAGCTTAACCAGAGAATCATAGGCCTCATCTGTAAATTTGCCGTCCTCCCCCGGATGACAGCATTCTATGGAAATGGTATCCACATTTCTGCTGTTGCTGCAGTATGTCAGTTCATCCAGCGGAACACACTGAATGATCGTACCGTCCAGCCCGATGATAAAATGGGCCCCTGCCTTCCTCTCATGGGATTCAGACAGCCCTTCAAAATAATGCCAGTTCTCCCAGCCGGTACTTCCGGGGTTTGCCACATAATGAACCACGATCCCATTCACCTGCTCCAGCGCGATCCCCGGTCTGGAATAGGCATTCACAGGCAGGAACTGCTGTGTGATCCAGTCGGGCATCTCATCATCCTCCGGTGCCTCCACCGCTTCCCGACCGCTGTACTCATCCGAAGTCCCATCGTTCGAACCCCCCGACACGATCCATGTCAGAACGCATAACACAGCCAGACACAGCAGCAGCTTTTTCAACAATCTCCCCGGGGAAGAATCGCTTCTCCTTTGTTTTCTGCTCTTTCTGCTGCCTGACGATGTACTTTTTCCCGGAACGGTTCTTTTCAATTGTCCGTCTCTGCCATTTTCATGCAGTTTATCTGAATTCTGTACCATAATGATCTATTGCTCCTTTGTCACGATCATTTCCCGAATGGTCATTGGTTAATTCCTGCTGTCCTTCCTTTTCCTTCCTCTCTGCAGATTTTCACGCATCTGCTGGCAAAAGAGGAGATAATCAGACCGACTATCTCCTCTCACAGTGAAATTTACTTACAGTTACTACTTTTTATTCTGTATCAATATCCGACAGAAAAACCTGTTAATTGTCAATACTGTAGTTGGGTGCTTCCTTTGTAATATGAATGTCATGGGGATGACTTTCTTTCAGGGAAGCAGCGGAAATCTTGACAAACTTTCCGGTTTCCTTCAGTGTCTCAATATCGGGAGCGCCGCAATATCCCATACCTGAACGCAGACCGCCGATCAGCTGGAATACAGTATCTTCAACAGAACCCTTGTAAGCAACACGTCCTTCCACACCTTCGGGAACCAGTTTCTTGGCATCTTCCTGGAAATAACGATCCTTGGAGCCGTTCTCCATGGCAGCAATGGAACCCATACCGCGGTATACTTTGTACTTTCTTCCCTGGAACAGTTCGAAATCGCCGGGAGCCTCATCACAGCCTGCGAACATGGAGCCCATCATACATACGTTGGCACCTGCCGCGATAGACTTTGTAATATCGCCTGAATATTTGATACCGCCGTCCGCAATGATCGGAACGCCATATTCCTTCGCTGCGTTGTAGCAGTCCATGATCGCGGTAACCTGAGGAACACCGATACCTGCAACCACGCGGGTCGTACAGATGGAACCGGGGCCGATACCAACCTTAACCGCATCCACACCGGCTTCGATCAGAGCCTTTGTAGCAGCACCTGTTGCCACGTTGCCGGCAATAACCTGAAGATCCGGGAATGCTGCCTTGATCTCTTTTACTGCATTCAGGATATTTCTGGAATGGCCATGTGCGGAATCCACAACGATCACATCTACTTTTGCCTTAACAAGCGCTTCCACACGCGCCAGTACATTAGCGGTAATACCTACGGCAGCACCGCACAGAAGACGTCCCTGTGCATCCTTGGCAGACTGAGGATACTTGATCTGCTTTTCAATATCCTTGATGGTGATCAGACCCTTCAGATTGAAATCCTCATCAACGATGGGCAGCTTTTCCTTTCTTGCCTTGCCGAGGATCTGCTTTGCTTCTTCCAGAGTAATACCTTCGCGGGCTGTTACCAGACCTTCGGAAGTCATGGATTCCTTGATCTTTTTACTGAAATCTGTCTCAAACTTAAGGTCACGGTTTGTGATAATACCAACCAGTTTTGTACCTTCCGTAATCGGTACACCGGAAATACGATACTTTGCCATCAGCTCATTGGCATCCGCAATAGTATGTTCGGGAGAAAGATAAAAAGGATCGGTAATAACGCCGTATTCAGAACGTTTTACCTTATCGACCTCAGCAGCCTGTGCTTCGATAGACATGTTTTTATGAATAATACCGATACCACCCTGACGAGCCATGGCAATCGCCATGCGATGTTCCGTAACAGTATCCATACCTGCACTCATCATCGGAATATTCAGTTTGATCTTTTTTGTCAGATGAGTTTCCAGCGATACCTGATTCGGAATCACCTCAGAATAAGAAGGTACCAATAATACGTCATCAAAAGTAATGCCCTCACCGATTATAGTTCCCACAGTATAAACCTCTCTTTCACAAAACATATTAAACATATAAAACATTGAAATGAACAGCAAAAGTTGTTATCTACTCCAAAGTTGTCTTACAGTCTATCAGAAAAGGGTCTTATTGTCAAATAAAAAATTCGTCGAAAAACCCCTTTGAAAAGCACAATATGACGAACATGAGAAAAAATGGGACCCTGCACAGACAGGAAAAGCTGCTCCAAAACCGATTGCAAAACCGGCGGAAGCAGCTTTTATCCTGATCTTTTTACTCTTATCTCTTACCGTTTCACTTTAGAAGGTGACTTGCGCCACATCATCTCAAGCATCTCCTGCGCAGGCTCAAAATATGTAATGACAGGTGTTCCGCCTGCTTCGGTAACAAGGGCATATACGCCGTCTTCATTCTTTCCTTTCCCTGTAAAGCTCTGCACCTTTGCATTCTTCTGGCGGTAGCCCTCCAGTTCCGGCGCTCCGGCTCTGCAGACCAGCTTCGTCTCCTCCCAGGATGTCTTTCCTTTATTTTTTCTTCTGGATTTCTGATAAATCGCATCAAAGGAAATATCCCCGTCCACATAAATGTATTCATACTCTTTGCCTGCTTCCTGATTGCTGTACCAGAACAGCACCCCCATCAGCACACAGCCAATGAGCCCGATAATTGCAGACGTTGCCATAAGTACGAAAGAAAAAACAAAACCCACCACGCTGACAACCCTCAAAAGCTGCACAGACAGCGGAGTTTTGCAATGTACCAGATGTTCATAATACTGACTTTCCATCCCGAATAACCTCCTGATTTTCCACTTCAATATATTGTGCGTAAATCTGCAGTGAAAATGAGCAGACCATTCGCAGGTGGTCTGCATCACCACAATTTTTCCGTCTGCAGATATCTTATCACAAAACCCCTCCGCAGGCAACCTGAAGACAGCAGTTCGGAATATAATCATCAGTATGTTTCAATAAAAACATAGTTTAATATTCAACCCTCGTCATTCCGGTATAATATCTTCAATTCACTATCCGTAAAACCGGTTGCAACAGCCTCATATTGAAGCAGTTTTTCAGATTCCGAACCAGTCTCCAGATACTCTTTGATCATTGTATTGACGATATCCCATACATCTTCCCAGTCAGTATCCGCTTCCATACGAAAAAGGTTATCACGAAAAGCAATGATCTCATCACACGCCCAGTCATCATCTTCCTCATCATACTCGTCAGTTCCAACCAATTCTACTGCCCAGTGATTATCCTGCTCATCATACAGATTAAAACAGATCGCCACAGTATCCTCCGGAAACTCCCTCTTCAAGATATCATCCATCCAGAAGAAAAAATCATTTTTCATTGTTTCATTCATTTCATCATATCCTTTCTGCTTTGAAAATCCGATACATATTCTCCTGTGATTATTTACAGTGAAATATATATATCACACTTCATCCTTCTGTGTCTATCAAATTCATGCTTTTATATCAACACAGCTGTTCAGAGCCGGATTTATTATGAAATCCGGATAATTTTACATTTCTCACATAGAGGATATTTATCTGTAATACCGGAAATTTTTTGTTTCATTTCTTCAAAACTGATTCCATAGAAATACAGCGCTGTTTCCCGATTTCCTTCCCAATAGCTGTAAAACCTGCCCATATGTTCAAGTGATTTTTCAAGCATTTTTATTAACTAAGACTTCCCATACCCAAAATGGGCTTCGCACCTTGAAAATTCAATATTTCAGCTAACAAAATAATGATTTATGCCGCTACAGTCACTGGATGGAGTGCATTACGCAGATATTCAGGCAGTCTGGCTTCAAAGTCGGC
>JAQYDI010000062.1 GCA_028724245.1 Lachnospiraceae bacterium
CAATATTTATGCAGCTGTTCAGAGCTGATCTATCATCCCGTCAGGTCTGCAGGAGCATCCGATTCCCAGTCCGTCCGGGCCGATATGACAGCAGAGTCCCAGTGACAGGTCATCGCACATTACATCCATGCCGGGAAATGCCCCTTTTATTTCCTCAACCCACTCTGCGGTAACCTCCGGTGAACTGCTGGAAGCTGCCAGCAGATAGACATTGCCGGATTCATATGCATCTTTAAACTTCCCGGTCAGGTCATTTCGCATGGCCTCGATCATGGCTTTTCTCGCCTTTTTCATTCCTCTTGCTTTCTGATAAATATCCAGTGTACCGACGCCAAACTGCATCACCGGCTTGATATTCAGAATGGAACCCAACGCTGCCACAGAAGGTTTGATCCTTCCGCCCTTTTTCAGATATTCCAGGGTACTGAGCGCCACGTAAATACTCATATTCTCCCGGGATTCTTCCAGAATCCTGCAGATTTTCTCCGCTCCATAACCTTTTTCAGCCAACTCAACAGCATCCAGCACAGTACGGTGCAGAGGTGTGGAAACCCGTCCGCAGTCCGCTACAAAAACCTTTCCTTCATATTCCGGTTCCTGTGCCATGGCACGGGCTGTCATACAGGAGCCGCTCAGACCGCTGCTGATGGGAAGATACAGAATCTCCTCATATTCCTTCAGCATCTCATCCCACAAATCGGTTACATCCTGCGGTACCGGCTGAGAGGTAGATACATCTATCCCGCTCCGCAGTTTTTCGAAAAATTCCTCCCGTGAAAGGTCGATTCCCTCGTAGCAGGTCTTTCCTTCCATATAAAAAGGCATGGGGAGTACCCTGATACCCAGTTTTCCCGCCTCTTCCTGACTGATTCCGCTGTGACTGTCCGTTAAAATTCCCGTTGTTTTCATAAATCACCTTTTACTTTCCGCCTCTGCTCCATCCGTCGTCTGACTTGACAGACCGCGGATTTCTTTGCTAGTATACAGACACAAATACAGATACATTTGTATCACAAGAAGCAATTGTATCACTACCTTTTTCGAGTGTCCATGGGGAAATAATAAAATCATCAAAAAAGAAACAAAATACGGGGGTTTGTGTCAAATGGAACGAAGAAATATCAGCAATGAATTTTTAAAGGAATGTATTGCGGATGCGCTGATCCAGCTTATGAAAGAAAAGCCTCTGGAATCAATCACCATAACAGAAATTACGGCTCTGGCCGGGGTAGGCCGTTCTACCTACTACCGTAATTTCACCTCAAAAGAAGATATCCTGTGTTTTAAAATCTATTTGTTGGGAAAACGCTGGATGCAGAAGACACCGACTGATGACAAACCGGATTCTGCTGATCTGATCCGGAGTTTCTGCTGTTATCTCTGCAGTATCCGTGAGCTTCTGGATCTGCTTTATCAGAATGACCAGATCTATCTTGTCTGCACCACTCTGTACAACGTAATCGGCCCTTCGGAACAGGATGACAAAAAAACAACCTACCGCAAAGCATTCCAGAGCTTCGGCATTTTCGGAATCGTTTTCCAGTGGCTGAAGGGCGGAATGGAAGAAGGGCCGGAGGAGCTGGCCCGGTTAATCGATGAGGAGAACCTGACGAAATCGTGATTTTCACGAAACCGCAGGTTCTCCCCACTCATACATCACTATATTAATCCTGTTCCAGCATACCGGTGTATAACTGATAATACACGCCTTTCTCCTTCAGCAGGGACTCATGATTGCCCCGCTCGATAATCTTCCCATGATCAAGAACCATGATGACATCAGAGTTTTTGATGGTGGAAAGACGGTGTGCGATTACAAATACGGTCCTGCCTTCCATCAGGTGATCCATACCTTCCTGCACGATCTTCTCTGTACGGGTATCGATACTGGAGGTTGCTTCATCCAGAATCAGAACCGGCGGATCTGCAACAGCAGCCCTGGCAATGGCCAGCAGCTGACGCTGTCCCTGAGACAGGTTGGCACCGTCTCCTGTCAGCATGGTATCATAGCCCTGAGGCAGATGCTCGATAAAATATTCCGCATTGGCCAGACGGGCTGCCGCTTTTACCTGTTCATCGGTGGCGTCAAGACGTCCGTAACGGATATTCTCCATAACGGTTCCCGTAAACAGATGGGTATCCTGCAGTACGATTCCCAGGGAACGGCGCAGATCGGCTTTTTTGAATTTATTGATATTGATTCCGTCATAACGGATCTTGCCGGAATTGATATCATAAAAACGGTTCAGCAGATTCGTAATAGTAGTTTTACCGGCACCGGTAGCGCCTACAAACGCAATTTTCTGACCGGGTTTTGCATACAGATTGATATTCTGCAGCACAATTTTATCCGGATTGTAGCCGAAATCCACATTTTCCATGTAGATATCGCCTTCCATCTTTTTGTAGGTGGTAGTGTCGGTAGCCTTATGATAATGCTTCCATGCCCAGGTTCCTGTCCGTTCCTCTGACTCGGTGATGTTGCCTTGTGCGTCTTCATGGGAACGTGTCAGCATAACATATCCATCATCTTCCTCCGGTTTTTCATCCAGTAATGTGAAAATACGGTCTGCGCCGGCAAGAGCCATGATGATGGAGTTGAACTGCTGCGATACCTGCGTGATCGGCATGTTGAAGCTCCGGTTAAACTGCAGGAAGCTGGCCAGCTTGCCCAGCGTCATTCCGCCGAAACCGGTGATCGACATCAGGGAGCCTGCCACAATACAGAGCACAAAGCTGATATTGCCCAGATTGCCGTTGACCGGCATCAGGATATTGGCAAATGTATTGGCCTTGTCCGCACTGTCGCACAATGCATCATTCAGTTTATTAAATTCTTCAATATTTTTCTCTTCATGACAGAATACCTTGACCACCTTCTGCCCGGACATCATTTCCTCAATGTAGCCGTTGACTGCGCCGAGAGCCTTCTGCTGCTTCATGAAATACATACCGGACTTTCCGCCCAGTTTTTTCGCTACAACGACCATGAGTCCGCACATGCACAGGGTCAGGATCGTCAGCGGTACACTCAGCACGATCATGGAAATAAACACGCCCACAATGGTAATGCAGGATGATATGATCTGAGGAAAACTCTGGCTAATCATCTGTCTCAGCGTATCGGTATCATTCGTATACATACTCATGATGTCGCCGTGGGTATGCGTATCAAAATACCGGATCGGCAGTTTCTCCATATGTCTGAACATGTCAATTCTCAGCTGGCGCAGGGTTCCCTGAGTCACATTAACCATGATCCGGTTGTAACCGTAAGTACACAGCGCACCTGCAACGTAAATACAGGCCAGACGCCCAATTGCATGCAGCAGCGGCGAAAAATCAGGATCTGCCTGCCCAACCAGCGGTGTAATGTAATCGTCAATCAGAGACTGAAGGAACATATTGCCGGCAATCTGTGCCATGGCACTGAAAAAGATCATAAATACAACCAGAAGGCAGACCCATTTATAATAATGAAGAATATAAGCAGCCATTCTCTTAAAAACCTGCATGGGGCTTTTTCCGGAAGCCATGCCCGCTTTCATGCCGGGCCTGCCGGGTCCATGTCCAGGTCCGGGACCGTGACCGGGTCCATGTGCAGGAGCAGAGTTGTTATTCTTACTCATCTTCTCTTCCTCCTTTCACCTGAGATTCATATACTTCACGGTAAATTTCATTATTTTCAAGCAGTTCTTCATGAGTTCCGATACCCTTGATCCGGCCCTCTTCCAGCACAATGATCCGGTCCGCATCCTGTACGGAGGAAATACGCTGGGCAATAATCAGCTTCGTCGTATCGGGAATCTCCTCACGGAACGCCCTGCGGATCATGGCATCAGTCTTCGTATCTACCGCGCTGGTGGAATCATCCAGAATCAGGATCTTCGGTTTCTTCAGAAGTGCTCTGGCAATACACAGACGCTGCTTCTGACCGCCGGAAACATTGGTGCCTCCCTGCTCGATCCAGGTATCGTATTTGTCAGGAAATGTCTGAACAAACTCATCTGCCTGCGCCAGCCGGGAAACCCGCTCGATTTCCTCATCAGATGCCTCTGCATTGCCCCAGCGGAGATTATCCTTAATAGTCCCGGAAAACAGTTCGTTTTTCTGCAGAACCATGGAAACCTCATTACGGAGTATCTCCAGATCATATGCCTTCACATCGACACCGCCGACACATACATTGCCTTCGGATACGTCGTAAAGACGGGGAATCATCTGGACAAATGTAGATTTAGAACCGCCGGTACCGCCGATAATACCAATAGTTTCGCCCGATTTAATATGAACATCGATATCTTCCAGCACATTCTGGCCGTCTCTGCGGTAGGAAAAATTCACATGATTGAAATCGATGGAACCATCTGCTACGGTTTCAACAGGATTTTCGGGATTCACAATATCCGCCTGCTCCGTCAGGATCTCCGCAATACGGTCCATGGAAGCTTTTGACATGGTCAGCATAACAAAGATCATGGAAATCATCATCAGACTCATGAGAATATTCATAACATAATTGAACATACTCATCAGTTCACCGGTAGTCATGGTTTCGGAAACAACCATCTGCGCACCAAACCAGGAAATGGCCAGAATACATCCGTACACCGTCATCTGCATGACCGGCATATTTTTACACACGATCTTCTCTGCTTTTACAGAAAGCAGACACAGCTCCGTACATGC
>JAQYDI010000063.1 GCA_028724245.1 Lachnospiraceae bacterium
GCGAATCTCTGCCGCCCTCCGTAGGTACAGGTAAATAATGTCAGATCCCATTCATCCGAGGGTTCCGTCATCACTTCCCCTTCATCGCTTTCCAGAACCTCCGTCCACGCCGCCTGATAGGTAAATCGATTGCCTGCCGCATCGGTAAAATAGATTTCGGCGCCGGGGGACAGGTGCCTCAGGTCGCGGAAAAACCGCCTGTAATTGTGTCCGGCAATTACAAGATCGTTCCGGTACAGGGAACCGGAATAACGGCATAATGCATTCCGCAGATTCCCATAACTCCATTCCTCCGCAACAGGCAGGACAAGATCCAGCGCGGGAATCTCAAGAACACCCACATACCAGATGCCATCCACCTGGATCACAGGCATCTCCTTATCCGGAAACAGTTCATAATCGGCCTGACCGCCGTCTTCACCGGATTCCCCGAAAATACCTCCGGAAATTCCTTCTGAGTTTCCTGATGCGCCATCCTGTTCCCCGGCAGCCCCCGAAGCGCCCTGACGGGCCATTTCACCGGTCAGCGCCTCCAGAATCCCCTGTGCCTCCCGTTCAGCCCGTATTCCATCATAAATATTAAATGCAGTCAAAAGGAATGCTGCAGCAATCAGCAGCATTCCCCCGATCATCCAGAAAGTTCCTTTACCCTTCTTTCTGCGATGCATATTTCTGTTATGTTCAGTCATTTTCATTCTCCCGTGCTCTGCGGCGCGCCCATCCTATGGTAAATGCCGCAATCCCGGCAAATGCCAGAATCGGTACAGGCCACCACAGCTGACCGGTCTGAGGCAGAACAGAACCGCCGCCTCCGGAACCATTTCCCGAACCGCCGGAACCACCCGTTCCCGCAGGTGCAGATGACTCCGAACCGGAAGGAGACTCTTCCTCAGCAGAAGACTCTGTTTCGGAAGGCGTCTCTGTTTCGGAAGGTGTCTCCGGCTGATAGCAGTTTGTAATCACCAGATACTCCCCTTCCTTTACACAGGTCATACTGTAACAATCCGGCATATTCTTCTCCGCCGCCGTCCATTTATGGCCCGCCGGAAGATCCTTCCACTCGTAGCGCCAGTTATTTTCCTTATTTAAACTGACCGTATCATACAATGTTCCATCCATATATAATTCTGCAGTGATCGACTCCGGCCGCCTGTCCTCAAAACCGTGATCCTGCCAGATCTTCATGAGAATGATCTTCTCCATATCACTGCCCGGCTGCTCTTCCCTGTCATATTTGGGCTGGATCACCGCGTCGTACTCCCACCGGCCCTCATCATCCCGGGAAGGAAGCACCACCAGAGACGGCATGGGCGTATAAACATACGAATCCACTTCCATCTGCTCTCCGACCACCAGATACAGACCGGTCTCCAGATTGCTCCACACAAGGGAACCTTCCTCATCCGTCACGCCGGACCGCAGCGGCGTGATCTGATCCTGCACCGCAAAACCGGCCAGCGTCTCCGCCAGCGCCCTCCAGCCGGTGCCGTCAAGGCCATTTACCTCCACAGGGTATCCTGCAAAATCACCTGTCAAAGTAAATTCCAGATCAGCAGACACATCCGCCGCCCGATACAGGTAAAACGACGCGCCGCCCAGCTCATACTGCACAGTCAGCGCTGCCTCTTCTTTCACATCCAGCGTATCCTGCGTCCCGGCAAATGCCTTAACCGGCAGCAGAGATACACATAACAGCAGGCACAGCAGCATCCCCGCAAATGCCCTGCATTTTCCACTACAAGTCCCAATCCGCATCGTTTCTCTCCTCCTTAAACCGGTTTCACAGAATCGTTACCGTTTTCTTCGATAATAAATAAGAATCCATCCAATCAGAAGGATCAGTATGGGCACCGCCACGATGGGCGCCACCAGCACCGGATCGATCTGCATCGCATCAGCCGTCACACGGATGCTGGAAGAATTCTCCAGATTCTCAATCCGATGGCCCCGCACCAGCAGCCGGTGGGTATTGATCCCGTAAGGCGTACACGTAACCAGCGTACACAGATCCTTCCCCTCCTCGATCTCCAGAGAAGAAAGATCGGTGGGCTCCACGATCCGGATCTGATCCACCTCATAAGTCAGCGTCTCATCCAGCACCCGCATCATGAAAATATCCCCTTCCACCAGCTGATCCAGATCAGTAAAAAGACTGGCAGAAGGCAGTCCCCGGTGACCGGAAATAACGCAGTGAGTCCCCGGCCCGCCCACCGGCAGGGAAGACCCCTCAATATGCCCCACGGCGATCTGCAGAACCGCCTCATCAACCCCATGGTAAATGGGCAGCGACACCTTGATCTGCGGAATCTCAATGTAACCGATGATCCCGCTGCCGCTGACATTCAGAAGCTGATAATACGTCTCCCACTCCTCGTCGGACATATTCCAGCGATCCGCTCTGTTTAATAACGTCTTATTATACTCCTGTGCATCCTGCCACAGTTTTTCATAATCCACATCATCCAGTTTCGCCACCGCCTCCGCATACGAAGCAATGGCCCTTGACTGATGAAAAGAATTCCAGTAATCACTGACTGACGGATACAGCAGTAAGGAGAGGCCTACGAGGAAAATCAATACCAGTATGATCGTTGAAAGATTTTTCTTAACCCATGACTTCATAGAACTCTCCTTACTGCTGCAATAATTTCCTGTTTTGCTATAATACATGAGGGTCAAAAACTTCACCCCCATGTATTAATACGTTCATACGCCCGCACCGGCAATCGGCCTGCTTCACCGGACAATGCGGGTCATATCAGGACAGCAGACCCGCCGGTCCGCCGCCCTGCAAACGTGATGGAATCTGCTCTTAAGCTCACGAAAACAGACCCATGAAAATCGGACTTCTCACACGAAACACATTATTTCTGAGCACCCATGCGCTTTCTGGTAATTAACAGAACTGCAGCACCCAGAACGAGGATAGAACCAAGAACGTAGAAGATCGTGGTACCCATGCCACCGGTCTCGGGGAGGGTATTACCTTTATTATTGGCTACGGTAATACCTGCAATACCGGTAGAAGTATCTCCGGTACCAGCTGTACCATCAGCAGTAACCTCTAATTTGGTAAGTGCACTGCTTGCCTGTCCATCTGTCCAGGTCTGTCCATTGGTTGTTGTAGCTGTAATGACTACTGTAATCTTACTGCTTAATAAATTATAACCGGTAGGTGCTTTTGTTTCTTTTAAGTAATAGGTACCATCATCCAGACCGATTACTTTGAATAAACCATTCGCATCAGATTTCAGAGTAGCACCACCTTCTTCTGTATCAGCCCAGCCTGTCACCTTACCATCAGTATTAACAATTGCCCACTTGTTGTCAGCATTGTGCAGCTTAAATTCTGCACCTTCCAGTTTTTTCGTATTATCCTGTCCATCAACCTTGGTGGTATCCAGTTCATAGGTAAATACAATAACTTTATCTTCCGGTGTCTTACCTGTATTGTTATCACCGCTGCCGCTCTGATCCGGTTTGTTGGAATATTCGAGATAAACAGTATTCGGGTTACCATCCAGTCCTACTACTGCATTCTGATTCAGTGTTGCAGTATATTCTACAATGATATATTTGCCCTGAGATACACCTGAAACAGTTTTCAGATCAGCAAAAGAAACTGTAAAAGACTGTCCATTCACCACTTTTGTCCATCCGGTAATTTCAGTTTTATCATTTCCTGCTTTATCAGAAGCTACATAAACCTTAATACTGTCCTCCTTCAATGTTAACCCTGCGGATAAGGTATCATGGAAAATGTATTTATAGGTATCATAACGGCTCATGTCCGGTACGGAACCAATCAAATGGAAAGAAACTGCATCTCCCATGTTATAATCAGCTACGTCATTATATCCCTGACCATATCCACCATCCTGACTGTATTTATCATCTTCCAGAACTTTCTTTTCTACAGTGGGCGCATCTGTTTTAACAGTAATATTAATATCGCCTACTACCTGCAGAAGGGCTGTATTATATGCACTGCCTGCTGCCACATTTTTAGTAGTATCTACAACCAGATAGTAACCATCGGCCAGTTCATTCTCACCGGATGTCAGTGCAGTACCACTGTCTTTTTTGTTCGCATAAGCCAGTTCAGCCACAGCATTGGCAAGCGCTGTATTCGTATTATTATCTCCCAGCACTTTTGCTACAGCAGCTGCATCTGTACAATCAGTAAAAAGGCTTCCGTAGGTTGTATCAGCTTTCAAAGCTGCCAGAAACGCATCACTGTTAATTCCGCTGCCCCACTGAACATCGGACAGAATACCGCCTTCCTCACGGCCTGAGAAAACCTGATAAGCTGTAAATGTATGATCCTTCAGAATTCCATCAGAAGGTACTGTTACGGTCGCTGCAGATGCAACCGCTGTCATAGCAAATACCATAACCATTGTCAGTAATACACTGACGATTTTTTTCATATGTTTCATGTTGTTCCTCCTTTAATTTATGATTTGAACCTTTGTGTGTTTCGTTGTAACGTGTTACTTAAGTCCTCCTTTCTTTCCCATCCTTTTCTTTTTTATATACAGGAAAGCAGCTGATGCAAATATCATCAGGACACTTCCCAAAGTATATGCAATGCGTGTACCCGGGCCGCCGGTTTCGGGGAGGGTGTACGAGGGATTGTCCGTAGCCTTATTGGTTACAGTAATGGTACCAGACTGGATGCCTCCGTTATTATCATAGCTGATGTCATAGTTCGGTACGGAAACCTCTTCGATATAGTAATAATAGGTTACCGGGTTGCCAGACTCATCTGTACCTGTCAGAGGGAGGTTGGTGAAGGTATATTTCCAATCACTTCCACTATTAAGAGAAATAGTCTCAACTAAAGTTCCTTCAGGCTTAGAGATGTTATCATCTTGATCTGACTCATCTGAATCAGTAGTTCCTTCTGCCGTAGTTTTGTCTATCGTTACAGTTGCAGTTGCTTCATCTCCCCAATTTTTCCAAACATCAATAGTTGTATCTTCGCATACTTGATAAGTGAAAATATAAGTCTTCCCTCCATCTTCTTCTGTGCGTGACAATACTGTTCCATTCGCTGTTGCTGAAGAGGTTTGCCATTTTGTCGCCCAACTTTGATCTGCCCATGAGCAATATAATTTAATTGTAATGGTCGTTCCTGATGATACAGAAATGCTTGTCTGCGTACTTCCCAATGTTCCTTGATCATCCTGTACATAAACATAGCTATCATTTTCATTCTTTATTCCCACTGTAACATTGACTGGAATTCCATCTCCACCCGTTCCCCCGCCAGAACTACTTTCCTGACTGGTTTTCTGATACAGATTAATCGTTACAGAGCCATTGTTATGTTCAATCGGATTTTCATCCTTATCCTGCCATTTTTTCTCCACCGTTACTTCTGTTGTATTTTTTACATTTTCCACATAAACCGTTCTGGCTTCATTGGATAGATCAACTGCGCCAGAAGGAATTTTTTCCGGTAAAGTGTAAGTTTCATCTTCCGCACTGCTGAAATAAAAATAATATGTTTCAACAGAATCCGGGAGTTTATAGCCATCAGGCGGAGAAGTTTCCACTACTTTATATAGCGTATTAGTATCATAAGTAAACGTAACATTTCCGCTGCTGTCTTTCTCCTGCCTCGTAATATGGAAAGAACCGCTGCTGTTTGTAGAATAGGTTTTTACCGCTTCCTCTCCGTATTTACCGGTTGATGTATCATACTTGTATACACTAAATGTGGCACCTGCCAGACTGACATTATAATTTCCAGCCTCAACTTTATAGAAGGTATAACTCTTATCAGTAGTGACACCGGCTGAATCACTCGAATGTTCCCATTTAGTATCGCTGCTGGAATGATCACCTGAATAATTTGTTCCCTCCAATTTAGCAGTGTTACTTAAACTTATATTGAAAGAAGTTTTCTGTCCATCGATTTCATCCGGTACGTTACAGGTAATCCGGTAAGAATATTGGAACATCAGTGGGGTACTATCCGGTATGCCTACTGCAGTAATAGTATTGATGGCTTTATTAGTTTCCCAGCTGTTTTCACTGGTTTTGGCCTCATATGTCCAACTCCAGCCACTGACAGCTTCACCGGCAACCCATTCTCCCTGTTCCTCATCCCAAACTGCTTTATATAGTTTCACACTGCTTTGAATCAGTGCTGCATTGATAGAATATGCAATTGAACTATCAAAAGGCCACTGTAACCATACCTGATTTGTATAGGTCATCGTATCAATCAGAGTCAGAGTATCAGAGCCTTCCACCAGATTTTTCCCTTCAGGGTTCAATACGATTGTATAGTTCATAATCCGGTTGGAATTATCCCAATCACCTGATTTATCTACTATTTTTGTAACGATTTCTTCCTTTTCATATGTCCATTCCTGCGTCTGGCTGGAAGATCCGATCTCCCCACCATCCAACTCCATCTTCGCAGTGTTGGTCAATGTCTTGGACTCTGTCTGATTCTCCGCATCATTAACTTTACAGTTTACTGTTAAGGTAAACTCAGAACCAGTCTGAATCGTATTACCCTCCATCTGCGGCTCCACGTTTAATGTAATAATATTATCTTTATATGTACCACTGACTCTATACTGATTAGTAGAATCTGTGCCAGAAATTACATCATCTGCCACCGCCAGTTCCATATTCAGATTTCCCCAACCGCTCAACTGAAGGCTTTCCAACGTTACACCAGCAGGCAGCGTGTCAATCAGAGTCAGTTTTTCATTCCCCTCACCAACAGTCGCCTTGATTTTCCATGTCAAAGTACCTTCATTGCTGACGGTTGTTGTATCCGTGCTCCCATTTCCATCCGTTTTCACAATACCCGGCTTATAATAAGTATATTCAGCATTGGTTTCCTTACCTCCCACTTTAATATCATTATAAACTTTATTCCCACCTGCAACAGCTTTTGTTAAATCCAATGTTGTAGAATAGGTAAAAGTCAGCTTGGTAGCCCCTTCCGGAGGCACCAATCCTTCCGGAAAATGGATAGTAAAAAGTGTATACGTCAGTGCTTCAAAATTAACATTCTCTTCTCCTGCTGGATCCTCGTACTCACTGATTTGTCTATAAGTATATGTATTGCCATTGGAAGCCAGAAAAGTCACCTGCTCCGGAGGTGGATTATATGCATTCGTTCCTCCCACCACATTACCAGAGTCATCCGTCCACTGAAAGTTTGTCGCCCATGCGGTAATCTGACTTCGCGTCATCCACTGATTCTTATTTTCATTCCACTGATCTTTTTTTGTTACATCGTCGATAATAGTAGTCCCCGCAGGAAGACCACCTTTAGGAATCGTAAGTGTTACTGTCCATGGAATAGTAAGCGTATTACCGTCCTCAGAAACCGTTGCTTTCCCTGCGCTCTTGGCCACAGAACCATCTCCTGGAATCGTAACATCTGCTGTTCCGGGAATCTCTTTACCATCCAGCGTCAGCTTAGATTTGTTATGAACAGTCTTATCATTCCACTCACGCAAAGCATCTGTAGAATAAGTTATAGTGTATTGATTGGTATTGACACCTGTATCACCAATCGCGTTGAAAGTAATACTGGCAATATTCCCATTTTTATCTGTTTCGATAGTATACTCATCAAGATCAGCAGCAATTTCATTACATCCATCTTTCTTCTTGATTGTAATATCAGCAGACGTTAATTGAGCAAACATTTCATCGGTCAATACAGCCCCTGCAATGTTTCTTCCACTACCATTAACAGTTATTGTCCAGTTGATTTTACCATTCCAATCATAATTTCCACTTTTGGATAATTGCACCTCCTCCGGAGCAACAGTGGACTCTGAACTAATTGGAGTTCCATCTGTTCCATCCTTCGGTGAAAGAGTCGCTTGGTTCTTAACAGGAGAAATAGTGTCATCCTCATTCTCTGTTACATCAGTAGAATATTTTATCGTATAGCTTTGTGTATTTTTACCATCTTCCCCTGCTGTAAAAGTAATACCCGTAATCTTTCCATCCGCATCTTTTGTGAAAGAATATCCTGTAGACGGCTCAATAGTAAAATCAGTTTCTGATAAAGCAGCAAACATTTCATCTGTTAAAGTGGCTCCTGCAATATCCAGGTTACCTGAATTAACGGTAATCGTCCAATCAATTTGATTGGTGGTTCCGTTATAGGTTCCCTGTTTATTAAGTTGTACGCCCTTTACCGTTACAGAAGCTGTAGCCTCTTTCTCATCGCCGGTCTCATCAGGTTTCGAATTCAACGTAGCCTTATTGGTTACAGTGGTTCCATCCCAGCTTTCTTCCACAGGGGTATAATAGGTAATGGTATATTTATTTTTATTTGCACCATTTTCAGTCGCTAAAAAACCAATCTTAGTAATCTTATCATCTTCACCTTTGATTACAGAAGCACCTTCAGCGGGATAGATAACAATATCTTTATCACTATCCTCGACAAGTCCCAGCATTTCATCTGTCAACATAGTTCCTGCAATATCAACTTCATTACTATTAACCGTGATAGTCCATTTAATATATCCCGGCTTATCAGAAGCCACTGCACCACTTTTATCCAATGTATAGCTGAAATCTTTATTTACATTAACAGTAGACTTATCACTATCGGTAACTGTCTGCCCTTTCTTGTCATCTTTGGCGGTGACAGTCACATTATTTTTAGGTGAAACACTTTCAACCGTCTGATCAGTTATAGGATAAGTATAAGTAATAATGTAAAATTCATAATCACTATGCGATGTATCATAATTGCCATGTGTCTGATCAGTTAATATAGAAAGACCAGGCAGTGTCATAGATATTGTGCCGTCATAATATGTATAGTTCGATGCAGAAACTATACTTCCTTCAGTTGCATCTGATTGGCTGTATTCGCCATAAATGTGTCTAACATACTTCTTCACTTCTACAGTCGGTTCATCTACTGTTAGCCCCTCAGGCACAGTAAGTATATCAGTAAAGTTAATAGGATCCGGTGTGCCTTTTGTTGTACGAACATAAACGGTATAAACCAGTTTGTCGCCGTCCTGTACCCAGCTGCCACTTTTGCTGACATCAATGTCATAGCTTTCTGTTTCATCTTTAGGATAGGTAATATCTTCACCGGGAACCAGAACAACAACGTCGTCTCCTCCCACAACAATATCGCCCTTTTCATTCATGTCTTCCTTGCTAAAGCTTCCTTCGAACTGAACATAACCGGTAACCGTATCACCTGATTCATTTACATAATTTTCATTGAAAATAACCTGAACAGAATAAGTTCCATCCGCATTTTTAATAAACTGATACGTACCGGCAAGCTTATCTCCGTCGTAAAGATTCTGAGCTCCTTTATTCACTACAGCATCTGGAATTACAATTCCCTCAGGGTAAGTATACGTATATACAGTACCTGCTGCAGGCTTTCCTGTTTCCGAAGTAAACTGGAAGTCAATCCTCACTTTTGTTTTAAACGTATCTGTTTCTGAATCATACTTCGTCTCATCGCCGGAAAGTTTAGTCACCGGCAACGTATTCGGTGCCGCCGCATCCACACTCTCTCCGTCATTTCCCCCATCATCATCCAGCAGCATCACTGCATTGGCACCATCTTCTCCTTCGTCTTCCGTTTCCTTCTTATAACATTCTTCACTATGTTCATGTTCTTCTATTTCGCAAATCAGCTTTTTCTCCGTTACCGCTTCGCCGTCTGCTTTCCAGCAGTCTGCTGTATGCTGATGTTCTTTCGTTTCCAGCTGTCCGCATACCAGTTTGCCGTCTTTATAACAGGCGTCAGTGTGGGTATGGGGATATGCTTCCTGTTTGTCACAGATCAGTGTCTTTACTGTTTCATAGCAGGCGTCGGTGTGTTTGTGGCCTTCGCTTTCCTGCTCTTTGCAGATCAGTACATCTTTCCATGTGTAACAGGAATCATCATGTGTATGCTCTTCTTTTGTACAGACAAGATTTCCATTCTCGTCATAGCATTCTTCATTGTGTGTATGTTCTTCTTTTGTACACTGCAGGCTGTCTTTTTCTTTTTTATAGCAGTCTGCTGTGTGCTTGTGTCCTTCTGATTCCTCTTTTGTGCAGATCAGTTTCTTTTCTTCCTGATAGCAGGACGCAGTATGCCTGTGTTCTTTGATTTCGGGGAGTGTACAGACAAGCTTTCCGTCCTCGTCATAACAGTTTTTATCATGGGTATGAATGACAAAGTCTGCGTATCCGCAGATCAGATTATGGTCAGAGTCATAGCATGCGTCTGTATGTTTATGGACCTCCAGTGTGTCTTTCGTACAGTTTAATACTTTCGGTGGATCAATCGTTATTGTTTCATAACATTCATCTGTGTGTTTATGCTCTGTCTTTCCGCAAATAGTATCTCTTTCCATTGTGATTGCAGGGAGGATCAGCATATACGTTGTGACGAATACCACAACTGCTGCCAGTCCGCACATGGTCCGATACCATATGCTTTTTTTCCTCTGCGCACGCAGAAACGCTTTTGCACGTTCCAGTAATGAGGAATCCATAAAAACACCTCCCTTTCTGTTTTTATATTATTTGCTGTTTCACATATCTGCTTCGTTTTTTCTGTGCTGCCCGCTTTTATTGAACTCTGCCGAACTGTTTCATGGGCCAGATACAGAATACCAGTTTCCCTACGATCTGTTCCTCCGATACACAACCTACCGATGAGGAACGGCTGTCAACCGATACGGAACGGTGATCTCCCATTACGAACAGTCTTCCTTCCGGTACCTGATAGGGCAGTTCGATGTCACATTCTCCCAGTGCTTTATCCTGTACATAGGGTTCGTCCAGGAGTTCGCCGTTGACTGTGACGTTCCCTTCTTCGTCGATGTCCACCCATTCTCCTGCTCTTGCGATGACACGTTTTACCAGTATCTTGTTATTGTAGTAAAATGCGATGACATCCTGTTTCTGAAGGTCTGATTCCTTCAGAGATATCACAATGTCGCCGTCCACCAGTGTCGGTGTCATGGAGGAACCGTATATCTGAAGTACCGGCAACAGCAGGGTGGCTACGAGAACCGCAGCCGCCGCAACTGTAATCAGTGCATAGATCGTACTCCGAAGAGTAGCTCCGTAACTGATCCGGTAGCGTTCTCTTTTCAGTTCCGTTTCCAGCTGTTCAACCGGAGGCACTGTCAGGTTCTTTTTTTTCTTTTTCATGCTTCTTCTCTCTGAATACCGCCATTTGCCGTCAGCAATTCACGAAGCCCTTCATGCGCACGGTAGAAGTCCTCCAGACGCTGTGAAAGTGTCGCCCAGCGTGTCTCCACATCCCGCTCCGCTTTTTCTGTCATGGTGCGGTAGTAATCCTCCGCTTCCCGTATGCGGGCAGCGCTTTTTTCTTCGCTGTCTTTGGTCATCTGTGCACATTTCTCACTGGTTTCCTGCTCCAGCTGTGCACACTTTTCACTGGTCTGCTGTTCCATCTGTGCACACTTCTCGCTGGTTGTCTGCTCCAGCTGCGCACACTTTTCACTGGTTTCCTGTTCCAGCTGCGTACATCTGCTGGTTGTATCCTCATCCAGCTGTGCACATCTTGCTTTTGTACTTTCTTCCAGTTCCGTACATCTTGCTTTTGTGCTTTCTTCCAGTTCCGTGCATCTGGCCTTTGTGGTCTCGTCCAGCTCCGTACACCGGCTCTGTGTAGTCTGTTCCAGTTCGTCGCACTTTGCCTTTGTCTCTTCCTTCATCAGGTCGCAGCGTTCCTTGAGAGCCATCTCCATGGCGGAACATCTGTCTGCTGTACTTCTTTCTTTCTCACTGCAGGCCGTCTCCGTATCTGTCCTCAGCTTATTCACATAAGCTTCTGTTTCTTCCGTCTTCTGCGCACAGATTGATTCCTGACGTTCGCTCAGCAGTTTGACGTTGTCAAGATACTGCTGAGCGGCTGCCTGTGCTGCTTCCAGAACACCGTTCATCTGAAATGCAGCTTCTGCGATAGTCCCGGCTTTGTCCAGCTGGATCGTCCTGTCCGAAAGTTTCCCTTCCAGCTCCTGAATCCGCCCTTTCAGAGTTTCAACCTCTTTACTCTGCTCGATCAGCATCTCCAGAAGGTCTGTCCTTTTTAATTTGCGAAGATCCGCTTCATCTGCCATATTACAACACCTCAATCTATCATATTTTCTTCTCCCGAACCTTCCGAATAAGCCTCGTAAATACCAAAAAAGTCCATGGATACCTGTCTTTTTCATCTCTGAGCCTCATCTGATTTTCTGAGATATTCATAAGCAATGATTAATAAACTTTGTAACTGTTCAGAGCCAA
>JAQYDI010000064.1 GCA_028724245.1 Lachnospiraceae bacterium
TGCTGATTGGATCCATAAGCATATACCGTAACAGACTGCGACTGATTCAGACAGGCAAACAGCACTGACCCAACAACCAGACAAACACCTGCTGCAGTCAGGCACAGCTTTTTCAGCCGTTTTTGACGTTTGCTTCCGGCACCGATTCTGCAAACCAGTACCTTTTCATAAACATGACCCGATCCGGCTGAGACAGAGAATTCAGAAACTGCTCTGATCTTGATCCAAACAAAGCGATAATTTCCTGATCTTCCATTACATCCCTTCTTGTCTGAACAATTACAATAATTGTATTCTTACCTATATAGTACCGTAAGTTTCGCAGATATTACAATGTTATGAAAATTTTTTAATAGTAACTGTTCAGAGCCAAGCAGATTCATACGATAACAGGCGACGAATGCCTGCATTCACGAGCCTGTTACTCTATGAATCTATTTGGCGGATACGCCACACCGAGGAAACACAGTTTCCCATTATATAAAAAACACCTGGAGACATTGGCCTCCGGGGTCGCTTTATAAGTTCATTATGATAACAAACTATTTACAATTTTTTACTGATTTCAATTCTTTTTTCTGCCTGAACTCTCAATGCATCCATAGCCTGATCAGCTGAAAGCTTTAATGTTTCCATTATTCCTGCAAACTTCTTCAATTACACACCGATGTTTCTTACTTTCCTTATCGTAATTTACACCCACCAGCAGCATATTTCCCTGATATTCCTCCAGAGCTTTGATATACTTTTTATCCTTAATCTGCGCGATTGCTCCTTCTGCGGATTGATTCCATTTCAATTCAGTGATCATGGCCGGTTTGTCCATATGATTCTTTCTGGGCAGATACACCACATCTGCATAACCTTTCCCGGTCGGCAGTTCGCGGATCTCCGTGTAATATGCCCTCGCACTGTAATATGCCAGTGACAGCACGCAGGCCAGAGAATTCTCATCATTGTACTTTAATATGGAAGTTTCAAAATGTGCTTCTTCAATTCCTTTTGCAACTGCCTCTGCATCTTTATTCCAGGTATTTTTCAGTAGCTGGTCCGACTTTTTCACAGCCTTTATCACCTCTTCCCAGCCTGCACCCTGAATCGCCGTTACAAATTCCGAAGCAATCTCCGAATTTGGGATAAATACTTCCTTTGAGGAAAAATCATATCCCAGATAACCCAGATGGATCAGTAACGTCAATACATCATCTGCAGAAGAAAATGTTGTCATATCATTGCTAAAAGAAGCGGTTTCTATCTTTTTATGTTCCCCTGCCAGCAGTTCGATCACCGTATCTTTCAGACCCTCGTAATTCATAACAATGTAGTCTCTCAGTGCCTCAAACGTTTCCGTCTGATTCCAGTAATTGTCGAAACTCCTGCTGAGCATTGCACTGACCACAGACCGGGGACTGTACACATGCTCCTCATTTTCAAAACGGTATCCATCATACCACCGCCTGGTCTCTTCGAAGTCCATTCCGTACCGATTACATAAACCTTTCACTTCTGACTCCGTAAAACCTACAAACTCTGCAAGCTGTTTCGGATTTGTCATGGAAAATTCATCGAACATGTTCAGTGCCGAATGCGACCCATATTTCTTTATAGGAAGAATTCCTGTCATGTATGCCAGTGCAACATATGACCTGTCTTTTAAGAGATTTCGTAAAAAATCCAGATACGTTTTATGAGCCTCCGAACCATCCTTATTTTCCCTGAAAATACAATCCCATTCATCAATTATAAAAATAAAACGGATCTTGAATTCTGCATAAATATCCTGTAAAACCCCTATCAAGTCTGTTTCATCCAGATAGTCTGAATCCGGATAAGTTCTCATCAGATCTCTGAGCAAACTTTTTTCCAGCAGTATTTTCATTTTATCTACATTATGTGTCCGGCTGAAAAAATCCTGCATGTTCAGAAATATCACATTATACTGATTCAAATGTTTCAAAAAAGAAGGATCTTTCCCTATTTTGAGTTTCTCAAACAGTTTCCTGGAGTCTGTATCTCTTCCGTAATAAGCTGCCAGCATATTAGCCGCCATTGACTTTCCGAATCTTCTGGGTCTGCTTACACATATAAATTTCTGCTCGGTCTTTAATACAAGATTTGTATACTTAATCAATTCCGTTTTATCTATATAGATTTGTGAGGCA
>JAQYDI010000065.1 GCA_028724245.1 Lachnospiraceae bacterium
ACAGCTGAATAATTAAGATTCCAGCTTAAAATCAGGGGTTCCTAAAGGTTTTTGGAACCCCTGATTTTGCGTTTTTAGGCCAATTTTAGGCCAATTCACGGTGGGATTATAAAGAAATATAAGAAGATATATGATATTCAGGCAGATTATTGAGAAAAACGAATCAGTTCCAGACCATTTTAGGCCAATACATAGACGATTTAGGCCAATATATGGATGGTTTAGGCCAATGAGAATGTTTTAGGCCAGTGAAGGAGATACACCCTTTTGCTGGCCTGTTTCTGTGAGAATATTGTTGATATTGTTATGAGCCGGTTTTGTTTTTCAATATCATGTGTTGCTTATATTCTGGTCATACCCCAAATTTCATTTCTGTGATTTTTCATCTTTTAAGCAAAAGTAATGTTGTTTGCCAAGGAGGAAATATGAATAGGAATGATATTATAAACAGGCTAATGGAAAATGATTCAACCGTATTGTCTTTCCCGAATCGCTGTGAGGAATGGGGCAGTAATAAATACCGTGGGAACTGCACCGGATGGATTCATGCTTTTTTGATTTGGAAATATAAGGTGAAAAAGTTTGCTGAAATATTTGCAGGATCAGGGACCGGATATGATGTGTGCCGGGACATGGGGATACCGTATATTGGTGCGGATCTGAATCCGAACCCGGTCAGATCCGGTATTATGCCCATAGACGTCATATCTGAGGATGTCCCTGCTGCATTTTGCGATGCAGATATGATTTTTATGCATCCGCCGTATGGGCAGGAAATCGGGATTCCATACGCAGGTGCCATGTATCCGGATCCAACAGGGGAGTTATCTCGGTGCGATTTGGGTCAGATGCCATGGGAGAAATTTATATCTTCCTTAAATGCAGTTATTATGAAGTATTATGCATCGATGATGCCAGGTGCTCGAATGTCCATTCTTATGGGGGATGTACGGCGCAATGGCAGGTTTTACTCCATGCTGTCCGATATAGTGAAACCCGGGGAATTGCAGCAGATTGTCGTTAAAATTCAGCACAATGTGCAGTCTGGAAATCAGGTTTATTCAAATCGGAACTATGTTCCGATTGCGCATGAATATCTGATGATTATCCGGAAGAATGATACCTATTGGATAGCATTTCAGATGCCGAAACAGTTTACGAAGGATATCAGGGACTGTAAAATGGCTACCTGGAGGGATGTTGTGGCAGCTGCTCTGCGCAGACTTGGAGGAACCGCCCATGTAAGTGAAATTTATCAGGAACTGAAAGGTCATGCGAAAGCTAAAAATAATCGGAATCCGGAAGCAAAGATCAGACAGACGCTTCAGATTAACAGTATGTTTGTCTCGAAAGAGCGTGGAGTCTGGCAGATTGCATAGCTTTTTAATCTCCGGGTACAGATCGGCATAAAATTACGAAAGGGGTCAGAAGACTCCTTTTGTTTTGCGGAAATGGTATTCGATATCTCATGAGCGCCACGGATTATGGCTTGTTTTATCGTTGAACTGGATTTCCTGAGAGACTGTATTTTCTGCTTTGCTGAATATCTGTTCCAGCTCTTCGGACAGTTCCGGATAATTCTGCTGAAGGAACTCCATTTTTTTGCACAGATCCTCATATTTGATCAATTTCATTTGAATCTCTTCCAGGTTTTCCTGATCCAGCCATTGAAGGCTCTGTGTCATATGCTGTTCGGTTTCCTTGAGAATTTTGATTTTGTGCTACAGGCTGGATTCCATCTGTCGGAGTGATGCAATATGTTCTTCCATTTCGATTGCTGCAGAATCATATTCCTTTTGGATGGCTTCTCTTTCCAGATTGGATAAACCGGACTGAAATTCAATTGCGGCACGTTTTTCGTTGTCGATTCGTTTCTTGTTAACCAGCCAGGCTGTCTGCAGTTCATTCAGTGCTCTTTGCCGGTAGGTAAATGCACTTTCTCCTTCGAAAGGCTGGGGAATGTCAGCAAGTGCTTTATCCAGCTCGCCATATAATTTCTGAATGGTTTTGTGTTTGGCGTGACTGTTGGGAATACCTCTCACTAATCCCAGATCTTCCATTCCCTGAGCTAATGTTGAATGGAGATCAGATAGCTTTACAGGTCCGTCAGTGAATCTGGAAGCATTAAGCCGTCCACGTTCGTCTATGGGGATAATAACAGCGTGACAATGCACATTTCCAGGTTCATCTGCATGATACACAGCACTGATGATATTACTCTTGCCATCAGGTGCAACATTAAAGGTTTTTTCAGGCCATCCAATGCTTTTTTCTTTCCATGATGCCATATCAATGGCAGCAGCAGCTTCCCTTGAAAATGAAATTACAACTGATAATCCGTATACGCCATTTTTACGGACGCTGTGATTCTGATAGTAAGGCAATTCCCGGATTCGTTTTAGAAAGGCTTTGTAATAGGAAAGACGGCTGCCATTGGAATCCATGTCCATTCGGATCAGTTCTTCGTTCAGAGGAGTCAAAGCGGGATCTGCATTTTCCACTTCCTTTAATCTGAAATTGTGTTCAAAATATGCGCGAAATACTGCTTCAGACTTGATTTTCTGTATGTCAAGCACATTGAAGCAGCGGTTTGTGTTGGTTGATTGGGAGGTCATTTTTTGTGTTCCTTATTTTGGATTTTGATGAAATTAATATGAGAATCTTTGACCGTGTTTTTCTACAAATACACAATGTCATAACGCATGAGCAGCCCTGAAGAAAACTTTCTTTCAGAGCTGTTCTGCTCACATATTCAAAAATTCCAGTTTTCAAACTCATCGAAATCATCGTCTGTGAGTTGCGCTGATGCTCCGTGATCCTGTTGAGCAATCCCGTTCGCATCAGTTTCTGCAGGATTTGGGAAGACCACAGAACCTGGGTTATCCACATCTGTATTGGAAAAAATGTTTCCTTCGACAATCTGAAGAAGCAACTGCTCGATATCATCCAGTTTCTTCTGCAAATCCCCGATCTTCTGGTATAGGTTCTGGAATTCCTGCCCATCTGGGATTTCCGGGTTTCCTTCTTCTTTTGCAAGAATGCAATCAACCAGATACTCGGATGTACCGTGTTCCAGGTAATAGAGATAGGCTCTGCGGTGCTTTTCTCTGGTCGTGATGAAAGTAAAATTACGCCGTTCTTTTTCTTTGATTTCCGTTCTTGTAGTTTTTCGCATGTCAAGATTCACCATCTTTTCCAGAGATCGGTTATGCAGGCCGTTTCAGGTCTTTTGCATAATTTGCCCTTACCAGCACTTCGTATGCATCTGCGTTGGCAAATGTGTCAAATTCTTCAACAGTGAAGATATCCGCATCCTTTTTAATATAGTCTTTCATAAACTGATATCCGCCGCCAATCCAGATCACAGGTAAGGAAAGGTCATATTTCTGTTTCAGTGTACCGATTACTTCCGAGATGAATTTGTCGGCGTGTGAAATACAGACAGTCTGAATGAAATCCGCACGTTTGTGACGGATCTTCCTGCCGTGAATAATGATATCGGTTAAGGTTTCGCGGCTCAGACGGATCCCCTCGGTTTCCAGTTCATCCCGAATCTCATCAAGCAGGTGATTGACACCTTTGCGGAATGTGAAGAGGCTGCCTTCGGCCGGATGTCCATTCACCACTTTTAAACTGTCGATGGTATTGGCACCGATGTCGATCATGATGTATTCCTGATCCGTCAGCTTATCTTTATTCACTTTGTATACGGCATATGCCTGGGGATAGCATTTGACATACACAAAAGTAATATCAAATACTTCTCCGGCGTACCGGAAGACATTGTTTTTAAATTTTTCTGAGAAATATTTGATATAGGCCTCTCTCAGCTTTTTATTGCCGTAGTATTTGAGGGGCATTCCGATTCCAAGTGCTGCTTTAATTTTTCGCGGCATCCCGTTGCTGCCGGGATCTTTACCGATCCCTTTTTTGACGGCATCTTCTGCAATGCAGGCCAGCAGCTGGATCAGCATATCAGCGTTTTGTGATTTGTCCTCGATCATCTGCTCAACTTCTGTGCCAAAAGCATATTTGATCCCATTGAGTTCCAACGTATTACTGGTACCGGTAATGGAACTATTTGCGGAATCCAGTTTCACACCTGCCGGAAAGCATTGTTTCTTGCTGCTTTTTACATGGCCGAATCCAGAATCAAAACCGATAAAATAGATTTCATCTTTAGCGGGTGATTTTTTTGTAAGATTTTTATTTGCGTTCATAGCGTTCCTCACTTTCCTTGTTTCTTAAAGTGCTTTTGAAGTGTTTAACTTCATAAGCAAAGTGTTTATAGAGTGCTTTTCACACATTTCTGATGTGGTTAAAGTGTTTTTAAAGTGCTTTTGCTTCTGCAGATACACCTGAAAACACTTTTCTGTTATGAAATATGGATATACCGTATGCTGTAAATTTATTGATGCTGTCCAATGCGTGCAGATATCCGTATTCCCGGTAAGCTGGAAAATCCTTGCTGAAACAGCTGCGGAATAAATTCCGTAATAAGCTATACGGAATTTGAAATCTGTGTCTTCAGGAGCCGGTTACTGAGAGCTTAGAGACTGTCTGCAGGGATCGACAGCACTTATCTTTTCTTTCCGTACAGCAAAAGAAAAAATCTGACCTTTTTCTTTTATTTCCAGCTGATCCATCTGACAAATCTGATCCAGTGGTAGATGCCCCAATACAGGGTTTGAAGCCATGTCGGGATCATTCGATCTTTGTTCATATTCTGTGAATCCTCCTGTCATCGGTGAATGTTTTTTGATTCTGTCAATTGATTTTACCAGTTTTGAAGAGGCCTGTTTTCTGTAGAATCAGATGCGGTATTGTATCCCGATTCGGGATTTTTGAGAGGAAATGGGCATTTGAACACGTTGGAAAAGTAATTGAAAATTTACCGTTTTTTCTCCATGTTAAGTGCGTAAGCAATCAAATATAACTCAGGAGGAAAAAAATGGAAACAAAGACTTACACGTATGAGGAATTTAAACAAATGGTATGTATGGAAGTAAAGAAAGCGCTTCCGGATTACAGGGTGGGCATTGAGCAGATCATTAAAAACAACGACACGGTGCTGGATGCAATTATTATCCGGGATGACAGCAGCATTGCACCGAGTATCTATCTGAATCAGTTTTACAAATGTTACCAGGATGGTTATTTGATGGAAGAGCTGATCCGGGACATTATTGAAATGCGGAATAACTCCCATCTGGAATGTGATACTACCATGATTACTGATTTCAAAAGGGTAAAAGATCATATTGCGTGCAGGCTGGTCAATGCTGAGTATAATCAGAAACGGTTAGAAGGACTGCCGCATACGATTCTGGAGGAAACAGATCTTGCAGTGATTTACTATATTCGTTTATGCAGTATTGAGAACGAAGGGGAAATGACTGCTTCTGTAACAGAGGATCTGATGGAGATATATGGCATCAACATGGAGGTTCTGCATAAAACAGCCATGGAAAATACATTCCGTATCTATCCTCCGCGATTTTGTCCGCTTCCGGAGATTCTGAACGAGCTTATTGTGCAGTGCATCCTTAACGATGAGGAAACAGACCTTCCGGGGATTCCGGAAGCGGCTGAAGAAAACTTTGAAGTGAAATTACCCATGTATGTGATTACCAATCATGAAAACAGGAACGGAGCAATTGGAGTTCTGAATTCTGCAATTATGGATTATGCTGCAGAGAAGCTTGGCGATTTTTACATCTTACCCGCATCAATCCATGAGGTGCTGCTTGTTGTGAAAGATTCAGAACTGGATGCAGAAAGTCTGCAGAA
>JAQYDI010000066.1 GCA_028724245.1 Lachnospiraceae bacterium
CCATTCAGGAAACAACGGTTAATTCAAACATAGGCAGAGCACGTTGGCGGACAGAGACAGTCGAAAGGGATCGGCTTTTTCTGACTCGGCTGGGCATCCTCAAGAGTTAATTTGAGTGACTATAATTCGGATTTTAGGTTAAAAAGTAAAAAAATACAAAAATTTATATGAATAATTGACAAAGCAATTCATAATAAGTTATAATTAAAAGGATAATAAAGCGAACGGAACAGGAGAACATAAGAGGACAGATACGGAGATAAAGGGGGTTCCCCCTTTATCTATGCAGTATATACTGCATAGATAAAACCTTTCATAAATTATCTTTCAGAACTGTCCTTTTTTATTCTTTTCCTGAAGCTTGAGAAAAGGAGGACATATCATGAAAAATGCTAAAAAATTACTGGCATTCATTCTTGTTGCCGCTATGTGCAGCTGTCTGCTGATTGGCTGCGGCGGAAAAAAAGACGGCGGCAATGAGACAGCCGGCGGTGAAACAAACAAGGTTTCCGAATCATCCGGCAATGACACACTGGTGGCTGCTGACACTGGTTTTGAGAGCAAATTCTCACCTTTCTTTGCAGCATCTGCAGCAGATCAGGGTATCGTTGATCTGACTCAGATCTACATGATGTATACGGACCGTGTATCGAACCCTGTTCTGAAAGGTATCGAAGGCGAAACACGTGAGTATAACGGCACTGAGTACACTTATACAGGTCCCGCTGATATTGAAGTTACGGAAAACAGCGACGGAACCGTATCTTATGACATCAAGATGCGCGACGATCTCAAATTCGCTGATGGAACAGCTGTAGATATTGATGACTTTATTTTCACTCTGTATGTACTGCTGGATCCTTCCTATGACGGTTCTTCCACTCTGTATTCCGCACCGATTCAGGGTCTGGAGGAATACCGCAGCGGTATGGATACTTTATTCAACCTGCTGGTTGCAGCCGGCCGTGACAATACCGACTATACCTACTGGACAGAAGATCAGCAGAAAGCTTTCTGGGAAGATCTGGATCAGGCAGGCGCTGCTTTTGCTCAGGAAATCGTTGATTACTGTGTAGAAGGCGGATACAATGAAGAAGGCGATGTGGCAGGTGCTGCAGGCAACTGGGGCTTCTCCGGTCTGGCAGCAGATGCTACTGCAGCTGATTTCTTCAATGCCATGTGCGAAGCTTACGAATGGGATCTGGCTTCCTTATCAGGAACAGAATCAGCCGGTTCAAGCCTGTTTGATCTGATGAACGACTATGATGCATACAGCATCGGTGTTGAAACAGGTAAGTCAGCAGATCACGTTGCAGGTATCCAGAGAGTGGATGATTACAGCTTACGTATTGTAACCTCCGAACTGGATGCTACCATGATCTACAACCTGGCTCAGCCCATTGCTCCTCTGCACTACTACGGTGATGAAGCACAGTATGATTACGACAACAACAAGTTTGGTTTCACAAAGGGTGACCTGTCCATCGTTCGTGAAAAGACAAAAACTCCCATGGGTGCAGGTCCCTACACCTTCAAGGAATACTCTGACGGTGTTGTTTACCTGGAAGCAAACTCCAATTACTACAAGGGTGAACCCAAGACAAAATATGTCAATGTAAAAGAAACACAGGAAGCTGATAAGATCGCAGGTATCGATGCAGGTACCATCGATGTTTCCGCTCCTTCCTACTCTACAGATGCTGCAAAACAGATCGCTGAATACAACGGCGGCGATGATTCACTGGACGGCAGCAGGATCACTACAAAACTGATCGATTACCGCGGATACGGTTATATCGGTATCGCAGCCAAGAATGTAAAGGTCGGCGATGATCCTGCTTCTGATGCATCCAAAAACCTGCGTAAAGGTATCGCAACTCTGATCGCAGCTTACCGCGATGAAGGTATCGACTCCTACTATGGTGATACTGCATCCGTTATCAACTATCCGATCTCCAATACATCATGGGCAGCTCCTCAGGTAACAGATGATGGTTATCAGGTAGCATACTCCGTTGATGTGGACGGCAATGCAATCTATACATCCGATATGAAGGCGGAAGACAAGTATGAAGCTGCCAAGAAGGCTGCTCTGGGTTACTTCGAAGCTGCAGGCTACACTGTAGAAGACGGCAAGGTTACTGCTGCTCCCGAAGGTGCAAAACTGGAGTACACCGTTAACATCGGTGCAGACGGCGTAGGCGATCACCCTTCCTTCCTGATCCTGAAGAATGCTGCAGATGCATTCAAAGCAATCGGTATGACATTAACTGTTAACGATATGGCTCAGGCATCCGATCTGTTTGCATCCTATCAGTCAGGTGCAGCAGAACTGTGGTGTGCTGCATGGCAGGCATCTTCCGATCCCGATATGTATCAGCTGTATCACAGCAATGGATCTACAAACTACTATCAGATCGCTGATGAAGATCTTGATACTCTGATCATGGATGCACGTCAGTCTACAGACCAGTCCTATCGTAAGGGACTTTACAAAGCAGCTATGGAAATCATTATGGACTGGGGCGTTGAACTTCCTGTTTACCAGCGTTCAGAAGCTTACCTGTTCTCAAGCGAACGTATTGATACATCCACACTGCCTCAGGATATGACACCTTACTGGGGATGGACTGCTGAAATTGAAAATATTGCAGTCAAATAATCCCGGTACAAAATAAGTCCCGGTACGTATCAAATGCGTACAAAAGTGAAATACTTGATGTTACAGTGAGATGAATTGATGCAGAAGACCGTCAGGGTCTCCTGTCCTGTCAGAGGAACCGCTCCCTTGCGGGAACGGTTCCTTATTTTGTAACTGTTCAGAGCCAGGCAGATTCATACGATAACAGGCGACGAATGCCTGCATTCACAAGCCTGTTACTCTATGAATCTATCTGGCGGATACGCCGCACCGAGGAAACACACCGTGTTTTCGAGGCTGGCTCTGAACAGTTACCTTATTTGTAAGTTTAAAGTGCGAATAATCACAATCCGGAAGGGATTGTTAGAGAGGAATGATAACCGCATGCGAAAATATATCGTCAAAAGAATTCTTTTGTCTATAGGGATTTTGTTTTGCGTCACTTTTATTATTTATACGCTGCTGAGATGCCTTCCGTCTTCCTATGTGGAAAATATGGCAATGCAGCTTGCCCAGCAGCCCGGAGCAAAACCCTATGAAGAATGGCTTGATCAGCTGAATGCATCTTATGGTCTTGATAAGGGCATTATTCCCGGCTATCTGACATGGCTTTCCGATGCTGTCAGAGGTGAGTTCGGGGACAGCTGGAAGTTTACCGTACCTGTACTGGAGAAGTTCAATGATGTCATCTGGCTTTCTTTTGTTATGGGTGCAATTGCATTTGTACTGGAACTGCTGATTGCGATTCCCCTTGGCGTGATTGCTGCCACAAAACAGTATTCACGTGCAGATTATGCCATCACTGCAGGTGCACTGATCGGTATTTCCCTGCCCACATTCTTTTTTGCTACCATACTGAAGCTGATTTTTTCCGTAAAACTGGGATGGTTCGATCTCTACGGACTTGTAGGACGTGATTATGCGCAGCTTGATGCCATGGGACAGTTCCTTGACAAAGCCAATCATCTGGTTCTGCCCATTGCAACACTGGTTATCGTTTCGGTAGGTTCGCTGATGCGGTATACCCGTACCAATATGCTGGAGGTTCTCAATGCCGATTATATTCGTACAGCCCGCGCCAAAGGTCTGTCGGAGAAAAAGGTCATTTACCAGCATGCATTCCGCAACACGCTGATTCCGCTGGTAACGATCGTCGGCGGTTCTCTGCCGAGTCTGTTTTCCGGTGCTCTGATCACAGAGACGCTGTTTGGTATTAACGGAATCGGTTATACATCCTATCAGGCCATGCTTGCAGGCGATATTCCTTTCTTCATGTTTTACATGACATTTATGGCAGTGCTGACACTGGCAGGCAACCTGATTTCCGATATTTTATACGCTGTGGTTGATCCGCGCGTACGTATAGCCTAGGAAAGGAGAAAACCTGTCATGAGTGATAATAAAGATAAGATCAGGGATAATACACCTGAAGAAGAACAGCTTTCGTTGAATGACGACCGCCGTGTTAAGGTTCTTTCTCCGGGGGCCATGGTTGTAAAACGGTTTCTGAGGAACCGTCTGGCGGTAATCGGTATGGTCATGCTGATCGCAATGTTCCTTTTCTCCTTCGTGGGCGGATTTATCAGTCCTTACGGAGAAGATGAACAGTTCTATCGTTATGAAGAACAGATGAAGGAATACGCAGGCGTAGTCCGCAACAATGATTTTCGCTACACTGCAGCGGATGGAGAAAAATTTGACAGTGTACTTCAGGCGAAATTCCAGCTTGCTGTGAATAAACAGGCGGAATCATTTGAATATAAGGATACTGTTTACGGTTTGACCGCTGAGGGTACGGATTTCTATTCCATTTCCTCAGACGGCAGGATGATCGCAATTGCGTTCAAGGATATTATTAATGCTGAAAATTCCGATCTTTCGTTCGTTTTAAAATATGATGCTCTGAAGGCTTATACCAATGGAGAGGCTTCTTTTACTTCAGAAGGAAAAGAATATACACTGGATGAAGACGGCAATCTTCTGGAGGGAAGCAATGTTCTTGCTTATATCAGCCGGTTCATCGTGTCTCCGGTCTCTGCTGATGTGACGGTGAGCAGACTCTTTAAGGAACAGCTGGAGGAAGCGATCAATGCAGACTCCGAAGAGTTTAAATTTACTGATGAGGATGGTCAGGAATATGTGTATGACCTTTCCTACGATGCCTATACCACCAGCTGGTCTGTAAAGCGGGGAACACAGACATATGTCTATGACAGCTACGTAAAACCCTGTAAGGCTCATCCTCTGGGAACCGATAAAAACGGTATGGATATGCTGACCCGTCTGATGTACGGCGGCAGAGTATCTCTGATCATCGGTTTCATCGTTGTATTTATTGAAACTGCTCTGGGCGTGCTGCTGGGCGGACTTGCGGGTTATTTCGGTAAATGGGTGGATAACCTGATCATGCGTATTGTGGATATTTTCTACTGTATTCCGTCTTTGCCTCTGATGATCATCATCGGTGCTGCCATGGATGCCATGAAGGTGGATCCTCAGGTCCGTATGCTGTATCTGATGCTGATCCTGGGCTTCCTGGGCTGGCCTTCCATCGCACGTCTTGTCCGCGGACAGATCCTGTCCCTTCGTGAGCAGGAATTCATGACGGCAACGGAAGCCTGCGGTATCCGGGTAAGCAGACGTATCTTCAGACATCTGATTCCCAATGTTATTCCCCAGCTGATCGTTACGTGTACCATGAGTCTCGGTTCAACCATTATCATGGAAGCGACGCTGTCCTTCCTGGGACTGGGTGTTAAATTCCCCTTCGCTTCCTGGGGCAATATTATTACAGACGTCAATGATGCTTTCGTTATGACGCATTACTGGTTTATCTGGATTCCCGCCGGTATCTGTCTGCTGATTGCCGTGCTGGGCTTCAACTTTGTAGGCGACGGTCTGCGCGATGCGTTTGACCCCAAGATGAAACGGTAAGGGAGGCAGAAAATATGGCTAAGAAAAATGCAGAAGGTTATCTTTCCGCGAAAGAATCCCGCCGGATTTCCAGGGAGAACAGAAAGATCACCAACGAATATGAAAAAAAGCGCAAACGCAAAAATGTGCCCGAGTCAGAGTATCTGACAACCATGCACGATCCTGCCAATGCGGTTGAATTTGATAACCTGCATACGTATTTCTTTACGGATGCGGGTACGGTAAAAAGTGTGGATGGCGTGACATTTGATGTGCCCATCGGCAAGACAGTGGGTGTCGTGGGAGAGTCCGGCTGCGGCAAGTCCGTCACCAGCCTGTCTCTGATGCAGCTGGTACAGCGTCCGCAGGGACAGGTCGTGGAAGGTGAGATCCGTCTGAACCTGGGCGATAAGGCTTATGATGTGACGAAAACACCTACCGAGAGAATGCAGAAGATCCGCGGCAACTATGTATCCATGATTTTCCAGGAGCCCATGACCAGCTTAAATCCCGTATTCCGTATCGGAAGACAGGTGGATGAGGTCATCGAGCTTCATGACGGGGAAGGAAAGACGAAGGAGGATATTAAAAAGCGTACCATTGAACTGCTGGAGATGGTAGGCATCGCCAACAGTGAAGGCGTTTACAACATGTATCCTCACGAGTTGTCCGGCGGTATGCGCCAGCGTATTGTAATTGCCATGGCGCTGGCCTGCAATCCGAAGGTCATCATTGCCGATGAGCCGACGACGGCGCTGGATGTAACCATTCAGGCGCAGATTCTGGATCTGCTGCGCCAGCTGAAGGACCGGATCAATTCCTCCATCATGCTGATTACCCATGATCTGGGCGTTATTGCCGAGATGGCGGATTATGTTGTGGTTATGTACGCCGGGCGTGTGGTGGAAAAAGGCACGGCGCAGGAAATTTTTGCCCATCCGTCCCATCCCTATACGATCGGCCTGATGGCATCAAAACCTGTGGTTGGCAAGAAGGTAGATAAGCTGTATTCTATCCCGGGTAAGGTTCCCAATCCCATCAATATGCCCAACTACTGTTATTTTAAAGACCGCTGCGAGATGTGTGTAGAAGGCTGTGAAGGTGCATATCCCTGTGAGATCAGTCTTTCTCCTACACATAAGGTCAGCTGCTATCGCTATTACGGAAAGGGGGAGAAATAAATGGCTGCGAAAAAGCATGTAGTTGATGATAATTATGAGCCGTTGACGTATGATCCCCAGTATATCCTGATGGTCAACCAGCTGAAAAAATATTTTCCGATCAAGGGAGGTATGGTTTCCAGAGTGACAGGATATGTGAAGGCGGTGGATGGTGTTACTTTCAATCTGAAAAGAGGTACCACCATGGGTCTTGTAGGTGAATCGGGCTGCGGCAAGACCACCACGGGACGTACCATTCTCCGGCTTTCCGGTGAAAAAACAGGCGGACAGGTGCTGTTTAACGGCAAAGAGGTTTATGACCTGTCCAATTCGGAGATGCGTTCCCTGCGTACGAAGATGCAGATCATTTTCCAGGATCCCTTCTCCAGCCTTTCTCCCCGTCTGCCCATCGGTGAGATCATCGGTGAGGCGGTGCGTGAACACAATCTGGTTCCGAAGGCAGAGTTTAATGATTATATCGATCAGGTTATGGACAACTGCGGACTGCAGCCTTTCCATAAAGACCGGTATCCCCATGAATTTTCCGGCGGCCAGCGCCAGCGTATCTGTATTGCCCGCGCTCTGGCCCTCAATCCGGAGTTTGTGGTATGTGATGAGCCGGTATCTGCACTGGATGTGTCGATCCAGGCACAGATCATCAACCTGCTGAATGATCTGCAGGAGAAGTATAAACTGACGTATCTGTTTATTTCACATGACCTTTCGGTTGTTGAGCATATTTCCGATACGGTAGGCGTTATGTATCTGGGTAATCTGGTGGAATACGGGGAGACGGATGATATTTTCAGAAATCCGCTGCATCCTTATACCAAGGCACTGTTTTCCGCTATCCCCATTCCGGATCCTACCATCAAGATGAACCGTATTGTGCTGGAGGGTTCCATTCCTTCTCCGGCCAACCCGCCGGCGGGATGCAAATTCCATACGCGGTGTCCGTACTGCACGGAGCGGTGTAAGAATGAGGTTCCGGTACAGAAGGAAGTTGAGAAAGGACATTATGTGGTATGTCATCTTTACGACACGAACTGATTCATGATCCGGATGAGCACGTTCCCGAGGAAGAGGAAGTGCGGCCGGAGGAACAGCTGACCCGGCAGGAACGCCGGTGGTATATTATGGGAGCGCTGAAAAGTACGCTGCTCATAGGAAGCGCGTATGTGATCGGCTTTGCAGTTATCATTCTGCTGATGCTGTGGTTCTGGACGTAAGATAAAAGTAACAAAAACAGCCGTGGCCGGGAAATCCTTTAAATATGGGGATTTCCAGCCGCGGCTGTTTTATATACAGGAAATGCCGTTTGTTATTTACGAAGCGCTCCGAGAATCTGATGAAACGAGATTCTTTGCTGAGAGATCATTACAGAATATCGATGTATTCTCCAGCCAGCGCTTTGTTCATGCTGCGCACTGCGCAGAATTTGCCGCACATGCTGCAGGTGTCGCTGTGATCATCTTCGGGTTTGCGGCTGTCGCGGATTGCTTTTGCTGTTTCCGGATCCAGTGCGCAGGCGAACTGTTCATCCCAGTCCAGATTGCGGCGGGCATCAGCCATGCGGTCGTCAATGTCGCGTGCACCGGGGATTCCCTTGGCAATATCAGCTGCGTGAGCGGCGATCTTGGAAGCGATGATGCCCTGCTTTACGTCGTCCACATTGGGCAGGGCCAGATGCTCTGCAGGGGTTACGTAGCACAGGAAAGCTGCTCCGTTCATGGCTGCTACGGCACCGCCGATGGCACTGGTGATATGGTCATAGCCGGGAGCGATATCAGTCACGATGGGTCCGAGTACGTAGAAGGGTGCGCCCATACAGATGGATTTCTGAACTTCCATATTGGCGGCAACCTGATTCAGCGGTACATGGCCGGGGCCTTCCACCATAACCTGTACGTTGTGATCCCATGCGCGTTTTGTCAGCTCGCCCAGACGAACCAGTTCTTCGATCTGGCATACGTCGGTGGCATCTGCCAGACAGCCGGGACGGCAGGCGTCGCCCAGAGAAATGGTTACGTCATATTCTTCGCAGATGTCAAGAATCTCATCGTAATATTCGTAGAAGGGATTTTCATTGCCTGTCATGCTCATCCATGCAAATACAAGGCTTCCTCCGCGGCTTACGATGTTCATTTTACGTTTGTGTTTTTTGATCTGTTCAATGGTTTTGCGGGTAATGCCGCAGTGCAGTGTAACGAAATCAACGCCGTCCTCTGCATGCAGACGAACCACATCAATAAAATCCTGTGCGGTCAGGGTGGCCAGATCTCTCTGATAATGGATGACGCTGTCATAAACGGGTACGGTACCGATCATGGCGGGGCATTCGCTGGTCAGTTTGCGGCGGAAAGGCTGTGTATCGCCGTGGCTGGAAAGATCCATGATGGCTTCGGCACCAAGATTAACGGCGCTCATAACCTTCTGCATTTCAATATTGTAATCTTTGCAGTCTCTGGAAACGCCCAGATTGACATTGATCTTTGTTCTCAGCATGCTGCCGACACCTTCAGGATCGAGGCAGGTATGGTTTTTGTTGGCGCAGATAGCAACCTTGCCTTCTGCAACCAGCTGCATCAGCTTTTCAACAGGCATATGTTCCTTTTCTGCAACTGTTTTGATTTCAGGTGTTACAATACCGCGGCGGGCGGCATCCATCTGTGTTGTGTAATTTCTCATGAGCAGAGTCTCCTTATAAATAATAGGTATGGATAACTGTGAGTAAATGTGTGACTGTCTTCTGTTGAGAGTCAGTTGGATGGTTCTGTGCTGCTACTGAATCAGCTTTGCCTGCATCCGTCCAAGGACACCGCCCTTTTCCAGAACGCCCAGCAGAATGAATGCCAGAATACTTCCGGCAACGGTGGAGATCAGGAAAGGGATCACATAGGCAAATGCTCCGGCAGGTTCTATGCCCATCAGCAGTTTGGCAACAGGGTAGGCGCAGAGTCCTCCCAGAAAGCCGGTTCCTGCTGCTTCGGCGAAACAGGTTGCCGGAAGATTTTTTGTTTTCGCGTACATAAGGCCGCAGCAGAGTGCGCCTACCATGCTTCCGGGGAAAGCCATCAGACTTCCAAGCCCCAGAAGATTGCGGATCAGACTGGCACAGAATGCCATACCGATGCCCCAGCCGGGACCGAGCAGCACGGCTGCCAGTACATTGACCATGTGCTGAACCGGAGCACATTTGCTGCCGGCAATGGGGAAGCTCAGCATACTGCCTGCAACAGCAACGGCAATAAATACACCGGCCAGAGCCAGCTTCTGTGTAGTACTGTGTGAATCATGTTTCATAATACAGTTTTCCTCCTGTGAATAAAAAAGAGAGATGCGCAGGGCATCTCTCAGAATAACGGGTTACGTCTCAATATGATCCCTACGTTGGCATTATCCAAATCAGGTATGTCGGGTCGAAACGAATACAGTTTCCTCTCAGCCGGCTCCAGCCAGCTCCCCGTTTGGTTTGTTACAGTATAAATCCGGAAATGAGATTTTGCAAGAGGGAATGTTTAAAAACATGAATTTACTCCAGATATCTGTCCCTCAGCGCCTTAAGCCGGGTTTTGTCCAGCCCGAACTCTGCCTGAAAATAGTCTTCATATGTTCCGTACTGCTTTTCAATGGCATCAAGGGCCTGTTCTGCAAAGGTGCGGCAGACACCTTCGCCCGCCATAATCATCGCTTTCGCTTCCGGGTGTTCTGCCAGAAGTGCCGCATGTTTTTCCAGTGATTTTTCAATTGCTTTTCTGCGGCAGACATTGGTCAGCATGTAGTCATCCAGCGCTGTTTCTTTGTCCACGCCCAGCGCCAGCAGAATCAGGATGGCGGCAATGCCGGTTCTGTCTTTACCGGCGGAGCAGTGAAAGAGAATGGGCGTACCGCCGTTTTCCAGTTTCTCAAAAAGCGTCTGAAATGCAGGATTATGGAAGGGCATATGGGTGTACAGCTGAGCAAATGCTTTGTCTGCTCCCATATTTTTCTTCATTTCTTCCATAGCAGCGTCCAGTTTTTCTATCCCGTCAGGGGAAAAATCCAGTTCCGTGCCGTCCGGATAGTACAGCGCGGAAATACGGAGCTGATGGATGCCCGGCAATTCGGGATCCGGTTCGTATCTGCTTTCGCCGCTGCTTCGCAGATCCAGTATGGTTTTCAGCTTCAGGCTTTCCAGCAGACTGCGGTCAGAAACGCTCTTCAGGGGATTCAGAGCGCCGCTCCGGTAAAACTGTCCGTATCTGACAGCTCTGCCGTCGGCCGCCCGATATCCGCCCAGTTCCCGGAAATTATCGGTTCCTTCAAAAGGAAGAGGTGTTCCGGGAACAGCCGGAGTATGAGCGGCGGATTGATTTTCCGTATTATTTGCCATATCTGCAGGTTTATTCCGGCGTTACGATCCGTCCTGCAGCTGCGCAGGCTGCTGCGGTTACAGGAGATGCCAGATAGATTTCAACTTTGGAAGTCCCCATTCTTCCAAGAAAATTGCGGTTGTTGGTTGCTACCACGCGTTCACCGTCAGTGAGAATTCCGCCTGCACGTCCGCAGCACAGACCGCAGCCGGGATGTGTGATCATGGCACCTGCTTCAGACAGAATCTTAAGCGTACCGTTGGCCAGCGCCTGTCTGTAAATCTTGCGGCTGGCAGGCGTTACGATCAGCTTTACAAAAGGAGCAACCTTTTTGCCTTTTAGTACGGCAGCGGCTTTCTCCAGATCCTCCAGACGTCCGTTGGTGCAGGAACCGATAAATACCTGATCGATCTCCGTACCTTCCAGTTCTGAGGTAGGTTTGATATTGTCCACCTGAGATGGACATGCCATAACAGGTACGAAATCTTCTGCTTTGTAATTCATGACACGGCAGTAAACGGCATCTTCATCGCCGACGAGACTCCGTTCCGCATCGGTCAGCTGGATTTCGCAGTATTCTGCGGTTTTTTCATCGGGTGTAAACAATGCGCATTTGGCACCTGCTTCGATGGCCATGTTGGACATGGTCATGCGGCCGGCAACCGACATATTTTCGATGGTATCCCCGGCAAATTCCAGCGCTTTGTAGGTGGCGCCGTCTGCTCCCAGATCGCCGATCAGGCGGAGGATGATATCCTTGGAAGTTACATTGGAGGGAAGCGTGCCGTTAATATTGACGCGGATGGTTTCGGGAACTTTGATCCAGAGCTCGCCGGTTCCGAGGATGCTTGCCATCTCCGTATAGCCGATACCGGAGGAAAATGCTCCTACACAGCCGTAGGTAGTGGTGTGGCTGTCCGTGCCGAACACTACATTGCCGGGTTTTACGTAGCCTGCCTCCGTCATCAGCTGGTGGCAGATGCCGTCGGAGCGGTGCACATGCGTCATACCGTATCTGGCTGCAAATTCGTCGCCTCTGCGGAAATGGCGGGTATCATCCACCTGACTTGCAGGTACGAGATGATCGTAGATCAGAACCACTTTATCGGGATCCCAGAGTTTTGTAAATCCCATTTCTTCAAATTTATCGGCAACAAAGGGAATGAAAATGTCGTGGATCATGACCCGGTCCACATTGACGGTCACAATATCGCCGGCTTTTGCCGCTTCATTGCCTGTATTTCTGCGAATGATTTTTTCAATAACAGTTGCGCCCATAATAATTCCTTTCTGAACAGTTACTTCTGTTTATATTTAATCAAGACCGTTGCGTCTGCGCATGGCTTTTACCAGACCGCCTGCGTTGATGATATCCAGCAGGTTCTGCGGAAGGGTGGAGATGGGATAATCCTTACCTTTGCAGGTAATGTGATCTCCTACTGCAACTTCAATGGTTTCTCCTTCTGTTACTGCATCGTGCAGATCGGGGTTTTCAATCAGAAGAAGACCGTTGTTGATGGAGTTGCGGAAGAAAATACGGGCGTAGGATTTTGCAATAACGCACCGGATTCCCAGCGCCTTGATGACTTCGGGTGCCTGTTCTCTGGAAGAACCGCATCCGAAATTTTTTCCGGCTACAATGATGTCGCCTTCTTTGATCTGGCCGGCAAGTTCCGGGCGCAGGGGGCTGAAAGCGAAAGGTTTCATATCTTCTACTGTTTTTAAGGCCAGATATTCGGTGGGAATGATGATATCCGTATCGATATCATCTCCCAGAAGCCATACTCTGCCGCTGAATTGTTCCATATTTATATTCCTTTCTCTATGTCTCTCTATGTCATATCGCATCATATCAGTTACTGCTCAGAGCCAACATCGAAAACACTGCGTGCTCACAGTAATCATATCTCATCTGCGGTTGTGATTTCGCCTTTGATGGCGGAGGCGGTGACGGTGGCTGCGGAGCCCAGATAAACGAAGGAATCCTTGTGACCGGCACGTCCCTTGAAATTGCGGGTACCGGTGCTGATCAGTGTTTCACCTTTACCGATGACGCCCTGACAGCTGCCCCAGCAGACACTGCAGTTGGCATTCATGACAATGGCACCTGCTTCCATGAAAATGTCAATGAGACCTTCTTCCATGGCCTGCTGGTAAACGGTATTGCTGGCAGGAACCACCAGAAAACGCACATGGGGGGCTACTTTCTTTCCTTTAATGATTTCAGCGCCCACGCGGAGATCTTCCAGACGTCCGTTGTTGCAGGAACCGAGGAAGGCTTCATCGATCTTCACGCCGGCACATTCCTTTGCGGGAACCACACTGTCAACAAAATGAGGCTTTGCAACGATGGGTTCGATGCTGCCCAGATCGATATCGTAAGTCTGCGCAAATACAGCATCATCATCGCTCTTGAAGCATGCTTTGGGTTCACGGCCGTGGGCTTTCAGATAATCCATGGCAATGTCATCCACTTCCATCAGGGCCGTTTTGGCGCCTGCTTCCACACACAGGTTGCAGATGGAAATACGGTCGCTCATGGTAAGTGTTTTCATGCCTTCCCCCACAAATTCCATGGCCTTGTAATTGGCTCCGTTGGCGCCGATTCTGCCGATGATGGTCAGGATCAGGTCTCTGGCGTAAACGCCTTCTTTCAGTTTGCCTGTCAGGTTGAAACGGAGTGTTTCGGGAACCAGCAGCCAGGAATGGCCGGTCACCATGGCATACAGGTAATCGGTGCAGCCCACACCGGTACCGAACGCACCCAGCGCACCGTATGCGCAGGTATGGCTGTCCGCACCGAAGATCAGCTCGCCGGGACATACGTGATTTTCCATCATGATCTGATGACAGACACCCTTGCCTTCATAAAATGTGATGCCGTTTGCTCTGGCAAAATCGCGCATCTTCTTCTGGGAAGCCGCTGTCTTGGGGCTGTCGGAAGGAACATTGTGATCTACGATCCACACAAGCTTGTTCACGTCGGCAATGTGGGGATTTTTCAGTTTGTTGTACATATCGATTGTTAAATGTGTGGTACCGTCGTTGCTCATAAGACGGTCAACTTCAACGGTATGGATATCGCCGGGCTTTACACAGTCAACACCGGCGGCTCTTGCAATGATTTTTTCAGCTATTGTCATTCCCATGGAATCGTTTCCTCTCTCAAATACGTCTTATATAATGTATGCTGTCATGAATATGTATCGGATGATCTGTTATTTATTCAGCGATGCGATCAGTCCGCCCTGATCGAGAATGCCCTGCATATAAGGCGGAAGCTTGGTGCAGGTAAAGGTCTGTCCGTTCACGGCGGCTGTTCCGTCGCTGAGGGACAGTTCCATGTCCTCGCCGCCTTCTACATGATCGTACAGATCCTTGCAGACGATAACCGGCAGACCGATGTTGATGGCATTGCGGTAAAAAATGCGGGCAAAGGATTTGGCCAGAACAGCTTTTACGCCCAGCGCCTTCAGAACACTGGGAGCCTGCTCTCTGGAGGAGCCGCAGCCGAAATTCTCGGCAGCAACCACAAAATCACCGGGCTTCACGGAAGAAGCAAAATCGGGATCAAGAGATTCAAAGGTATGTGTTTTCATCTCATCGATCGTGGGAAATAATAAATACTGGGATGCAATAATCTGATCCGTATCTACATCAGTATGAAATTTGAAAATTTTACCCATAAGGGGCCTCCTTATATATCGTGATAGGATGATGATAACGGAATAAAAGTCCGTAAATATCAGTCTTTACATGCATAATAGTTTAACATTAACCGGAGAAAAAGTATAGAGGGTAAAATTCATCATTTTCAATGATTAAATTTAATGTAAAAAATTTATAAAATCTTAAGGGTTCATGCATATGTTTTTAAAGATATGTCTGTTATAATCGAATCAGCTTACCGGATTGTTTTGTGAAATGGCCGGTGTGAGTGTTCCATATTCCGGAGACAGTCAGTGTTTTGGGGTATGATAATAAATATGGAAAGGATGAAGCGGATGAAAATTTTAAGAAGAGTTATGGCAGTTCTGCTGCTGGTTCTGCTTTGTGTTCCGGCGGGGCTGTCTGCAGATACGATATCTGCGGCGGCTGCGGAGGAAGATGAATTTGAAGTTAAAGTGATGTGTGGTCTGAACGGCCATTTCCGCAGCGGTGTGTCCATACCGGTTACTGTGTATATAGAAAGTCTCAAAAAGGATTTCGAGGGGACGGTCAGGATGATCGTGCCGGGAAACAGTGATTACGGAACAGATGCGGTTGCTTATGAGAAGGAGGTTATGCTGAGTGCCGGAGTGGAAAAGGTGGTTACGCTGTCCATGTACAGTACCTCTTCCATGTCTGCGCTTAAGTTCCAGCTGGAGGATGAATCGGGCAATATTCTGGTGGAGAAGAATGTGACCATGAAGAGCCAGTCCGGTGAGGAGGCTCTGGTGGGTGTACTGAGTGATGATTATACGGCACTGAATTATCTGGACGGGCTGAGTGTGGCTTTTGAAAACGGTATTATCAGAACTGTGCGTCTGGTGGAACTGGATGAGGATTCTTTTCCGGAACAGGCTTCCGGTATTGAGGCATTAAGTTATCTGATCATCAACAGTTACGATACTTCGTGCTTATCGGATACCCAGTACGGTGCCGTTAAAGGATGGGTTGAACAGGGAGGCGTTCTGATCGTCGGTACCGGTTCCGATTACAGCCGCACGCTGTCGGGTTTTCAGGATGATTTTCTGGAAGGAAGCGTCGTCGGTGCCATGGAAGGAACCATGGAACTGGATACAGAGAATTCGGCGGCACTGAATTATACAAAGGAACAGGGGATCATGGAGATTTCCCTGAAAGACGGAACGCCTCTGAAAGGGATTTTCAAGCAGACGGATACGAAATCAGGACTGGTATGGAACCGGGATTACAGGCAGGGGCATGTGGTCGTAACGGCGTTTAATCTGGGTATGGAGCCGATGATCAGCTGGAATCAGACACGGAATATGGCTTCTCTGCTTCTGGAGAAGGCAGTTTCCGGCTACAGCAGTACACGCATTGAGAATCTGAGTTCCGGGAACATTATGGTAGATCAATGGATGCTGTCGTCAGCACTGGATGGTCTGCATGATGTGAATTATCCCAATATGAAACTGCTGGGCATTTTATTTGTGGTATTTCTGCTCCTGATCGGACCGGGGCTGTATCTGCTGCTGAAGGCCTTTGACAAAAGAGAGTGGATGTGGCTGCTGGTTCCTGTTCTGGCGGTTGGATTTACGGCAGGTATTTTTGTATCGACGCAGAATCTGCGGATCCGTAATCCAAGAGAAGCATCTGTGACTACCATGTATTACGACATGGATTCGGAAAACGGAGCTCAGGAAAAAGTTTACATGGCGCTGCAGGTTCCGGGGGCGGGAAAGGAACAGGTGAATCTGAATCCGTCTCTGGTGAATCTGAAGCTGAACGGTGAATCTTACGATTATTATTACGGTAATTCATCAAATCAGAGTAAGATGTATGATTACAAAACTGCGGTCAGAGAGACGGCAGAAGGGTATCAGCTGGGAATCCGCAATAAGGAAACATTTGCTTCCACATATATGACCATGAATCATGTGCCGGAAGATGACAGCAGCTGTGGTCTGGAACTGCAGGCGGAGAGGACTGCTGCCGGCATCAGAGGCACGGTAACAAACCGGACAGGCACCGATCTGTACGGCGTATCGGTTTATTCCAGTAAAAGCATGGTTATGCTCGGAAGTCTGAAGGATGGAGAGAGCGTTGAATTTACGGAGAAAGATAACAGATATCAGAATTATTACGATATGTACGGTGTAACATTTTCCGGGCTTTCGGGTGGTTCTGCGGAACAGGAGCAGCTGAGCTCCATCTGGAATCTGTTTGCCAATGAGTATCTGTACAACATGGATGAGCAGTCTGTCTATACGTATGCCTATATGGGCAGTGTGGATGCTGATTATGTGGCGGATCAGAAGGTGGAGGAACGCAATACGGCTGTCATTGTAAGGCGGGACAGCATCGGCTTCAGCGATTATAAGGATGCGAAGATACTGACGCTGTACGATTATGCGCAGGTTTCCGGCAATGGATGGGACTCGGACGGTCAGATGTATGTGAACGATATTGAAGTGGATTTTGATGTGAGCAGCCGGATCAGCAGTGTTTATGCAATGCTCCGTAACAAGGATTCCGATATGGGATACGGTTCTTCGGCCAGAGTGACGGTTTTCGGATATAATGTACAGAACGGACAGTATGAGGAGCTGTTTAAGGATGATGAATTTATGGAATTTAGAGACGGATGTCCGTATATTGATGAAAAAGGTGTGATCAGGCTGAAATTTACCTGTCCCAGTGTGACTGATTACGATACCTTTTCGCCTCAGATTACTGTAGTGGGAGGTGAATCCTGATGCTTAAGATTGAACATTTATGTAAACGTTTTGGTTCCTTTTATGCAGTTGATGACCTGAATCTCCATATCAGCAAAGGGGAGATATTCGGTTTTGTAGGCCATAACGGTGCAGGGAAGACGACTACCATGAAGATCACGGCAGGACTGATTACTGCCACCGGAGGCAATATTTATATCGACGGGACGGATGCTTTCAAAGACCGGAAGAAGATCAAGCGGAAAATCGGTTATATGCCGGATTTCTTCGGGGTTTACGATAACCTGAAGGCAATTGAATACATGGAATTTTATGCTTCCATGTATGGAATTACGGGGAAAAAGGCCAGAGAAACCTGCATGGAGCTGATGGAACTGGTGAATCTTTCCGATAAGGCGGATGCTTATGTGGACAGTCTTTCCAGAGGTATGAAGCAGCGGCTCTGTCTGGCCCGCAGCCTTGTTCACAATCCGGAGCTTCTGATTCTGGATGAACCGGCATCGGGACTGGATCCCAGAGCCAGATTTGAGATGAAGGAAATCCTGAAAAATCTGGGTTCCATGGGCAAAACGATCATTATCAGTTCTCATATTCTGCCGGAACTGGCAGATATGTGTGATACTATAGGTATCATGCAGAAAGGAAAACTGATCATGCACGGTACCGTGGAGGAGATTCAGATGAAGGCGCTTCATGCAAAGCCGCTTCATGTACGTGTCCTTGACAGACAGGAGGACGCTGTAAGGATTCTGAAAGAAGATCCCCATACACGGCGTGTTTCCGTAAGAGAGGATGATCTGGTGGCGGATTATACCGGTGATGATATGGATACGGCGCGGCTTCTGCAGAGGCTGATGGCACAGGATATTTTGATAGAAAGTTATTATAAGGAAAAGGGTAATCTGGAATCCCTGTTCCTGGAGCTGACCAGCGGCGATGAAGGAGGGGAGAAATCATGAAAGCAAATCCGATCTTAAAAAAGGAACTGGTGCTGGGTGCGCGCAGCATCAAACTTCCTCTGGCGCTTCTTTTTTACAGCGCCTGTCTGTCCGTAACGGCGCTGGTGACTCTGGATGGAATGACCGGGTTCGGGCAGGTTTACAGAGAAATCGAGTATGAGACACTGACCTCCATCTTTCTGGTACTGGCATATATGCAGCTGTTTATGATCTGCGTGATCATCCCTGTACTGACAGCGGGAAGCATTGCGGGAGAACGGGAGCGTCAGACACTGGATATTATGTTGACGGCGCCCATATCACCGCTGTCCATCGTACTGGGCAAGCTGTTTTCCGCCATGTGCAATATTTTTCTGTTTGTGATCAGCAGTCTTCCGGCTATGGCCATTGCCTTTCTGTACGGCGGTATCCGCTGGGAATATCTGCTGATCTTCATGGTGTCCATCATGTGCATTGCATTTTTCAGCGGTGCCATCGGAATATGGTGTTCATCCATTTATAAAAAGACCATTGTATCCGTCATTATGACCATGATCGTGGAGCTGGCCTTTTTCCTGGGAACGATACTGATACTTCTGGGGTATTATTATATTAAATACGAAAGGATTCTGGAAACAGGCGGAACCATTCCCGCTAATGGTATTGATGTAGGCTGGGTTCCTGCCATACTGCTTCTGAACCCTGCCGTAGGATTTACAGATGCCATCTATACTGCTTATACGGGAAGCAGCGGAGCGGAAATGATTTTGAAAAACAGCTTTTTCGGCAATGCGGCTTCCGGTCTTGTGAAGATATGTCCCTGGTGGTCATGGATCAGCATGGGGGTTACCATTCTGCTCGGTATTGGCTTTGTTATGCTGGCTGCCGGCAGGATCGATTCGGTAAGGCGCAGAGAAAAGCACAGGAATACCGGCCATAAGGCAGGAAGAAGTAAGAAACAGAAAAGAAAAGAGCAGGATCCTCATGAATCTCTGAAGGAAATACAGCAGTAGATTAACTGTGAAAGGAGGATGAACGGCATGGATCAGCGGATAAGAAAATTTGTCGGCAGGCTGCGTTTGTGGCTTTTTGGAAGAGAACTGGTGAAGAATCTGTTCCTGTGTGTTTCGGCAGGTGTATTTCTGGGAGCGGTTCTGGAAGTGATATCTTTTTTTGTACCGTGGTACAGCGTTCATTACTGGGCAGCGGGAGCTGCTGCAGCAGGGGTGCTGGCTGCTTTGATTCTGGCATTATGCCGTTTACCTTCTGCTCATCGGGCCGCCATGATTCTTGACCGGACGGGTCTGCAGGAGAGGACAGTAACAGCGCTGGAACTGTCCGGGGATGAGAGTTTATTTGCAGAGCTTCAGAAGAAAGATACCCTTGAAAAACTGGAGGGCATCAGACTGCACCGGCAGCTGCCCATGAAGATTACATGGAAACAGCCCTGCCTGCTGGGAATTGCCTGCCTTATGCTGGCAGTTTCCTGTTTCCTTCCTTCTCCTGCAAAAACAAAGGCAAAAGATATGCATAAGATTGCGAAGCAGGCTGAAGAGCAGATCGAAAAAGTGGAAAAAGTCCGCGAAGAACTGGAAAAGGATGAGCAGACGGGGGAAGATGTAAAAGAATACGAAGCGCTTCTGGATAATATTCAGAAGGAATTAAAGGAAGCCGATTCACAGGAGGCTCTGGATAAAGCGCTTGAGCGTGCGGGATATAAACTGAGTCAGGCAGCTGAAAAGACACAGAAGAAGTCCGTGAAGGACAGGATGAATCAGCTGTCCCTTTCCCTGAATCCGGATCAGAAAAGCGGGCAGACAGCCGGACAGGATGCAAATGACGGCAAACAGGCTGAAGCGCTGCAGAAAGCGGCTGCGGAAGCAGAGGAACTGCTGAAAAAACTGCAGGAATCAGGGGATTTGGGTAACCTGAGCGAAGAGGAACTGGCGGCTGCCCGGGAAGCTCTGGAAAACCTTGCGAAAATGACGGAAAATCAGAGTTTGTCATCCGAGCTGCAGGCGGCAGCTGCGCAGCTGGCATCAGGAACGCCATCAAGCAGTGATCTGGCATCGGCGCAGGCAGCGGTAGGCGCTTTGAAAGGCGCAGCAGCTTCGCAGCTGGCGTCAATTAATAACGGAAGTCAGTCCGGTTCCGGCAATTCGAATTCAGGCAATTCCGGATCGGGAAGTAATGGCAGCTCGGGAAATAATGGAGGTTCCGGCAGCGGAAATGGCGCTGGTAACGGAAGTGGTTCAGGAAATGGTTCAGGAAACGGCAGCGGGAGCGGCAATGGCAATGGTTCCGGAAATGGCTCCGGGAATGGTTCGGGTACCGGCACCGGCTGGAATTACGGCAGTAAAAACGGAACAGAGAAAGATATTACCTTCAGCGGCGAGATGGTTTCTGTTCCCAACGGGACAGGAGATGATGAGAATCTGACAGGCAGGCAGAATGAAGGTACTTCCTATATGACACAGGGAGGAGATTCTCTGACATGGTCGGGGAATTCTGTTGATTACAATCAGGTAATCGGCGAGTACAGCAGACAGGCACTGTCTCAGATCAGCAGTTCTGATTATCCGGCAGGTGTACAGGATATTGTGAAATCCTATTTTGAAGAACTGAATCAGTAGTAAAACAGAAGGACAATAAAAAGCAAAGGCAGCAATGAACCGGAGGAAAGGACAGATTATGAGTATAAATGACGGGCAGCAGTTAAAGGATATGGTGGATAAGATCAATCAGTGTGAGGCGGAGATCGGAAAGGCGATCATTGGTCAGAAGGATATTATCAGACAGACAATTCTGGCAATTCTGGCAGACGGCAATGTGCTTCTTGAGGGTGTTCCGGGCCTTGGAAAGACCGAGCTGGTTAAAGCGATTTCAAAGGTATTTCAGATGAGCTTTTCCAGGATCCAGTTTACACCGGATCTGATGCCGGCAGATGTAACGGGTACCAGCCTGATTTTAAAGGAAGGAGACCGCAACGTGTTTCAGTTCGAGCCGGGGCCGGTGTTTGCGCAGCTGGTACTGGCAGATGAGATCAACCGTGCTACACCCAAGACTCAGGCGGCCCTGCTGGAAGCCATGCAGGAAAAGACAGTGACCGCAGGAAGAAAAACCTATGAGCTGCCTCAGCCGTTTCTTGTACTGGCAACTCAGAATCCCATTGAAAATGAAGGAACATACCCTCTGCCTGAAGCTCAGCTTGACCGTTTTCTGTTTAAAATTCAGGTCAGCTTTCCCAGCAAACAGGAACTGAAGGAAATTCTTCAGATCACAACAGGCAATGAGCGCCCGCAGCTTTCCCAGGTGATTACCGGGGAAGAAATTCTGGAAATGCGGAAAATCGTCAATCAGATTCCCGTATCCGATGCGGTAATGGATTATGTGCTTTCCATTGTTGTGGCCACACATCCTGAAGTGGAAGGCGCTCCTGAAGCGGTGCGCAGATATGTGGCGGCTGGAGCCAGCCCCAGAGCAGCTCAGGCAATCATCAAAACAGCCAGAGCCAGAGCTGTAATGGAAGGGCGCTATAATGTAGCATTTGAAGATGTGCGTTATGTTGCCTGCCCGGCGCTCCGCCACAGGCTGATTACGAATTTTGAAGCGATTGCGGACGGTATGACAGAGGATCGGATCATAGAAGAGATAATCCGCGGTATTGATCAGCAGAAGATATAAGTGCGGTGCAGGTGTATAAGAAAGGGATCAGGCATGAGTGAATTGTTTGATGAGGAATTTTTTGCCAGATTGAACCGTCTGAAGCTTGCCATGCATATCCGTCTGGATAGGGGGATGAGCGGCGGCAGAAAATCATCTGCCCGCGGTTCTTCTGTGGAATTTTCCGATTTTCGCGAGTATCTGCCGGGAGATGATATCCGGCGGATCGACTGGAATGTATACGGACGTCTGGATAAGCTTTATGTGAAACAGTTTATGGAAGAAAAAGAAGCCATGTATCATATTTTTCTGGATACCAGCGCTTCCATGGATTTCGGAGAAAAGAAAAAATCGGTAATGGCTCTGCGTCTGACGGCCGTTTTTGCATGGCTTGTACTGAAACAGCTTGACCGTGTGGAGATCCTGACGCTGCGGGACGGCAGACTGGGCCGCAGGAATGCGGTGACGGGCCGGGGCAGCTTTCAGAGAATTCTGAAGGAACTGGAGCAGGTCGAATTCGGTGGAAAGACGGGTATCAGTGAGGCTGTAAAACGATGCAGTCTAAATGGACGGGGAATCTGCATCATCATATCGGATTTTCTGGATCCGGAGGGCGTTTCGGAGGCGGTCCGTTATCTGACCTATAAGAAGCAGGAGATTTTTCTGATCCAGGTGCTGGCCAGAGAAGAGGTGGATTTTCAGGAGGAAGGTACGCTTGCACTGGTGGATGCGGAGACGGGAGAGCAGGTCAGGGTAACCATGACCAGACAGACCGTAGAAGCTTATGAAAAGGCGCTGGAGAACCATAATCAGAAGCTGGAGAGGCTGGCAAAGCGCTACAGCTGTGCATTTCAGCAGGTAATTGCAGATGAAGAAATGGAAAAGGTTGTTTTCCAGACATTAAAAAAGAAAGGAATTTTCGGATAAAGTGGGTTTCAGTTCGTTATGGCCGCTGGCACTGCTGGTGCTGGTACCGGTGATTATCCTGCTTTATATACTGAAGCAGGAGGCAAAACAGCATTCTTTTTCTTCTGTCATGCTGTGGCAGGAGGTTTATCGTAATATTGAGGCCACAAAGCCCTGGGAAAAGCTGAAAAAGAACCTTCTGATGCTGCTGCAGATCCTGACAGTGCTCCTGTTTGTATTTGCTCTGATGGGTCCATGGCTGAGATCGGCCGGGCGGGAGCATGAACAGGTGATACTGGTTCTGGACAGCAGTGCCAGTATGGATACGCTTTATGATGAGGAGCAGACACGGCTGGAGGCAGCAAAGGAAGCAGCCTGCAGTTATGTGGACAGTCTTCCGGCGGGTACGGTGATTCATGTAATCGACAGCAGTCAGCAGGCGGTTCTTGTTCTGTCCAGCAGCAAAGATGTGACGGAAGCGAAGAACCGCATCCGCGGCATTGAACAGACCAGTCTGGCAGGGGATCTGTCGGTTTCGCTTGGTCTGGTTCAGTCCTGCGCCAGCCAGTCTGAGGATGCCCGGATCGTATTTTTTACGGATACAGCCTTTGATATGGGAAATCTGGAAGCAGCCGTGGAAAACTTTTACAGCGAAGCAGATAATATTTCCGTGGATACGGTCGGCTATGCGGTGAAAGAAGGAAAGCTTCTGGTTCTGGCCCAGCTGACGAACCGCTCAGGAAAGACGCGGACGGCAGAAGTCAATCTGTACGGGACGGACGCACAGCAAAAAGAGACGCTTCTTGATATTGCTTCCGTGGAAATTCCTGAGGGAGAAAGTCAGCCGGTTTACTTTGAACTGGAGGAAAACAACGGGACTTCCGGTATGCAGTCGCTGCGGGCGGAGCTGAACGAAAAAGATGCGCTGGCGGGAGATAATTCGGCCTGGTGCGTGGTGGATGAGGCAGGAACCAGCCGTGTTCTTCTGGTTACAGAATCCAACCTGTTTGTGGAAAAAGCATTTACCAACCTGTCGGGTATTGAACTTTACCGTACGTCCGATAAGAATCTGACATCAGGTCAGACAGCGGAAGCGTATGATCTGTATATTTTTGACGGTATGGTACCGGATGGACTGCCGGATACGGGGAGTTTTCTGTTTATCAACTGTGAAGCGGAAGACATCTTCAAAAATTGTGGAAAAGTACAGGGGAAAATGCTTTCCTTTGTGGATAGTGATGTAACTTCATATGTGGCCGGTACAAAATTCGGCGTGAATGAATCGAATATTTATCAGGTACCCTCCTGGGGGAACAGTTTTCTTAAGTCGGGTGATGACTGCGCAGGTTTTTACGGAAGTTATGACGGGCACAGGATAGCTGTGCTGGGGTTTGATCTTCATCAGACGGATCTGGGACTTCAGGCGGAATTTCCTGTGTTGATGTCGGAGCTGGCCGATTATCTGCTGGACGGAGGGCTGACGGAGAAAAATTCCTATACGGCGGGCGACAGTGTTATGCTCCACGGAAGTACAAAGGGGTCGGAACTGACTCTGACGGAACCGGATGGGGAAACAAAGACGCTGGATGCTTCTCAGGCAGCCGGTTCCTATGTGCAGGTGACGCAGTCCGGCATCTATGAAGTTTCACAGGAACTGGACGGTAATGTAAAGAATCAGAAGTTTTCTGTCGGTTTTCCCACGGAACTGGAATCAGAGGTGGTTTCAGCGCAGAGTATGGTAAAAGAAGACGGAGAAGATGCAGATCCTGCGGTGCGTATCGGGGCGCTGGATATCAGAAATTATGTGTTGATTCTGCTGCTTCTTCTGCTGGCTGCTGAATGGATCATTTATATCAGAATGCAGTAAATATGTATCAGGCGGAAGAGATAGTACGTGGAAGATATAGTAAGGAGAGTTTGCTATGCAGTTGGAAATTGCGCGCCCCTGGGCGCTGCTGCTTCTGCCGGTTTTTGCCGGAATTGTAATCTGGTCTGCCGGAAGGCTTCGCAGCCGGTCACGGACGAGGCGGATCGGGGAGACACTGATGAGATGTCTGGTTATGGCGCTGGTGGTTTTTGCCGTTTCCGGTATGAGCATCCGTAAAAGCAGTGATATGACAACTACCATATTTCTGGTGGATCTGTCTGACAGTGTAAAAAGTGTCCGTGCAGAGGAGACAGAATTCATACAGTCGGCTATTGCAGAGATGCCCGATAAAAATCAGGCAGGTATTGTGGTATTCGGCTCGGATGCCCAGATCGAGCAGTTTGTCAGTGAAAAAAAGGCCTTTACAGACTTTCAGTCGGAGGTGACAGCCACAGCCACCAATCTGGAACAGGCGATTCAGACTGCGCTGGCTCTGTTTCCTGACGGGAATGCCTGCAGGCTGGTGCTTTTGACTGACGGAGCAGAAAATGAGGGCAGCGTCAGTGATCTGTCGTATTCTTTTACCGCTTCCGATATTGAACTGAAGGTTGTCAGGTATGACAGCCGTGTGGAAAAAGAGGTCTATATCAGCAATGTTTCCCTGCCGGAGACGATCCATCAGGGAGATCAGTTTCAGGTGCAGGTGGATATCTATTCCACAGAAGCGACGGAAGCAAAGGTATCTCTGTATTCGGGAAGAACACTGAAAGGGCAGAAAGAAGTTATTCTGCAGAAAGGAAATAATCAGCTGGTATTTTCCGATGAGGGGCTGGAAGGCGGCCTGAAAAGCTACCGGGTTACGGTGGAAGCCGAACAGGATACGGTTTCCGTCAACAATATTTACAGTGCATTTACCACAGTGGAGGCCCGTCCGAAGCTGCTGGTGGTGGAGGGTGAAAAAGACCTGAGCAGAGAATTTCAGAGTATTCTGAAAGCATGTAATTATGATTATGATGTGGTAACACCTTCCGGTGTGCCGGGACAGATTTCCGATATGGTGCAGTACAAATCGGCCATATTGATCGATGTTTATGCGGATGATCTGCGTAAGGGCTTTATGGATATGGTTCAGACGTGGGTAAAGGATTACGCAGGCGGGCTGGTTGCTATCGGAGGAAGGAACAGCTTTGCATTGGGTAATTACCGGAATACGCCGCTGGAGGAGATTCTTCCTGTTAAGATGGATCTGGAGGGGGAAAAGCAGATCCCCAAGCTGGCTATGACCATGGTGATCGACCATTCCGGCAGTATGAGTTCTTCATCCACCCAAAATGGCAGTATTACCTGTATGGATGTGGCAAAACAGGCAGCTGTTAATGCACTGGATTCTCTGCGGGAAATTGATGAGGTGGGAGTGCTGGCCTTCGACAGCGGCTATACCTGGGCAGTACCTTTACAGGAAGCTGCGGATACGGAAGAAATTGCAGCCGGTATAGCAGGCATTACCGCAAATGGCGGTACCAGTATTTATCCGGCGCTGGCGGAAGCAGTGAGTAAGATGAAGGATTCTGATGCGCCGCTGAAGCATATCGTTCTTCTTACTGACGGTCAGGACGGTTTTCATGAGTACGGCGATCTGCTGAAGAAAATGGATCAGTACGGCATTACGCTGTCCACGGTGGCGGTAGGGGCAGATGCCGATACGGGTACGCTGGCGGATCTGGCTGAAAAAGGCGGCGGACGTTACTATTATTCTGATGCAGGGACAGTATTGCCGCGGATCTTTGCTCAGGAGGTATATCTTTCCGTAAAAAGCTACCTGATCGATGAGGAGTTTACACCGGTAATCACCAATTCGCATGAGATCATAGAAGGTATTTTCACAGACGGAAGTCCCAGCCTGCTGGGGTATATTGCTTCTACGGCCAAACCGACCGCAACAGTGATCCTGGAATCCGACAGAGAAGATCCCATTCTCAGCGTATGGCAGTACGGTCTGGGAAGAACCGTGGCGTGGAACAGTGACGGGACCAATCAATGGACCGGGAATTTTGCGGGATGGGATCAGTATGCATCGCTTTGGCGCAATATTATAGACTGGACTATTTCCGGAAGTGATCCGGGGGAAGATACGCTGCAGGTAAAGCAGGAGGCCTCTTCTGCGGTTATCACTTACAAAACGGAAGATTACAGTGCGAAAACCAGCATTTCGGCAGTTATTACGGGAGAAGACGGCAGCCGGCAGGAGGTAAAGCTGAAGGTCACATCTCCCGGTGTTTACAGCGCGCAGGTACCGCTTTCTGAAACTGGTGTGTACAGCATCAATGTACGAAATCAGGATGGAAAGGAAATCATAAAAAACATCAATACAGCTACGGCAATGCAGTACTCTCAGGAATACCGTTATGCGGATGTCTCCGGCAGTCTGGACAGCTTTGTGCAGAATGTCTCCGGACGTTATATTGAAAAACCGGAAGAAGTATTTGATACGAAGCTGACAGGTTCTGTTTCACGGAAAGATCTGACGGAATGGCTTTTATTTGCAGCAGTTTTTCTGTTCGTACTGGATGTGATTGCCCGCAGGATGCGTGTGGACTGGCTGGCGGAAATGGAAAATAGCCTGAAAAAAGCAAAGCTTGCTGTACAGGGACGTGCGGCATCGGGCCGGCTGCGGCAGAAATCAACGGCAGATGGCAGGAAGCGGGGCGGAAAAACGGATGAACAGGACATGTCAGGTCAGGTGGCTGAAGGAACCGGCGGACATGAAATATCCGGTCAAAAAACTGAAGGACAGGGTGAGCATGGAAAGCCTGGGAATTCCGATAATGCAGAGAAAATATCCGGTGAGAATAGCCAACTCGATAAATCCGGTAAAGAATCCGGTAAAGCGCCGGATAAAAAGCATGATAGAAGATCTGCGCGGAAGTCAGGCAGGAAATCTGATCCTGAACGAAACAGCATCCGTGATGACAGCGTTATCGATACATCCGCTTTATTGAAGAAAAAAAGAGACAGGGATCTTTAATGGCAGCATGATGAAAAGACCGGCAGGAGAGGCGAAAGTGCCTTTTATGCCGGTCTTTGATGTTTTACAATTTTTTGTAACTGCTCAGAGTAAAACAGTGTTTTCGAGGCTGGCTTTGAACCAATGTCATTTACTTTAGGAATTTCAGACCATATATCTGAAATTCCTTTTTTTCAACCAGTACCCCAAATTTTTTTATTTTATGCTTGACAAATGTACCGATTTGTGCGGCCTTTTTCTGTTGTTTTTCAACAGAAAAAG
>JAQYDI010000067.1 GCA_028724245.1 Lachnospiraceae bacterium
AAAGAACGGCATCTGCAGAAACAGACCTGCGCCGGTACCTCCGGTGATGGATCCGACAAAAAATACATTGAAATTACTGTTGTCACGTCCGTCATTAACCGTAATTCTCTTGATTTCGTCTTCCAGAGGCAGAAGACGCAGTTCCTGATTGGAAACAAGAGCAGCAAGTCTGGATATGGATCGGATCTGGCCTGCGCCGTTAAGCAGTCCCCGGTTTGCAGTAAAACGGTTTAAAGGAAACCATTTTTTATGGTGAGGATATGCTGCAATAAAATTCTTGACTTTTCTTTCATCACTTGTCTGAATGGTTTTGATCGACAATTCTTTCAGATCATCAATATTGGTATCCAGACCGATAATTCCCACATATTTTTTGGACTGTTCATCCAGCATTTCATTGATCTGATCAGCGATGGAACATCCAATACCGCCCAATCCTACAATTAATGTAGGGGTTTCGTTCATCTGCATTCTGTTATCCTCCGATTTTAGTTTTTGTTCTTACTTTCTTCCTGTATTTCCCGATCTCGTGCTGCTGCTCCGCGTGCTGCTGCTCCGTCTTATAGAATCACTTTGTCGTCTTCCGGCAGAATTTCTCCTGTTTCCGGTGCCGCCTCTTCTGCGATTATTCTTTTTCTCGACAACGATCCATATAATCTTCTTTCCCTGTTTCAGATAAAGACCATTTTTTCCAACTACAAAATCTCTGGCTTTATTTTTCTTATCACATTTTTTCAGATTGTTTTCATTTATAATCGATGCAAAATTATTCTCCGGATTTGTACCGGTGTCAGCTTTGCGATAGCCGTCATATGAACTAAGACTTGCCCCGCTGACTTTTACATTCCCTCCCGGCTGCGCAATGAAGGTCAGTCCATGAGCCGATTGTATCACATCCCTCCCCACAGGTGAGAACAGGGAAAGACAAATCGGTGAAAGACGGGCAATACGTTCTTTTCCGACCATTCTTCCGCCTCCCTTGGTACCGGAAGATTCCCATACACTTCTGATCACCCTCTGGTTTGTAAATCTGATCTTTGTGATCACCCATATAATATAGATGAACAAAGCAATGAAAAAAAGAATCAGAAGCACATAAAACCAGTCTGTCCAGCTGCCGATGATGCGGTATGTCCCTGTTCCTGTACAGTTTTCTCTGGAATCGAGAGAAATATGGACATCATAGTCACCGGATTTCAATGAAAACGGAGCAAAACGGACAATCGAATCCGGATAGACCGTAATGGTACCGTCATCGTTGACACTCATACCGGTCCCGCTGTTTTTCCATCCTCCATATATCAGATTCTTCAGGGCACCTTCGTCAATGCCCTGAGTCTCCACTTTTATGGAAAAATCATCCTTTTCTATCCCTTCGTCTTCAATATCGGCCAGACTCATGGGTTCTCCATGATCCAGCAAACGGAAAGTCAGCGGATTCTCACAGCCTTTTTTACCGAGATGTGCCCGTTCATATACCGCACCATCCGTGCTGCTGACAGGTTCTATGGTTATTTCACGCGGTTCGTTGACAAAAACCGGATAATACGTATTGGTCGGGGCATAATCAGGTATATACATCGTGCCCCTGATAGTGATATTTCCCGCTTTGACATTCTCAATCTCCCATTTCAGCTCATCGTTTGTATCGAAGTGCGCCTCATCTGCCTCTTCTCCGTCAACCGAACAGGAAATTGCCCACGCAACATCTTCCGGAAGGTTCTGAATAGGAATTTCGGCTCCTGTAATCGGGTTCACTGCACTGAGCCTTACCGTCAGATTATCTCCTTCACGAAGATTCTCCGGTACAATTTCTTCTTCATCTTCCGTGACGGTCAGATCCAGCCCGATTGCCGGCTGATACATCGCAATAAAATCATCTTCTGAAATATTGCCGGAAAAGGTAATGGTGTAATCTCCTGCAGGTATCAGTTCATTATTCAAAGTGATTCTGGATTCATACCCCTTCAGTTTCTTTGTTTTATCATCAACAAACGAACTGCGGTTATTTCCGGCCTTCTTCGGATCTGTTACTTCCATATAAATACTTTCAGAAATAACCATCTTATTATCTTCATTCAGAACTGCCGACTTTACCTCTGCCTTTGAATTCTGAGAAAATATGGAGATGCTGTACAGAGGAACCTCCGAATGAAGACGGATCGTTTTCTTATCAAGGATTTCAATGGAACCATTGTTCTCATCGCCGAATTCAAAACATCCCGACACATTTTTGGCAATATCGTTCAATGTCCCTACGATATCATTGCCGGCAGGACAGGACTGAAGCCCTTTTTCCGTATCATCGGTAATTTTAACGGCTTCCGTTCCGATACTCATGTATTTGATATATAACTGACTTTTGTTGGGAAAAGTATAACCTTTATATTCGTCCAGAAGCGTCTGCAGATCCTTTCCCTGATAGGTTTCCATTGCACCGTCCGTCACAATGACCAGCCAGTACTGCGTATTCTCATCTTTTTCCTGCTGCGCCTGCGTTTTCAGCCTGCTCATGGCAACAGCAACTGCTTCCAGATAGGTTCCATCCGCCCATTCGATATTACTGCGGATCTCTTTAATGGCCTGACTTTTATGATTCAGATCTACCTGCTCCGAATGCCTGTAATCGGACATACGGGTAATATAGAGTTCATCACCGGTACTGAGCAGAGCTGTCAGCGACTGCATGGCGTAATTCGCCGTTGCCCAGTTGTCCAGAAGCTTTCCTCCGAAAGCTCTCATACTTGTGGAATCATCATATACAACAGCTACAACCTTTTTAGGGGGCAGAAATGTCTCGCTGTCTTCTGATTCTTCTGCCAGTACAGAAATCCCGCTGCCAAAAAAACACAGCTGCATAATCAGGATCATACTCAGCAGAAGTTTCCCGCTTTTTATTAATTTTTCTTTTAAACAGTTCATATTTATCCTTTCCGGGTACCTGATTACAATGATTCTGATCGGCTCACCGCCTGCTCAGTGCTTCATATGCCTGTTTTGCTTTGAAATCGTTCCCCAATGCACCGATCCGATAGCAGTTCAGCGCCTCAGGAATATTTTTCCGAACTCCTGAACCACATTCATAACAAAATCCCAGATAATACCAGGACCGCGTATTCCCCTCAGCTGCTGCCTTCTGAAACCAGTAAAAAGCTTCCTGTTTATTGATTTTGACCCCCGGCCGTCCTTCACTCAGATACAGAGCCAGAGGCAGCATGGAAGAAGCATCTCCCCTGAGAGCAGCTCTTCGCAGATACGTCTCTGCTTTCGCAAAATTCTTTCTCACTCCCAGCCCGCTCTCATAACATTCGACCAGTTTCCTTACAGCAGGAAGATATCCCATATCCGCTGATTTCTCCAGCAAACTGACGGCACCCAGAGGATCCCTGTGTCTATAGCTGGACCCGTTCAGCATATCCAGCGCCTGCTGGTACATGGATCCTGCATCCTCCCTTACCGGCTCGGACCGTCTGCCCAGACGAAATTCTTCATAATTCTCAAATTTCACACAGCCGCCATTTCTCTGACCACCGGTCTGTCTTCCGGCAGATATAAAGAAATCCGGCTGAAACGGTATTAGACTGCGGTAACGGTCTGCCATTTCAATCATAAATCCGACATTCGCGCTCCCGGCAAGACATGCCCCCAGCTCAGCAAGACCTGACAGCTCTTCAGCAAATTCCTCCATACAGCCTGACTTAAACCGCATATGATGATACGTATCCAGCGGCAGTCTGAACAATGCCGGCATCCTGCTGTCATCCAGATAGGCAATAATAACCTTCTTCCCGCAGCGTTTTGTATAATCCATAAAATATTCCAGATAACTGTTGCTGTTAAATCCCCTGCTGTCAAACACCAGAACGGCATGCGCATTCTCAATTTCACGCCGCTTGGCCAGATTCATCTCCATGGGACGCCTTATCGTCAGATCATAGCGAATATGAAAACTGCCGCCTTTGTTATCATCAAGATAATCTATCAGCGGCAGCACTGCAGCCTGATCCAGATAACAGTAGCTGATCAGAATATAAGGGGATGTCTCCCGATTGTATGTATCATTCTCTCTCACAGTTGCTTCCTCTATAAATCGTAAATAATCATTTTCTCTGGTTTATAATTATAAACAATTTTCAGCATATTAGCAACTTATTTATTGAATATCACATTATTTTTACAGCAAAACTGGTTACTGTTCAGAACTTCTTGTGCCGGAGAAATACAGTCGGTGAGGCAGAATGACTGTGATATCCTGTACAGGGACCCGCTTTCGCTCGGGATCAAACGCAGCGGATGCTAAACTCGCAGACCACCTCCGGCAGCCTGCTCGCTAAGCACCGGCGTTTTCACCGGGCCCCTTTACAGTATACCACAGTCATTCTGCCGCCGCAGGTTACATCATTCCGGCCAAAATAAAGTTCTGAACAGTAATGAGGAAAAAAGCAAATAACAAACTTCTTATGCTTGCCTCTCCCATGTACTGTTCAGCGCTTCATTTCGCCTGAAA
>JAQYDI010000068.1 GCA_028724245.1 Lachnospiraceae bacterium
GGACGCGCCTTTAGCTCAGTTGGTAGAGCACCTGACTCTTAATCAGGGTGTCCAGGGTTCGAGCCCCTGAAGGCGCACTAAGAAGCATTAGTTTTCAGACGTAAGAGCTGGGGGCTGGTGCTTTTATTTTTTATGCACATAAAAAGAGAGGGGGACTTTGCCCTCTCCCTTCATATGAATGCCCTATTCCCCGGGTATACCCGCCTGTATATCAGCATATCGCTAAATATAATACATATTCTGGTTATACGCTTCATTCTCCAGATAATCCTTTTCCAGATCTGCCAGCGTGATGTTTTTAAGGATTTCATCAAGTTTGTGATTGACTTCGCTGATGACTCTGGTCTGTATCGTTGTAGATATGCCGGGACTGCTGCTGCCTTCCGGCGCTTTCTCCTCCTCAATATGATAATCGCCTTCCAGCGCCTCCAGTACCTGCGCCACTGTGATTTCTGACGGACCGGCATTGAGAAAATATCCTCCCTGAGAGCCTTTGATACTTTTAACGATTCCCGCCCTGCGCAGGCTGGCAAAAATCTGTTCCAGATACTGGAGAGATATACTGTTTCGTTTTGCAATGCTGCACAGGGAAACCTGCTCTGTTTTGGAATTCACCGCCAGATCGATCAATGCGCTGAGTCCGTATCTGCTCTTTCTTGAAAATCTCATAAATATTATATATCCTGATTACTGTAAATCCAAATCCTGCCTCAGGATCAGTCTGTAAACAGAGGAGTTGAATAGTATCTGTCACCTGTATCAGGCAGCAGTGCTACAATGGTTTTTCCCTTGTTTTCCGGGCGTTTTGCCAGCTGAATCGCCGCATGCAGAGCCGCACCTGAAGAAATACCCACCAGAACACCTTCATGCTTTGCCAGCAGTTTTGCAGCTGCAAATGCATCATCATTCTCAAGTTTGATGATTTCATCATAAATCTTCGTATTCAGAACATCCGGTACAAATCCTGCGCCGATACCCTGAATCTTATGAGCGCCGCCTTTACCTTCTGAAAGCACCGGTGAACCTGCAGGTTCCACAGCAACGATCTTCACATCGGGGTTCTGGGATTTCAGATATTCACCCACACCTGTCAAAGTTCCGCCGGTACCTACGCCTGCAATGAAAATATCAACTTTTCCGTCGGTATCTTTCCAGATCTCAGGGCCGGTGGTAGCTTTATGTGCCGCAGGATTGGCAGGATTCACAAACTGTCCGGGAATAAAGCTGTTCGGAATCTCCTTTGCCAGTTCATCAGCCTTTGCGATTGCACCTTTCATACCTTTGGCACCTTCCGTCAGCACCAGTTCCGCACCGTAGGCTTTCAGAATATTTCTTCTTTCAATACTCATGGTATCAGGCATGGTCAGAATAATGCGGTATCCTTTCGCAGCAGCGATAGATGCCAGACCAATGCCGGTATTGCCGGAGGTGGGTTCGATGATAACGGAGCCTTCCTTTAAAATCCCTTTTGCTTCCGCATCCTCGATCATCGCTTTTGCAATACGGTCCTTTACACTTCCTGCCGGGTTAAAATACTCCAGCTTTGTCAGAACCGTTGCTTCCAGACCAAGTTCCTTCTCAATATTCGTTACTTCTACCAGAGGGGTGTTGCCGATCAGTCCCAATGTTCCCTTGTAAATATTAGCCATATCTTTTTTCTCCTATAATTCATACTTGTTTAATATGTTTTGTTGTTGGGACTATCATATACCCGTTATTCCCATTTGTCAAGTATATTTTTTGGTAACTGTTCAGAGCCAAGCAGATTTGTACAAAAAGTGCGACGAATGCTTGCATTCATGAGCACTTTTTCGTACAAATCTATTTGGCGGATACGCCACACCGAGGAAACACATAGTGTTTTCGAGGTTGGCTCTGAACAGTTACATTTTTTGTATAAATCTATTTGCAGCTGTTCAGAGCCAGACAGATAAGAGACATATTTCCCGGTATGGCATATCCGCGAAAACAGAATGATTTTCCGGTAAAAGATACAAACTATTATATCATCGCTGCTGTCCAAAGCCAACTTCGAAAATACTGTATTCCCTCGGATGAAGGCCTGACTTTGCAGAATCTTTATACCATCTTAATGCTATATATGATATTCTTACTGATATTTAATATAATTGGGTTTTCTGTTCAGATTCAGCTTCTAAAGCACTGTGTAAATCTGAGCAATTGCTGATTATTCAATTTATATACAGGAAAGATGAGCTATGACCGCTATGGAATATATAAAAAATATATTAACCGGTAAAAAACATTTATCTTCTTTTCAGATTATTATTGCCGGCTTTCTAATCGTCATATTAATCGGCAGTTTTCTGCTGATGATGCCATTTTCATCAAGCAACGGAGAATTTACTCCCTTTCTCAGTTCGCTGTTTACAGCAACTTCAGCGACCTGTGTGACAGGTCTTGTGGTATTTGATACGGCAACGCACTGGTCCCTGTTCGGGCAGGCTGTCATTCTGCTGCTGATCCAGATCGGCGGCATGGGAGTCGTAACCATTGCCATTGCCATCGCCATTATTTCAGGAAAAAAGATCGGACTCCTGCAGCGCAGCACCCTGCAGGATGCCATTTCTGCGCCCAGCGTGGGCGGAATTATCCGTCTGACCGGATTCATCATTAAATCCACTGCCCTGATTGAGGTGACAGGTGCCATTCTTCTGTTTCCCGCTTTCTGCCGGGATTTCGGATTTCTGAAGGGAATCTGGTATTCCCTTTTTCACTCTGTTTCAGCCTTCTGCAACGCAGGATTTGACCTGATGGGCCACAGGGAACAGTTTTCTTCGCTGACTTCCTATTCCGGCAGCGGCTATATCAATCTGATTATCATGAGCCTGATCATCATCGGCGGTATCGGTTTTCTGACATGGGACGATGTCAGACATAACGGTATTCATTTCCGAAAATACAGGATGCAGAGTAAAGTAATTCTGACCATGGCACTGGTTCTGATCGTCTTACCTTTTCTCGTTTTCTTCTTTGGTGAATTCAGTTCACCGGTATGGGACGGCATGACACTTTGGGAAAAATTCTGGGCAGCACTGTTTCAGGCAGTTACCCCGAGAACGGCCGGTTTCAACACCGTCGATCTCTCTCTCTTCAGTGAAGCCGGCAAAACCATCATGATCATTCTGATGCTCATCGGCGGTTCTCCCAGTTCCACTGCCGGCGGTATGAAAACAACCACCGTAGCGGTTCTGTTCCTGAATCTGTTCTCCGTATTCAAGCGGAAAGAAGATGCTGAGTGCTTCGGAAGAAGACTTGAAAATGATACGGTCAAATATGCGGCAGCTACGCTTCTGATGTATCTGGCCTGCTCCCTGACGGGAGGCATCATTATCAGCTATGTGGAAAACCTTCCCATTCTTACCTGTCTGTTTGAAACAGCATCTGCCATCGGTACGGTAGGACTGACGCTGGGACTGACACCGCAGCTGGGACTGATTTCCAGAATCATACTGATCGTTCTCATGTTTTTAGGCAGAGTCGGATGTCTGACACTGGTATATGCCGCATTTTCCGGCAAACAGGGCAATATTTCCAGACTGCCGAAAGAAAAAATTACTGTAGGATAAGAAAACACGCATAACAGAAAGGATGGGATTGAAATGAAATCAATCTTACTGATCGGACTCGGAAGATTTGGAAAGCATGTAGCCATGAAGCTGCACGAACTTGGCCACGAAGTCATGGCAATCGATAAATGTGAAGACCGCGTACAGGAGGTTCTCCCCTATGTTACCAACGCGCAGATCGGGGACAGCATGAATGAATCTTTCCTCAGATCGCTGGGAGTCGGCAATTATGATGTGTGTATCGTTGCAATCGGCAATGATTTTCAGGGATCACTGGAAACCACCTCACTGCTGAAAGAACTGGGCGGCAGACTGGTCGTATCAAGAGCAGCCAGAGATGTACAGGCTAAATTTCTTCTGCGCAACGGTGCTGACGAAATCGTATACCCTGAAAAGCAGCTGGCCAACTGGACGGCCATCCGCTACAGCTCCGACCACATCTTCGATTATATCGAACTGGCCGACGACTACGCCATATTTGAAATCGACGTTCCCTCCTCATGGCTGGGAAAAACCGTCGGTGAGATCAACATCCGCCAGAAATACAACATCAATATCATGGCAATCAAACGAAACGGAAAACTGGACCTCACCATCACACCCGATACCCGCTTCTCCGATGACGAAGCTTTGCTTGTACTGGGTAAAAACAGAGATATACAGAAGTGTTTTCATATCTGAGAATTCCCTGTTTACTTTTCCCGGCTGAAAACGTATACTGTAAAAAATAATGCAGCTGTCCGGAACCGATATGAAACCATACGGTCGGTTCCGAACAGCTGCTGGATGTTTTTAACGGCTTTTACGCCGGGAAAGGATATATTTTATGAAGGAATTATTATACTGGAGTGTTGGCCTTATTGCAAAACTGCATAATTATATTATGAGGCTGAATGACAGTTATGAATACCGTTTTTCCGATAAGGAACTCCATTTTCTTGTAATCGGTGCCCTTGGCATGGGACTTGTATTCATCATCTATCCCGTATTCAAATGGCTTGCAAAAACTCATCATGAAATGGTTATTACATGGATTTATGTGTTCACTGTGATCGTTGTTATTACATTCGCCATTGAAATCGGTCAGCAGATCACGCATACCGGCAACATGGAATTCGCGGATATCATGTTCGGTCTTGTAGGCTTTTTCATTATGTTCGCCATCTTCTCCGTAATCCGCATGTTCTATCATCTGATCCGCAATGCCGTTAAACGGATGATTAAAAGCGAATAGGCCCCTCTGTATATCGACTGTATTGATACCAACTGCATTTTGACATCCATACTTTTTACCAGCCGTACTTTTTAGCATAGCTGATCAGTTTTCTGGCATCACTCCACCGCCCGGAATCCGTTTTGCTGCCGAGGACAACTATAATATAATCATTGTCTTTATATGTATATACACCGGCAAAACAGTTTCCGGCACCGGATGTTGTCCCTGTCTTTCCGCCCTGCATTCCCGTTACTTTTCCAAGCAGCTGATTCGTCGTTGAAACCGTACACGACTTTTTCTTAACCAGCGTTTTAAAACTGTATCTCTTCGTTTTTATAATTGAACGGAATGTTTTATTCTTCCATGCATAGGATGTAATCAATCCCACATCATAAGCGCTGGAATAATGGTTTCTGGCATCCAGTCCGTGCGGATTCACAAAATGAGTATTTTTACAGCCCAGCTGTTGTGCTTTTTTATTCATCATTCTGGCAAATCCGCTGACTGATTTGCCGGTATGCTCCGCCAGTGCCACAGCGCAGCCGTTGCTTGAACGCAGCAGAGCAGCGTACAGCAGATCCTTTACGTAAATCTTATCGCCTTTGATCAGCGAAATATAAGTCCATGGTGTACCGGCTGCATTTTTGGAAATTGTTGCTTTTGATTTAAGCGAATTGTTCTCAATAGCCAGCATACAGGTCATAATTTTCGTAAGGCTTGCCTGAGGCCGCCTCGTGTTCATGCTCTTGTCATAATATACATTGCCGTTCTTTGCATTCATCACCAGAGCACTTTTGCAGGAAAGAGTCAATGACTCTCTGTTTTTCGGAATGATCGTAACGGTCTTACTGATAAATGAAGCTGCATTTTTCACAGCAGGCACATATACGCGCCACTTTGTATACTTGTATCTGCTCCAGTATCCGGAAGCATAGGACAGCTTGATGTCGGCAGATTTTCCCGAACCGGTTTTGTAGGTTTTAATTGTTTTCCATTTTTTGGATGACGAATCGTATCGCTGCAGCTTCACAGAACGTCCGTATGCAGGACTCACGGTAATCGTATCTTCTGCAGAAGATTTTATACTGATATTATACTTTGTCTTCAGGCCGGT
>JAQYDI010000069.1 GCA_028724245.1 Lachnospiraceae bacterium
GTAAAACATACTCTTATCTGATGCGGAAATCTTTTCGGACTTATTGCAGAGGTTAAGTGCAAAATCTTATGTATAGGGGCATTTTTCAGATATTAAACCATAAAGACCATTACAGTTCGGTAAACGGTCCCGTAATACATCCTCTGGGGCAGCCTTCTTCGCACAATCCGCAGCTTTTGCAGAGTTTTCCATCCACCACAGCTACGCCGTTTTTGATGGAAATGGCATTTGCTTTGCAGACGGAAGCACAGGTACCGCCGCATTTTACAAATGCGGTTTCAATTTTCTTTTTTGCCATAAGTACTTGTCTCCTTTTCTGATTTTTGTAACTGTCCGGAGCAGGACAGATATGAAGTCTGATCCGGCCGTCGGAATAAAAAAAGCCGGCAGATGTGGGAAAAATCCCTGTCTGCTGGCTTTTCAAAGCTCCAAAAAAATATTTAGCGATACTAAAATTATATCAGAAAATATCAGAGAAAGCAAGGTGATAAATTGCACTTGATATTTGTAATATTCCTCCAAAAATCAAGTGCAATTATTAACAAAAATATAGGTTCATCCTAGTGCAAATTTCTACATTGTACATTTTCCGATACCGTTTTCACAGTATTATACGAAATAGACGATGGGGCTTTACAGAGATTGTCGGAAATTTAACGAAATTATTCCTGATGATTGAACATAGTTGGAAGAAATGCTAGAATATCGAAAACAAAATGAAGAGGAGGAATTGAGATGGCTTTCGAGCAGGTTCAGACTACCTGTCCTTACTGTGGGGCAGGCTGTCAGATTATGTTTCATGTTGACAGGGAAAAAAATCAGATTGTGGAAGCAGTTCCGGCTATGGGACGCACCAATGAAGGAACACTTTGTCTGAAGGGACATTATGGATGGGATTATCTGAACGATCCCCAGCTTCTGACAAAGCGCCTGAAAAATCCCATGATCCGTAAAGGCGGCAAAAAATCTCCGCTGGTGGAGGTTTCATGGGAGGAAGCGATTTCCTATGTAGCTGAAAAACTGACGGAAATCAAGGAAAAATACGGTCCCGACGCGATTATGGGTACCGGTTCTGCAAGAGGTGCCGGCAATGAAGCCAATTACCTGATGCAGAAATTCATGCGTGCATGCATCGGTACCAACAATGTAGATCATTGTGCACGTATATGACATGCGCCTTCAGTAGCGGGTCTACTGTATTCATTAGGTTCGGGCGCAATGTCCATGGGCATCCCGGAGATCGAGGATGCATCCTGTCTTTTATGCTTCGGATATAACGGAGCTGATTCACATCCGATTGTTGCAAGACGGATCGTACGCGGCAGACAGAAAGGAATGAAAATCATCTGTGTGGATCCCCGTGTCACGGAAACGGCGCGGATTTCAGATATTCATATGCAGCTGAAGGGCGGTTCCAACCTGGCCCTTGTCAATGCCATGGCAAATGTGATCTGGAAGGAAGGTCTGACGGATGATGCTTTCATAGCAGAACATACAAAGGGATTTGACGATTTCCTGAAGGTGATCGAGAAATACACACCGGAATATGCGGAAAAAATCTGTCAGGTTCCTGCAGAAACCATACGGCAGGCGGCCAGAATGTATGCTGTGAGCAAACCGGCCATGATTCTGTACGGTATGGGAGTATGTCAGTTCTCGCAGGCCGTGGATGTCGTGAAGGGTCTTGCAAATCTGGCTTTAATGACCGGTAATTTCGGTGGTCCCTCCATGGGTATCGGTCCCGTACGCGGACAGAATAACGTACAGGGAGCCTGTGATATGGGCGCGCTGCCGAATTCCTATCCCGATTATCAGAGCGTGACGGATCCTGCGGCCCGCAGAAAATTTGAAGAGGCCTGGGGTGTGACGCTTTCGGATAAAGTGGGCTGTCCAATCACACATGTGCCCCACAGAATTCTTCACGAAACCGATGAAAAGAAAAAAATCCATGCCTATTACATTTTCGGGGAAGACCCCGCCCAGTCCGATCCTGATCTGGCAGAAGTCAGAGAAGCACTGGACAAATGTGATTTTGTAATTATGCAGGATATTTATATGAACAAAACAGGGCTTCACGCCGATGTGATTCTTCCGGCCACTGCCTGGGGTGAGCATGATGGTGTCTATACATGCGCAGACCGTGGTTTTCAGAGAATCCGCAAAGCGGTGGAACCGGAGGGGAATGTAAAACCCGACTGGCAGATTATTTCCGAAATTTCCACAGCCATGGGGTATCCCATGAAATACAGCAATACGGAAGAGATATGGAATGAGATGATTGCGCTTTGTCCTGATTTTGCCGGTGCAACTTATGAGAAAATGGAAAAATACGGCTCTGTTCAGTGGCCCTGCCGTGATAAATCCATGGAAGACCGGGGAACTCCCTATCTGCATAAAAACGGAATTTTTGCTACAAAGGACCACAAAGCGCTGTTTTACGGCACCGACTGGCATCCTCCTCTGGAATTGGAAAATGATGAATATCCCATGACGCTTTCCACCGTCCGCGAGGTAGGACATTATTCTGTCCGCACCATGACCGGCAATTGCCGTATGCTGAGAAATCTGGAGGATGAGCCCGGCTGGGTTCAGATGAATCCACAGGACTGCAGGCGGCTCCATTTGTCAAAGGGTGAGCTGGTTAAGATTCTGTCAAAACGTGGGTACTGTATCACACGGTGTCTGCCGACAGAGCGGGTAAAAACAGGTGCAACCTATATGACATACCAGTGGTGGGTCGGTGCCTGCAATGAACTGACCACTGCTTATCTGGATCCCATCAGCAACACGCCGGAATACAAATATTGTGCCTGCCGTGTGGAAAAGATAGATGATCAGGAATGGGCAGAACGTCATGTGAAGGAACTTTATGCCCAGATCAGAACCCAGATGGGAATCTCAGCAGAAAAGGAGGCACGGTCATGAATTGTTTTGTAAAAGGAAATCCGGATCTCTGTATCGGATGCCGGACCTGTATGATCGGCTGTGTGGTCGCTCATGAAGGAAAACATATTTTTCAGGTGGATCCCGATTCCTGTTCCTTCAATCCCAGACTCCATGTGGTGAAAACCGCATCCTTAAGCGTGCCGGTTCAGTGCAAACACTGTGAAAATCCGGCCTGTATGGCGGCCTGCAGCGTGGGTGCCATTTACCGCAGGGATGGCCGGGTGCTGATCAGTGAGGAAAGATGCATCGGATGCAAAGCCTGTATGGAAGCCTGCCCCTTTGGTGCGATCACCATGGATACGGCGGCAGGGACGCTTCAGGCAGACGGCAGTGAGCGGAAAATCGCCGTAAAATGCGATCTCTGCAGCAATCTGCCCGGCGGACCGGCCTGTGTGCGGGTCTGTCCGACACAGGCACTGGAGCTGGTAACGAAGGATGATCTGGAACATTCTGCCGGACAGAAACGTGCGCGGGCCGCACGGGCTGCTTTGTCGCTTCAGCTGCAGAATCAGAAATGCGAGGTGTGAAATGGAAAAGAAAATCGGTTCTTTTGTCATCGGTGACAGTACGAAATGCACCGGGTGCAGAGCCTGTGAACTGGCCTGCTTTACCGTTCATAATCAGAAGGAAAATCATGTGGGAAAGACGGCGGGAACCGTTTCGGTCCCCGTGGTTTACCGGCTTTTTCTCACTTCATTTGAGGAGGGATGCATGCCGGTGCAGTGCAGGCACTGCGAGGATGCTCCCTGCCTGAATGCGTGTCTGCAGAAAGCCATCAGCCGTGTAGATCATCAGGTGATCGTTGATCCGGAAAAATGTATCGGCTGTAAGGACTGCATGCAGGCCTGTCCTTTTGGAGCCATTGCTCTGCTGCCGTACTGCACAGACGGACATACAGTGGCTCAGGCGGGGGCGCAGGAAGCCCGGGTTTTCGCTGCCAAATGTGATCTCTGCCAGAACCGGACGGAGGGACCTGCCTGCGTGCAGGTCTGTCCTCATCAGGCACTTCGTCTGGTTGATCCTGAGAGGGAAAGAGAAGAAAAAAATATCAGAGCGGCTCAGACGCTGTATCTGACCAGAAACAGTCGGGAAGGAGGATGCAGGTGATGATCGTTTCCATTGATCCTGAATTATGTACCGGATGCCGTGAATGTGCGCAGGTCTGTCCGGCCTTTGCCATTGAGGGAGAACAGGGACAGCCCCAGACCATCAATGCGGACCGCTGCGTCATGTGCGGCCAGTGCGTGCAGAAATGTAAATCCTGTGTTTCACCTGTGATGCATGGAAAGGATGCCTATGACCGGGTGCGCAGAAAAAGAAATCTCCCCGGGAATACGACAGAACCGCTGTTTGCTGCCTATGCGGTGTGCAATCTGGACAGGGTGAAGGCAGCTCTGGCAGATCCGGAGAAATTTACCATTGTCCAGTGTGCTCCGGCAGTTCGGGCGGCAATAGGAGAGGATTTCGGGGAAAAGGCAGGAGCGCTGACCCCCGGGAAGCTGTCGGCAGCTTTGCACAGGCTCGGATTTGACCGGGTATATGATACGAATTTTGCAGCGGATGTGACAATCATGGAGGAAGGAACCGAACTGATCAGTCGTGTGAAGGATGGCGGCGCACTTCCCATGTTTACTTCCTGCTGTCCGGCATGGGTCAGATTTCTGGAAAATACATATCCCGAACTGACAGACCATCTGTCATCGGCAAAAAGTCCCCAGCAGATCGGCGGCGCTATTTTCAAAACCTACGGTGCACAGCTGGAAAAGCTGGACGGAAGCAGGATCTGCAGCGTTTCGGTTATGCCCTGCACCTGTAAGGAATATGAATGTGAGCGGCCGGAAATGAAAGACAGCGGTTACCGTGATGTGGATGTGGCCATTACCACCCGCGATCTGGCAGCTCTGATAAAAAATGCGGGAATCGACTGGAACAGTCTGGAGGAAGAACCTTTTGATGCCCCTCTGGGGATCTATTCGGGTGCGGGAACCATATTCGGCATCACGGGCGGCGTGATGGAAGCTGCCATCCGTACCGGTTACGAGCTGGTAACCGGAGAAGCTATTCCGAAGGTGGAAGTGACACAGGTACGCGGCACGGAAGGCTTCCGACGGGCCGAAATCCGGATGGGAGAACTGACACTGAAGGTGGGTGTTGTGACCGGACTGAAAAATGTGATTCCGGTACTGGAGGCGGTAAAGGCAGGTACGCTTGATCTGCATTTTATTGAGGTTATGACATGTCCTGCGGGCTGTGTGAGCGGAGGCGGCCAGCCGAAGCTTCTGATGGATACGGATCTGGAACAGACGCTGCAGGCAAGAAGGGAAGCATTGCTTGCTCATGACAGGGAACTTCCATACAGAAAATCTCATGAAAATCCTGCCGTGAAACGGCTGTATGAAGAGTTTCTGGAAAAACCGGGAAGCAGTCCGGCCCATCATCTGCTTCATACTTCATATCTGAGAATACCGGAGGTCTGAAAATGAAGCATGTAATCATCGGAACAGCCGGCCACGTGGATCATGGGAAAACCTGTCTGATCAAAGCTTTGACAGGAACGGATACGGATCGGCTTCAGGAGGAGAAAAAGAGAGGAATTACCATTGAACTGGGCTTTGCCTGTCTGGATTTTCCGGACGGGCATCGGGCAGGTATTGTGGATGTACCGGGGCATGAGAAGTTCGTGAAAAACATGCTGGCGGGAGCCGGAGGCATGGATCTTGCCATGCTGGTGGTAGCGGCAGATGAGGGGGTTATGCCGCAGACGGTGGAGCATCTGGATATTCTGTCTATTCTGGGCATCGCGGGCGGCGTTGTGGTGATTACAAAAACCGATCTGGTGGAGCCGGATTTTCTGGAACTGGTGGTGGATGATGTAAAAAAACTGGTAAAAGGTACATTTCTGGAAAACAGTCCCATCGTACCGGTCTCCGCTTCTGCGGGGACCGGGATAGAGCAGCTGAAAATGACACTTCAGTCCCTGTGCATTTCTCTGCCGGAACGAAAGGACAGAGGCGTATTCCGTATGCCCATTGACCGGATTTTCAGCCTGAAAGGGTTTGGAACCATTGTAACGGGAACAATCTGGGAAGGCAGCATCAAAAAAGATCAGGAACTGGTTCTTTACCCGGAAAATGAACCGGTGCGAATCCGGAATCTGCAGGTACATTCCTGTGACCGTCAGAAGGCATATGCCGGAGAACGGGCGGCGGTGAATCTGCCGGGAAAAAAGAAGGAAGACATGAAAAGAGGCGATATCCTTGCGTCTCCCGGCAGTCTGTATGCGTCAGATCTGGCGGATGTGAAACTGACGCTTCTGAAACATGCGGAAAGAAGTGTGAAAAGCGGAAGCAGGGTTCACATCTATACGGGAACGAAGGAACTGCTTGGAAAAGTGATTCTTGCGGACCGGCCGGAACTTCTGGCCGGTGAAACCTGCTATGCGCAGCTTCGTCTGGAGGAAAAAACAGCTGTAAAAAAAGGAGATCCTTTCGTCATCCGTTTTTACTCTCCGGCGGTTACCGTGGGAGGCGGCAGGATTCTTGATCCCTGCGCCCGAAAGCATAGAAAAAAGGACCCTGAAACCATGCGTGGTTACGGCATCCGCGAAAAAGGTACGCCGGCGCAGCAGCTGGAACTGGCGGTTCGGGAACAAAGAGGTGAATTTCGTACGCTGAAAGAACTGTCCGTACGCTGCGGACTTTCCCTGTCCGAAATACAGAATCAGGCAAAACGGCTGGAAACGGAAGGGAAGGTTATCTGTGTAAAAGATCAGATTTATATTCACAAAGAAGAATTTGAAAGTTACCGGAAGAAAGCGGTGGAGGCATTGAAACTGTTCCATAAAAAATATCCCTTGAAAGAGGGAATGGGAAAAGAGGAACTGCGAAGCCGCCTGAATACCGGTGCGCCGCCTGCGGCTGACGATGAACTGATCCGGCTGATGATCAGCAGAAATGCGGTCAAAGAGAGAAATGGATATTACAGCGATCCGGGATTTCATGTAGTTATGGAGGAGGATACCAGCTCCATGGCCGGAGAAATTACTGAATTTTATCGAAACAGAGGCTTTGCACCGCCGGTTACGGAAAGCTATCTGAAAGAACATGCAGGATCCGGAGAATACCGTGCGGTTTTTCATTCCCTCGTTAATCGGAAAATTCTGATCCGGCTGGATGAGCAGTACTGCATTCACAATGAGTATTATCGGAAAGGGCAGGAAATCTTTCTTTATATGGAAGAGAACTGCGGTACTCCCGTCATGCTGGGCGCTTATCGGGATGAACTGGGGAGTACCCGGAAAATTGCAGTTGCCCTGCTGGAACATTATGATAAAACAGGATTCACCAGAAAAACGGACGGGGGAAGGGTGGCTGTCTCCGGGCAGCAGCATGGATAAAAGTAACTGTTCAGAGCCAACTTCTCTGTCTGGCTCTGAACAGTTACAAAAAGTTTGAAAAAAAGTTAAAAAAATGCTTGACTTTTTTCTTTATTTCAAGTATACTATCAAACGTGCCAAGGAGATGAGCAACAGCGAAGCGCTGGAGCAGGTTTCCAAAAGGTCTGCAGATGTGGCGGAATTGGCATACGCGCATGATTCAGGTTCATGTCCGGGTTAACTGGGTGCGGGTTCAAGTCCCGCCATCTGCATAGATGAGAGCTTCAGACGAGAGTCTGGAGCTCTTTTTTATATAACAGGAAACTGTGTTTCCTATTATATAAAAACGCTCCGCGGGGATCACACTGCGGCGGAAAGGAATATGTCACTGAAGTGACCCGCCGCAGGCGGAGAATCTCGTGGAACGAGATTCTTTTTTATACAAATCTATTTGGCCTGAACAATTACCGTTTTTTGTGATATAATTGTGAACAATTTCTTAAAAAATCATATACTGGTTGTGTTTTCACAAAAAAAATAGTATGATTATATGACAGACAGGGGCAGTTTGGAAGTAAATTGCCTGATCTGGTGCTTTTCCGGTGGGAAGGATGATTTCTGCGGCTGCGGAGTTGACCTCTCCGATCCGGTTAAGGATATTAACATACAGTCGATTTGCCTGCCGGATAAAAGTTACAAGCGCATAGAAAGGATGTTTTTTATGGATTTAATGACCGATTGTGAACAGATTGTAATGAAAAGTGTCTGGGATGCTGGTAAAGATGTTTCTCTGCAGGAAATTATGAAAGATCTGGAAACCAGATTTCATAAAGTATGGAAAAGACAGACAATCAGCACTTTTTTGCTTCATCTGATTGAGAAGGGATATTTACGTTCCTATCGTCAGGGAAGAGTATTTTATTATGTACCTCTGGTAAAGGAAGAAGACTACAAAAACGAACAGACAAAGATGTTTCTGGATTTCTGGTTTGAAGGGTCTCCTTCCGATATGATTGCTTCCTTATCGGATCAGAAGGAACTGTCACAGGAAGAAGTTGAGAAGATTAAAGAGCTTGCTGCAAGACTGGATTGATTCCGGTATTCGTACAGGCTGTGGAGAGATGAAAGCGTAGATATTGAAAAGGGTCGCTATCGAAAGGTATCGGCTCTTTTTTGTTATGAGAGGAAATTTCGTTGCAAAACCATCTGATAACTGGTATGATAGACGTATGAATTTTCAGAAAATAATTATTTGAAAAATCCCGCTCAGGCGGTTAAACTTAAGAGGTGAAACGATGAAAAATATTCTCTTTGTTACATCGGAAGCAGTTCCGTTTATCAAAACGGGAGGACTGGCGGATGTTGCCGGTTCTCTGCCCAAGTACTTTGATAAGGAAAAGTATGATGTACGTGTGATCCTGCCCAGGTATCTCTGTATGAAGCCTGCGTATCAGGACAAGCTGACTTATGTGAACCACTTTTATATGTATTATAACGGAAGAAACCGTTATGTGGGCATTCTGACAACAGTTGTGGATGGAATCACGTTCTATTTCATCGACAATGAAGAATACTTCAACGGTGAAAAGCCCTATGGCGACTGGTTCTGGGATCTGCAGAAATTCTGTTTCTTCTGCCGGGCAGCTCTGTCTGCGCTGCCGGTAATCGGTTTCAAACCGGATGTAATACATTGTCATGACTGGCAGAGCGGTCTGATTCCGGTTCTGCTGAAGGACAGTTTCCGCGGCGGTGAATTTTTCAGAAATATCAAATCAGTTATGACAATTCATAATCTGAAATTCCAGGGCGTGTGGAATGTGCCGGTAATCAAACAGTTTACCGGTTTGTCTGACTATTATTTCACATCGGATAAGCTGGAAGCGTACAATGACGGCAATCTGCTGAAGGGCGGCCTTGTCTATGCAGACAAAATCACCACGGTCAGCAAAACCTATGCGGAAGAAATCAAGACAGAATTTTACGGCGAAGGTCTGGATGGCCTGATCCGGGCAAGAACCAACGATCTGGTGGGTATTGTCAATGGTATTGACTATACGGATTTCAATCCGGAGACAGATCCGCATATCAAAAAGAACTACAATGTGGATACATTCAGAAAAGACAAGGTGAAAAACAAGCTGCAGCTGCAGGCAGAAGTGGGTCTTCCTTCAGATAAGAGCAAGTTTGTGATCGGTATCGTTTCACGCCTGACGGATCAGAAAGGATTTGATCTGATTTCCTGTGTTATGGAATCTCTGTGTCAGGAAGATATGCAGATTGTGGTGCTCGGAACGGGCGATGCTCAATATGAAAGCATGTTCCGTTTCTATGCGGATAAGTATCCGGACAGAGTATCAGCCAATATCTACTATTCGGAAGAATTGTCCCATAAGATTTACGCAGGCTGTGATGCTTTCCTGATGCCTTCTCTGTTTGAGCCCTGCGGCCTGAGTCAGCTGATGAGTCTGCGTTACGGAACGGTCCCCATCGTTCGTGAAACAGGCGGTTTAAGAGATACCGTACAGCCTTACAATGAATTTACAAAGTCCGGTACAGGATTCTCCTTTGCAAATTACAATGCACATGAGATGCTTCGGATCGTTGAATATGCAAAACGTATTTATTTCAACAACAAAAAGGATTGGAATATGATCGTGGAGCGCGGTATGAAGCAGGATTACTCATGGTCCAGTTCTGCGAAGCAGTATGAAGCGCTGTATGATTCCCTTCTGAAATAAGAGAAATAACTGCACTCATTTTGTAAATGCTGCGTGCTTTTACAGAGAGGCATGAAAAGGTAAGTCGGAATTTCCCCATAAAACCGATGTGATATGAAAGGCAGACTGTCGGATACAGGATATCCGGTCAGTCTGCTTTTTGCTGTGGTCTGCCCGGCGGTGTACATTTCCCATGTTTCTCATTCAGGGAAGTGCGGTTATACAGCTACTCCGGCAGTTTGAATTCATATCCTTCTGCGCGGGCATGATCGATAAAATCGCCCAGAATGTCTGCATTTGTTGCTGATACCGCATGCAGCAGATAAATGGAACCGGGGTGAAGACGGTCTTTCAGTTTTTGCAGTGCCTGCGCCGGATCAGGCTGTTTGTCAGGGTCCCAGTCGGCATACGCAAAACTCCAGAAAAGAGAGCGGTATCCGAAGTTCTGTACCACAGCCAGAGACTGTTCACTGAAAATGCCGGCCGGATAGCGGAAAAGAGTCATTTCGTAATCATAATTGTCTTTTACATACTGATGAAGCTTTTCCATGTCGGCAATCTGAGCTTCAACGGACAGTGAAGGCATCCCCTTTGCAGGATGGGCCCAGGAATGATTGCCGATGGCATGGCCGTCAGCGATCATCTGCCGGATCAGATCAGGATTTTCCCGGGCGTACTGTCCTGTGATAAAAAAAACAGCAGGGCATTTTTTTTCATGCAGCGTATCCAGAATCTGCCCGGTATGGCCGTTTTCATATCCTTCATCGAACGTCAGCCAGATGACCTTTTCACCCGGCCCGATAAAATCCGCCTGAAAGGAAGCATATTTTTCCTGAAAATCCAGAGAAGAAACAGGCTGGTTCTCAGAATTGAACTGAACGCCCTGTCCCCAGTTCTGGATGGTATTGTCAAGCGAAGACAGATCACGCACAGGAACCGTTTCCCGTTTCCCCTCAGCAGAATCTGTACCTTCCTCAGCAGAAAAACTTTCAAACGGCAGCCCGGCCGCAGCCTCTGCTTCAAGCTCAGCCTCAGCCATTTCAGCAGAGGACTCACTTACAACCGTTTCCGCAGCAGTCCCATTCCCGTCCGCCCCTTCATCCATTCCCCGCATATCCACATTCCTTCCATCCCCCATAAACCACCCGTACCCGGCAAACACAAAACAGGACAAACAAAAAAGCAAAACCAGCAGACCAGAACACCAGCCCGACAAAGAATACTGATCTTTTTTAAATAACTTCATACCAATCACCTCGAAAACTCACCAAAAAAGATAGCCATAAACCATCAATTCCATACGTCTCTTTCCCATACTGTTCGAAACTTCACATAGCGGGAAAAACCACAGTCATTCTGCTTCACAACCTCCATTTCCCCGCCCGGAAATTCGAACAGTAACTATTCTCCATTTTTAACTTCCTGCGCGAAAATATGTATGGGATTCGTTCACTTTTTCAGAAAATTATGGTATCGTATATTACGACAGAAAATTTATGGGTATTTACAGGTATTGCGAAATGAATTCCGGGAGGATATGGATGAAGAAGCATAAGATAGTCGTGATGATCATTCTGGTGTGCCTGTTTCTGATGTGTCTGACAGGCTGCGGGCAGAAAAGCGTTGATGTGCAGACACTGCTGACTCTGGAGCAGGACAATACAGGGAGCCGTCAGATTACGGTGTCGATCAGTAAAAATGATTTTGGCAGCTTTTTTGACGGCACAGTTGATGAATTGAATCAGCAGCTGGAGACGGTATGTCCTTCCCAGTTGGAGTGGAGCTTTTCGGCGGAAGAAGAACAGTACAGCTATATTTTTACGCTGTATTTTTCTTCGATGAAGGATTACAGAGAAAAAGTGAATAAAATTATCGGCAGAAAAGTTTCTGTTAGCATGGAAGAGCCGGATTCCGTATTTGCATCGGGTGTTTTGTATCAGGAGGATTTCGACAGTATTGAACTTCTGGGATGGCTTGGAGATTTTCTGGAGAAGGAAGGGTATCTGAGCAAAGGCCAGGGAATGGAACTGTTTTCTGAAAGTTCGGCAAAGGTTTCCTTCAAAGGAACGGAATACGAGGCGGAGCCCGGGCAGATCAGTGTGGATACGCTGGTCAGGACTCCGGTAGAGAGGATTGATATTCTGAGCCGCTACAGACAGAATAAACACTGTGACCGTCAGGTTATTTTTACATTTTCCAGTGCATCCATGAGCAAAAACGGCACTGAAATCAGGGAATATATGCAGAAAAACAAACCGGAGGGAGCCCGGATTACCTGGAGTGATAAAAGTGAAGGCAGCCTGTGTACGGTTTCCGCCATGGACAATACGGCGAAACAGCTGGACGAATTTATGAAAAAACTGTTTGGTAAATCGGACAGTTTTATCAGTGTTCAGCCTCAGCAGAGGGTCGGAATTTTTGCAGCGGCATCTGATTGGAGCGAACTGGTGGATGTGAATGATTTTTCCTATAATCAGAATGAAAAAGTTGCAGTCGGGTACTACGTACAGTGGGATGATGGAATGGATGTTACGATCCGGTACCAGAATTCGGATGAAACGATCGAGCTGAGTGAATCGGAAATTTACGGCGGTTATCAGAAAGTGATGGAGAAGGAGATACTTCAGGAAAGCCTGATAACAGAGGTTTCCACAACTTATGTAATTGAAGATATAGAAGTGGATATGGAGTTTCACTCGACAGACAATCTGTCACGCAGCATTACGCTGGTTTTTCAGGCAAAACCGGATCAGGAGGATCAGGAGAGAATCCGCAAACGGATTGCCGGAAAAGCAAAGGGGATTGCAGAGGTATCAAACGGACCGGATCGGGAAGACGGACGGGCTTCGATCATCATTGCACAGACGGGCTCTGTAGGTGATATCAATGACGGTTTTCAGGCGATTTTTGACGTTCAGGGGCAGCTGTCTCATACGCTGAGCGGTGATCTGCTGGAATTTCAGCATTCAGGCAGCTTTGCGGATCTGATGGATTTTACCAGTTTTCTGGAAAATGATCCTCTGCTGACAACTTTAACTTACCATTTGAAGCTGCCGGGAGGAGAAAAGATCATGGAGGATTCGGTTTCTTCCACGATCAGCCTGAAGCAGGGAACACAGGAAGTAAAAAACGGCCAGTATACAGGCAGTGTGAAAGGGGCATATCTTTCACTGACTTTAAGCAGTGAGAAATGGAACACAGACGGTGCCAGACTTTTTCTGGTGCTTTGCGGATTTGTGCTGGTCGGTATTGCAATAATCCGCTTTGCTGATTTTCTCAGGAAATTTTATGAACATACAAAGGATGGTTTTGACTCCTTCAATAAATCCTTCGGAAAAAATGAAGATATGATGGAAGACTTCCCGGAGGAAGGAAGAAGCCGGAACAGGGAGAAAAAGGAATATTTATCTGTTCTGAAAGATAAACTGAAAAATCTGCCGCTTTCCGGGAAGAACGGACCGGATTCCGAACCCGGTACATCGAAACATCACAGTCCGGCATCTGATAAGGATGAATCAGATGAAACAGAGAAATCTGAGGAATGGAAAATACCGCCGCAGGTAGGATACGAAGAACAGCAGTTTGAAGAAAGCAGTTACAGGGAAGAAGATTTGGAAGAAGAAGGAAAAGAAGACACCTTCAATCCGGAATCGCTGATCGAAAAAATAACAGAAGTATCCATGGAAACGCCGGCTGAGGAAGAAAAAAACAGACAATAAAACAGGCAGAAGTCCGAACAGCAGCAAAAAACTCTGAAAAGTTACAGTTTGACATTTTTTATGCAAAATGGTATAGTATTTTCTGTGACAGATGAGAAGCGGATATGGCGGAATTGGCAGACGCGACAGTTTTAGGTGCTGTTTTCGTAAGGAGTGCAGGTTCGAGTCCTGTTATCCGCAGAAAAAGGTGCAGAATCATTAAGATGTGATTTCTGCACCTTTTGCATTAGGGCGGATTTATCCGGCAGGCATCCGGGATGTCCTGCCGGATATTCGGAGCAAAGTTATTTCAGTCTCTTAAGAAGTTCCAGAGTAAATTCCCATACACGCTGTACGGAAGAAATGCTCATGCGTTCTCTTGTGGTGTGAATATCAAACAGATCGGGTCCATAGGAAACACAGTCGAGACCGGGAAGTTTGTTGGAGAAAATACCGCATTCCACACCGGCATGAATTGCTTCCAGTGTACAGTCTTTCTGATACATTTCCATGTAAACCTGAGCTACCAGATCGCGCAGAGGAGAATCCTGTCTGTATTCCCATGCGGGGTAATCACCGCCGAAAGAACAGGTGCCGCCTGTAAATTCAGTCAGGAAAATCAGTTTATCCACAAGGGCTTCCTTGGCGGAACTGATGGAGCTTCGGATGGAAAAGCTGCAGTGGAGCTCGGTTTCGGTCATATAGAGAATACCCAGATTGAGAGAGGTTTCAACCAGCCCGGGAATGTTGGAGCTCATGCGCTGAACACCATTGGGATAATTCATCAGCAGGAAAGCGATCAGTCCTGTGGAATGGGTATCCAGCATGTGTGAGATTTCTTCCGGTCCGCGTTTGAAAGTGATCTTCAGATCAGGATCTGTTCCGGCATACTCGTTCTGCAGTTCTTTTTCCAGAGTCCGGACGGTTTCTTCGAATGCCTCACAGTCTCTTGAAGTAACATAGAGCCGGAGACTGGTTTCAATGGGGATGGCATTATCTTTCAGTCCGCCTTTGATATCTCCGATCCAGAATTCGGTCTGGTTGTCCAGCGTATACAGCAGACGGCTGGCCAGAATATTGGAATTGGCTCCCCATTTATTGATTTCGGCACCGGAGTGACCGCCCGTAAGACCGGAAATGGTCACGTCGTACCGTACTGCCATATCTACCATGTGTTTCACAGGGGTGATACAGTCTACACGGATACCGCCTGCACAGCTGACCAGAAAGCTGCCTTCTTCTTCACTGTCCAGATTCAACATGATGCGGCCTTTCAGTTCTGATGCGTCAAGCGCAGCGGCACCCAGAAGTCCGATCTCCTCTCCGGTAGTAAGAACCACTTCAAGCGGCGGGTGGGGAATCGTATCAGAAGCGAGAAGCGCCAGTGCATAGGCAACGGCAATTCCGTCATCTCCGCCCAGTGTGGTACCGCGGGCAGTGATCATGTCTCCCTCCACAACAGGTTGAATACCTTCCTTATCCATATCAATAGGACAATCCCTGTCTTTCTCGCAGACCATGTCGAGATGCCCCTGAATAATGACAGGAGCGGAATTTTCATATCCGTCTGTACCATCTTTGAAAATGATAATATTTTCTGCTGAATCCTGAATATAGCGAAGCCCGCGTTCAGCGGCAAAACCGGCACAGTAATCGCTGATGGCTTTTGTATTGCCAGAACCGTGGGGAATGCTGCAGATTTTATCAAAATAATAGAATACTTCTGCAGGCTTCAGATTTGTCAATTCACTCATAATATCCTCCAGTCTGCACCGGATCCGGCGCATCATTGTAATTAGTACTATACCACTGATTGTACATACAGGCAAGAAAGAGCGAAAAGTTCTTAAAAACAGTGACAGGCGATTCTGTGGTGAAATTGTTAGAAAAAAATGGCTGTAAACTCTTTTATTTATGTGCAAAAGAGAATATAATAATGAATGTTTATATGTAGGACAACATTGAAAATATGTGAAGCAGATGGAGGAGATTGAATCTATGAACAAACTGAGAAAAAAGGCGCTTGATGCTGCGGTGTACCTGCTGTCGGCGGTTATGCTGCTGACAGCAATACCTGAAACAGCTGTGATGGCGGCGGGAACAGCCGGGATGGAAACAAAGCAGATTGAGACAGTTCAGCCGGAAACGGAACAGACTGAAACGGAACAGGTTGAGACAGTTCAGCCGGAGACGGAACAGACTGGAACGGAGCAGTCGGAGACGGAACAGCCAGAAACGGAACAGACTGAAACGGAGCAGCCGGAAACGGAACAGGTTGAGACGTTTCAGTCGAAAACAGAGCAGGCTGAGTCGGTTCAGTCTGAGGCAGCAGCTGAAGTAGATGGAGTACTTACTCCTGAGGAGATGTATGAAATCGATGGAGGGGATGCGGAATACTGGAAATATTATGATGCCAAGGGCAATCCGATCATCAATGAGGAAGTTCAGACTTATGCTGCTTCATCCGCTGTGTCGGGTCTGACCTTAAAGAGTCCCTACAACAGCATCCTGTATGCAGTTTTATCAGGATATCAGATTTCTCATGCCATTGATGTGTCAAAATATAATAACCAAAACAGTAATGATCAGATCAACTGGAGCAAAGTGAAGGCAGACGGGATCGATTCTGTAATTATCCGGTGCGGCAACCGGGGATACGGTACAGCCGGAACCATGATGACCGATCCGTATTTTGAGAAAAATATAAAAAATGCGCTGGCAGCGGGGCTGAAGGTGGGAATCTATATTTATTCTCAGGCAATCACGACTGCGGAAGCCGTGGAAGAAGCAAACCACTGTCTGAAACTTTGCGCTGCGTATCTGGACAAACTGGATCT
>JAQYDI010000070.1 GCA_028724245.1 Lachnospiraceae bacterium
TGTGCAACGGGTCGTTGCACAAATACCATGGAGAAGCAACATTTCTCTGATGGATAAATTACCTGACGAAGAAAGTCGTATTTGGTATGCACAGAAAACGATAGAAAATGGTTGGAGCAAAACTATACTGGATATGCAGATTCAAAGCGGATTGATGGAGCGCACCGGTAAAAGTGTAAATAACTTCCCTGCTGCCCTGCCGCCTGCGGATTCGGATATGGCGAATCAGATTTTTAAAGATCCTTACCTTTTTGATTTTTTGGGAACTGATATGCCAAGACGAGAAGTCGAAATTGAGCGTAAGCTGACAGAGCATATCCAGAACTTCCTTTTGGAGTTGGGACAGGGCTTTGCGTTTGTAGGCAGACAGGTGCATCTGGAAGTAGGCGGAGATGATTTTTATATTGATCTCTTATTCTATCATCTGAAACTTCGCTGCTATGTGGTAATCGAATTGAAAGCCTGTGATTTTGAGCCTGGATTTATTAGCCAGCTCAATATGTATCAGAATGTTGTAAATGATATTTTGCGTCATCCGAGCGATAATCCGACCATCGGATTACTTTTGGTAAAAGGTAAAAATCAGACGGTGGTTGAGTATTCCCTTGCGGGATACCAGAATCCGATTGGTGTTGCAGAGTGGAAAAACCAGATGGTAAAAGCACTGCCGGAAGAATTGAAAAGCAGTCTGCCGTCTATCGAAGAAATCGAAAAGGAACTGGAATAAATTGTGCAACGGGCCGTTGCACAATTACATATCACCCTATGGATGGAGGTGGATAGAAATTGAAAACAAGAAAATGTTACATATATACACGAGTATCTACCTCGATGCAGGTAGATGGATATAGTCTTGATGCACAGAAAGACAAGCTGAAAAAGTATGCTGAGTTTCAGGATATGGTAGTTGCTGGCGAATACTCTGACGAGGGTAAATCCGGTAAGAATATCGAAGGACGTCCACAGTTTATGCAGATGCTCAAGGATATTGAAGCCGGGAAAGACAAAGTGGATTTTGTTCTGGTATTTAAGCTTTCCCGCTTCGGAAGAAATGCGGCTGATGTACTCAGTTCATTGCAGCAGATGCAGGACTTCGGCGTTAATCTGATCTGTGTGGAAGATGGTATTGACAGTTCCAAAGACAGCGGTAAGCTGATGATTTCTGTTCTGTCTGCTGTGGCTGAAATCGAGCGGGAAAACATTCTTGTTCAGACGATGGAAGGCCGCAGGCAGAAAGCCCGTGAGGGAAAATGGAACGGCGGTTTTGCCCCCTACGGCTATAAGCTGGAAAATGGAGAATTGCTGATTGCGGAGGATGAAGCAGAAGTCATTCGCATTATTTACGATAAGTTTGTCAATACAGCGATGGGAGCGTCAGCCATTGCAACTTATTTGAACGAGCATGGATATGTAAAAAAGAAGCGGCAGAACAACACGCTGGATATGTTCTCGGCGCATTTTATTAAACTTGTTCTGGACAATCCGATCTATTGCGGCAAACTTGCCTATGGACGCCGCAAAAATGAAAAAATAGCAGGAACCAGAAACGAGTATCATATTGTAAAACAGGATGAATATCCGGTTTATGATGGCGTACATGAAGCAATCGTCCCGGAAGAGGTATGGCAGTTGGCGCAGCGGAAACGCCAGGCAACAGGTGTCAAGAGCGAAAAGATCTATAATCTGGAGCATGAGAACATTTTGTCCGGTATCCTGCGCTGCCCTGTATGCGGTGCCGCTATGTACGGAAATGTGAATCGCAAGAAAAAGGGCGACGGGACGCATTACAGAGATTATTACTATTACAGCTGCAAGCATCGTACAACAATCAATGGACACAGATGCGGATATAGAAAACAGTGGAAACAGGAAAAAATTGATGGTGCTGTCGAAGAAGTAATCAGAAAGCTGGTTCAGAATCCCAAGTTTGAGCAGGCGATCCGTCAGAAAATCGGAGCAAGAATTGATACGGATGAACTGGAAATCGAACTGGAGCAGCTTCGCAAGAAACTACGGCAGCTAAACGGTGCAAAGTCTAAGCTGGGGCAGCAGATGGACAGTCTTGATATATCGGATAAATACTATGACCGAAAGTATCAGGATATGGAAGAACGCCTGTATAAACTATACGAAGAAATTGATTCTGTGGAAGCCCAGATCGAAGAAGTGGAAACCAGAATTATCAATGTGCGCCAGCAGAAAATTTCCGGTGATAACATCTATCAATTTCTTCTGTATTTTGATAAACTGTATGACAAGTTCAGCGATGCGGAAAAGAAGGAATTTCTGAACAGCTTCATTGAACGAGTTGATATTTATGAGCAAGAGCAGCCGGATGGCCGGATTTTAAAGCACATTAGATTCAGATTTCCTGTCTACTTTAATGGAAAGGAGATAGAGGAATTGAGTTGGGACGATGAAATAATGCTCGAGACGGTATGCCTCTTAAACCGCACAAAATAAGGATTTTTAGTAAAAAAGAAGCTTCAGGAAGAGTTATTTGTCCGCGCTTTGTCCACTGTTTATTTTGTATCATATGATGATTCCTCAAATTGGAAAAATATCTTTGCGGAAGGTGCGTTGAGCCGGGATGCAGTTGTTGCAAATTTTGCAACAACTGCGGCAGATAAAAAAATTTAATATCCAGTGGTTTGGCAATGAGCTGGGTATGGTATTCGTTTTAATCTTTCAAACTCCCAAACAGCCTCAATGTCCATCGGATAAAGAAGAAGTAATTATCGAGGCATTGAAGCACTTCCAATGTTAACTTCCGAGAAAAGGTGCAACTTAACAAAAAAAGTTCGTGATCGAAGCATAGGAAAACGTTGAAAATACGCGGAAAACCCGCATTTTTGCTTGCATTAATGCGGGTTTTCTGCCATACTATATTTAGTCGTAAATACAACTATTAAGAGGGTGGAATTATGTATTTCGATTACCTTGTTGATATACCGGAAGTAAAAGGAAAAATCACATACCGAGCCAAAGGAAATGCGCAGTATGTTTACTATGAATATGATCGTGTCTACGATCCTGCAAAACAGTATACGAATGTAAAAAGAGTTACCATTGGAAAAGTGTCTGACGATGATGCTTCAAAAATGAGACCTAATGAGAATTTCAGAAAGTACTTTCCTGAAGTTGAAACACCGGAGGAGAAAGAAGACACCAGACGCAGCAGCTGTCTGCGTGTCGGTGCATACATGGCAATCCAAAAGATTGTGAAAGATCTGAAACTGGATACAAAACTGGAAGAAACTTTCGGTGCAAAGGATACAGGCATTATCCTTGACTTTGCTGCTTATTCCATCATTACGGAAAGCAATGCAGTACAGTACTATCCGGATTATACCTATAATCATCCACTGTTCACACCTGATATGAAAATCTACAGTGATGCATCACTTTCTGATTTTCTGCGTAAAATCAACGAAAATCAAAGACAGGATTTTCTGGACAGATGGAATAAGGAACGCAGTAAAAGAGAACGGATCTATATCTCTTATGATTCTACAAATAAGAATTGCGAAGCAGGAAATATCAGCATGATAGAGTTTGGTGCTGCAAAGGTAGCCGCAGGACTTCCTGTCTTTAATTATGCGGTGGAATACGATGTGAACAACAGGGAGCCTCTGATGTATGAAAAGTATCCAGACAGTATCAATGATATTTCCCAGCTGCGGTTCATGGTGGAGAAAGTAAAAGGATACGGATATAAAAATATCGGCTTCATTCTGGATCGGGGATATTTCAGTAAAGAAAACCTGCACTATATGGATAGTAATGGTTTCAGCTTTATCATCATGGTAAAGGGATGTAAAGAATTCATCTGTGATCTGATTCGAAAACATAAGGGTTCTTTCGAAAGTGACTGGGGAAATCAGATCACTGAGTTCGGGGTATATGGTAAAACGGTGCATACTTATGTGTATGCTGCAGATACAAAGAAGCGTTATGTCCATGTGTATTACAGTGCAGCAAAGGCTGCAGGTGATCGTGCCAGACTGGAGGAACGCATTCAGGAAATGCAGAACTATCTGGCAAAATATCAGGATAAAGATCATGAATTCGGTCCTGCATTTGAAAAGTATTTTCATTTCCATTACAACAAAGAAACCGGCCACTTCGTATATGCAGAACCAAAACTGGAAGTAATCCGGGATGAACTGGAACTGTGCGGCTATTTTGCAGTCATTTCATCTGAAAAAATGAGCGCGAAGGAAGCAATCGGCCTGTACAAGAACCGGGATGTATCCGAGAAGCTGTTCCGTGCAGATAAATCTTATCTGGGGAATCACTGTTTTCGTGTCGCTTCAGAGGAAGCCGCATCCAATAAGATATTTATCGGTTTTATTGCGCTGATCATTCGATGTCGGATGTATACGATGCTTAAAAACAAGGCAAAAGAGATGATCAAAAAACCGAATTATTTTACGGTTCCGGCAGCGATACGCGAACTGGAAAAGATAGAAATGACGAGACAGCTGGACAAAGTATATCGTTTGGATCATGCCGTAACCAAAACGCAGAAAGTAATTCTGAGTGCATTTGGAATTGATGCAGGACAGGTAAAATATAAAGCAAACAATATCAGTGAGATTTTGAAAGGAAACTAAATATGGCACGAGGAATCAGTAAAGAAAGTCTGGAACAGAAGATTGAAAAAATGGAAAAGGCAATCAGCCGGAACCGGGAACAGTATGAGAAACTGACGGCAGAACTTGAAGAACTTCACAAGAAGCAGAAAGCTCTGCAGAGTGAAGAACTGTTGAAAGCAATCGCGGACAGTGACCGGAGTTTTGAAGAAATCATGAACTTTATCCAGGGAAAGTATGAGGAAGAATAGATGCAGGAATACTCAAGGATAGTGATTGAAGAATACTGTAGGAAGAATCCAAAAACAAAGAAGGCAGCCTTTTTATCAGAGATGGTCGAGATGTCTTACAATGTGTGGTGTGAGCCATCTGATTGGCAGATGATGCACTTGTCTCAACTGATAGGAAGAGAAAGAAATCCTGAATTACAGGAAGCACTTGAGGATCTGGAAGACTTCATGAATGGATGCTAAAAAACAAAGCCATTGATTGTACCGATAGGGGATCAATGGCTTTGAGTTGTAAAATCTCTGGAAGTTAACAATTTACATTGCTATTATTCCGATAATAGAATATTATATTTTATAATAGGTTTCAATCATGGAATATTTAACATCATCAGAATTGTCTAAAATTTGGAATATTACTTCAAGAAGAATTGGGGTTTTATGTACTGAAGGGAGAATTGACGGAGTCATAAAAAAGGCAAGATGTGGTTGATTCCAGCAGATGCTAAGAAACCAGCAGATGCTAGATTTAAGAAAACAGGGGGAACTGAATGAATACATACATAGCGTATTTTGATGAAACTGGAGATGATGGGGTAACAACAGCATCATCTGACCATTTTGTTTTAACGAGTTTATATATGCCTGCGGAGAGCTGGCAACAGAATTTTATTAATGCGAGGTTTGCGTAAGGAATTGCGAGATAAATATGGTTTTCATGTTACAGAGGAAATGCATACAAAACATTTTCTTACGGATAAGAATCCATATCGTGATTACAAGTGGTCAAAAGAAATAAAGCAGGAAATATTGAAAGCATTTACGCTTACAATAGCAGCTATGGATTTAAAGATTGTGAATGTTATTATCGATAAGACAAAATTTAAAGACAATAATTATCATATTCTTGAAAATGCTTTAAAGTACAATATTCAGCGGATAGAAAATGATAGTGATGGTCAGTGGAATTATCTTATTATAACGGATGAAGGTAGAATCGCACCTATGAGAAAGACTGCAAGAGCAATACGTGCTTTTAATCCGATTCAGTCAAAATATTCATATGGATTTGTTAATCAACCGATTACAAATATGATTGAAGATATCATGGAGAAAAATTCTTCGGAATCCTATTTTATTCAGATATGCGATTTTGTGTCATTTTTTGTTCATTTGTATTTTAAGAATGAAGTGAGGCACGAGGAATTACCGAAGCGAGTCGGAAATGTAATAGATGATGTGTTTGTAAAAAGAGTAATGGCGACATTAAAAAAATCAGGAAAACTGAACCTAAAAGCGAATGAATCAAATACATATGGCTTGGTAATATATCCTAAATAAAAAACACCACCTACATCGCATCTGCGGGTTCAGTGGTTCAATAATATTATATGAAAAATCTAGCATGATGTCAACGGATTTTTGCATGAACGGATCCTGTGCATTTAAACCTGTTTTTAAAATTCAGCAATTTGACGGTTATAATTTTGAGTTGTTTACAAACCTCTGAACAGTAACTATTGATCAATGCGGGAAAGAAAACGAATAAGTATTGAATGGTGTTGGAACAAATTATAAAATATAGATGGGACAATGATGAAAGAACAATATTCTGTGGAGAATATAAATAAAGATTGCGGGTGATAGATATAAATATTGAAGCATATGATGTGGATTCGTTGAGAAAGATGGTTAGAATACTGGAATATGAGAACAGATTATTAAAAGAAAAATTGAAGAAAGCGCATATTCCATATGAAGAAAGCAGCCTGTTTGAAGAAAAAATAGAAAATGCAGAAACATATGACCCGGATCAGGGAGGACGTATTGTGAATCCTTCGTTTATTACAGAAGAGATGGCAATACGTTTCTTTTCTATGTTTTGGGGACGGGAAGATGTATATGCCAGACGGGGTAAAAATGGCGGTTATTTTCCACAATGTGATAATCGCTGGAATAACAAGCTTTGTCCGAAGCAGCGTGGTCAGAAGATGTTTTGTGATGAGTGCGAAAATACCAAATGGACAAGACTGGATGTTAAGAAAATCATTGCTCATTTATTGGGATATAAAAAAGATGGTTCAGATGTGATAGGCGTATATCCGCTATTGCCGAATGGCACATGCAGATTCATTGTTTTTGATTTTGATAATCATGAAAAAGGAGCGGAAGCTGCTGATTTTGCCAATATTGATAATGAATGGCATAAAGAGGTAGATGCCCTTAGAAAAATATGTGAGCTTAATGGCATTAAACCTCTGGTTGAGCGTTCGAGATCCGGAAAAGGCGCACATGTCTGGATTTTCTTTAAAAAAGCGATATCAGCGGCAACTGCAAGAAATTTCGGCTTTCTATTATTAGATAAAGGTTCTGCTTCCATTAATTTGAAGTCCTTTCATTATTATGACCGGCTGTATCCATCTCAGGATGTGACAAGCAGTATTGGCAATCTGATAGCATTGCCATTGCAGGGACAGGCTCTGAAAAATGGAAATAGTGCTTTTGTAGATGAAAATTGGAATGCGTATCCGAATCAGTGGGATATCCTTTTAAACAAAACAGAAAAGCTTGGCATAGAAGATATTGAACAATATATGGAGAAATGGCAAAGAGAATTGGCAGATATCAGAGGAATGTCTGTTGATGCTTTTCAAAATGTCAGACCCAAACCGTGGAAAAAGAAATGCGGTTTTTTTAAAGCGGATGTTGTGGGAAAACTGCACATGGTTTTGAGTAATGGTGTTTACATTGATACTTTGAATCTCATGCCCAGAATACAAAATCAGATCCGAAGTCTGGCTGCTTTTGATAATCCGGAATTTTATAAAAATAAAAGGCTGGGCTACTCAAATTATTATAATTTTAGTGCTGTTTATCTGGGAAAGGATATAGATGGTTATATCCAGATTCCCAGGGGATTAAGAGAAAAAATTATTGAAGAATGTGGCAAGGCGGGAATTATTGTAGATGTTTCTGACCAGAGAGAAACAGGCCACCCGATTAGAGTTTCCTTTAAAGGGGATCTGCGTACGCAGCAGGAACTGGCAGCAGAAAAATTACTGGCGCATTCAGATGGCGTTCTGAGTGCAGCTACTGCATTTGGTAAGACCGTGGTATGCAGTTATCTTATTGCAGAGCGAAAAGTAAATACATTGATTCTGTTACAAAGTAAAGATTTACTGAATCAGTGGGTTGATGAATTGAATAAATTTCTGGAGATAAAAGAAGAACCACCGGTATATGAAACAAAAACCGGGAGAAAGAAAAAAAGAGACAGCGTTATAGGTATTCTGCATGGCAGCAAAAATACATTAACAGGTATCATAGACGTTGCGATGGTTGGTTCTATGTACAGTAAAGGAAAGTTTAATGAGTTGATTAATTCTTACGGAATGGTAATCATGGATGAATGTCATCATGCGGCATCCAACACATCTATGGAATTATTGCGGAAAATCAATGCAAAGTATGTGTATGGTGTTTCAGCTACACCAAAACGTGGTGACAGTCTTGACAGGATTATCTATATGCTGCTGGGACCGATGAGGCACAGATTTACGGCATTGGAGAGGGCACAGGAGCAGGGAATAGGACATTATTTTGTCCCGAGATATACAAGAGTAGTTGATAATACAGAAAGCAGGGATGATATCAATAAGGCATATAGTTTGATCAGCACCAGCCGGGTACGTAATGAGATGATTGTAAACGATGTAATAAGTTGTGTCGCACGAAAACAAACCCCGGTAATTCTGACGAGATTTAAAGAACATGCGAAACTTTTATATGAGACTTTGAAAGACGAAGCGGATCATGCGTTTCTTTTATATGGGGATAATTCCGATAAGGAAAATGCAGACATACGAGTAAGATTAAAGCAGGTTCCTGAAAACGAATCACTGATTTTAGTTGCAACCGGTCAGAAAATAGGGGAAGGTTTTGATCTCCCAAGACTGGATGTACTGATTCTTGCAGCCCCTGTGTCTTTTGAAGGGCGTCTTGAGCAGTATGTAGGAAGACTGAATCGGGATTATGAAGGGAAAGAAGCTGTCTATGTGTATGATTATATTGATTCTCATGTTCGCTTTTTTGATAAGATGTATGCAAAAAGGTTAAGAACATATAAGAAGACAGGATTCTCAATATGGACGGGAGAACTGCAGTCTAAACAGATGATAAATGCAATATTTGATTCCGGAAATTACACTGAAAAGTTTGAACAGGATATTGTGGAGGCGGAAAAAATGGTGGTGATTTCCAGCCCGGATATCAGACAGGATAAGATTGAGAGATTCTTGTCTCTGATGAAAGGAAGACAGGAAGCAGGTGTGAAAGCTGCTGTTATTACGACAGATCCGGAGGAAGTTGTTTATGGAAGCCCGGATGTGTGTCATGAACTGATCAGAATGATGCAGCAGGCAGGTATAGATGTAGTGATAAAGCGGGAGGTAGAAGAATGCTTTGCGGTTATTGATGATGAATTAGTATGGCACGGAGGAATGAATCTGCTCGGAAAAGTGGATATCTGGGATAATTTAATGCGTATAAAAAATCATCAGACTGCAGCGGAACTTATGGAAATCGTATTTGGATTTTTAACAGAAAAATAAGGAAATATTTCAATATTGAAGGAGATTATTGAAAACGGGGAAAAATTTCAGCTAATATTGAGATTAAAAACATCGCGGGATAAACTGGAATTTAAAAATTCAGTGATTATATTTTTAAACATAAATGAAAGAACATGGAATAAATATTTATGTAATAAGGACATTTTTTCAAAAAAGAATAAAAATGCTATACTTGGCATACAATAAAAAGACTTCTTTGAGGTGGAAAATCCGTGTCGCCACACACCCTATGGGTCAAAAGAGATAAATCGACAGCATCCAGATACATAAATCATCTTTTCGCTGGGAGAACTGAACCAGAAAGCATGTGTAAGAATGGAGTCGGAAATGTTGTCAGTTGTGCTGTTATTTTTTGTTTGATGTTACCATTGCATGAATGAAAAAAGAAGTGTATAATAACAAAGACAATAAACGTTATCTGCGCTGTGTCCGGCGCGCAGATAACGTTTTTTGTCTTTTTGCCGTGTTGTTCAGAGCCGGCCTCGAAAGCACAGTGGATATGAAGGTAACTGTTCAGAACCAACCTCTCTGCCTGGCTCTGAACAGTTACATATGAAGGAGCAGGAATTACAAAATGAATCAGATAAAACAAAGGGAAACGAAAGAATTGAGAGTAGGAATTGATGTGGGTTCAACAACTACAAAAATAGTTGTGCTTGGAAATGATGGGAAAGAATTACTATTTTCTGATTATTCCAGACATCATTCGCAGCAGCTTCTGAGTGTGGAACGCGCATTGCAGCTTGTTGATAAACAATTTCCAAATGAGTATTTTTGTGTGGCAATGACCGGTTCCGGTGCAAAAGGTCTGGCAGAAGAACTGGAAATTCCCTACGTACAGGAAGTGGTTGCTAATTCGATTGTTTTAAAATCACGGTATAAAGAGATTGGTACAGCGATCGAACTTGGCGGACAGGACGCCAAAATTATATTTTTCCACAGGGATCAGGAGACAGGGAAACAAAAGGTTTCCGATATGCGCATGAATGGAAGCTGTGCAGGCGGAACAGGTGCGTTTATCGATGAGATTGCGGCGCTTCTCAAGACACCGATCGAAGAATTTGATGCATTGGCTGCAAAAGGGACTATGGTTTATGATATTTCAGGCCGCTGCGGTGTTTATGCGAAAACAGATATTCAGCCGCTTTTGAATCAGGGAAGTAAAAAAGAAGATCTGGCGCTGTCTGCCTTTCATGCGATTGCAAAGCAGACCATCGGAGGTCTGGCACAGGGACTTGCCATCAATAAACCGGTTGTATTTGAAGGAGGTCCGTTAACATTTAATCCGACATTGATCCGGGTGTTTGCAGAACGGTTAAATCTGGAGCCGGATGAAATCCTGTGTCCGGAGCATCCGGAACTTCTGATCGCATGGGGAGCGGCATTGGCTTCTGACAGCCTTTTTACGGAGGCAGATCCTGTGACTGCAAAAGGATTGCTGGCTCTGACCAGCAGGGTCCGTGAGAAGCGGGAAAAGGAAGTATGCCTGAAAAAAAAGGAAAACAATCGGTCAAAACCATTTTTTGAAAAAGAAGAAGAACGGGAAGCATTTTTACTGCGGCATCAAAAAAAGCAGATAAAAGAAGTCCGTTTGGAAAAAGGAGAAACACTGCGGGCATATCTGGGAATCGATTCAGGGAGTACAACAACCAAATTTGTTCTGATGGATGAGAACGAAGAACTTCTGGATTCTTTCTATGCGTCAAATCAGGGGAATCCGCTGAGCGTTGCAAAAGAAGCTTTGATCGCCATGCGGGAGAAATACAAAGCAATGGGTATAAAACTTCAGATTATTGCAGCCGGGACGACCGGATACGGAGAAATGCTCTTTTCCCGGGCCTTTTCAACAGAAACACATATGGTAGAAACGGTTGCACATGCGCGTGCAGCCGCAAAATATACTCCTGATGCGACATTTCTTCTGGATATTGGCGGGCAGGATATGAAAGCGATATGGCTGGAAAATGGGATTATTACAAACATCGTGGTCAATGAGGCATGTTCCTCCGGATGCGGTTCATTTCTGGAGAATTTTGCAGCGTCATTGAATATTTCCACAGGAGATATTGCAAGGCAGGCGTTTCTTTCCAAAAATCCGGCAGAGCTTGGAAGCCGCTGTACTGTATTTATGACAAGTAATATCGTAACAGAACAGCGAAATGGAAAACTGCCGGAAGATATCATGGCAGGACTTTGCCGTTCCATCATTGAAAATGTATTTACCAAAGTGATACGTGTGCCGAATCTGGATTCCCTGGGAGATAAAATTGTGGTGCAGGGCGGCACATTTGAAAATGATGCGGTACTCTGCGCTTTGGAACAATATGCAGGCCGTCCGGTAATACGTGCGCCTTATCCTGGAATCATGGGTGCGATCGGAGCTGCACTTCTGGCAAAGGAAGATGCCGAAAGTCGTGGAAATACAGAGGAAGCCGGGCAGCATTTTATCGGTCTTGACTCACTGGAATCTCTGACATGGAAACAGGAGGCAAATGTACCATGCCCGTTCTGCACCAATCACTGTCATCGTGCAGTCATTACCTTTTCCAATGGAAATGCGTGGATTACAAACAATCGCTGTGAAAAGGGAGAAATTCTGGGAGATCCAAAAGATCAGAAAGTGAAGAATCAGGTAAAACAGGCAGGTCGGAAAAAAAGGCAGATACCGAATATCTATAAATTACGCGAAGAATTATTGTTTGCAGATTATCTTTCGGAAGAAGAGATAAAGGATGATCAGAATATTACAATCGGGATTCCACGTGTTCTGATGTTCTGGGAAACCATGCCGTTTTGGACGACATTCTGGAAAAAACTGGGATTTCGTGTAGAGATTTCCGGATCCGGAAGTCATCAGATGTTTGAAGACGGATTGAGTGCAGTCACATCGGATACGATCTGTCTCCCGGCGAAGCTGGTGCATGGACATATCCGGGATCTGGTACACCGGAAGGTGGATCGTATTTTTATGCCGTCCATCGCAGAAACAGCTTCAGAAAATACGGAAGCCACAAGTGAATCAATGTGTGCAGTTGTAAAGGGCTATCCGCTGGTTATCCGGAATTCGGATCCGCCGGAGAAGCAATGGGGAATTCCATTTGATTCACCGTTATTTTACTGGAATCGAGAGGCAGACAAAAATCGTCAGCTTACGGAATATATACAGCAGACCTTTTCAATCAGCCCGGTGAAGGTACAGCAGGCAATTGAAGCCGGGAATGGGGCAATGGAGGAATTTCACAGAAAACTGAAGGATGCCGGCAAAAAAGTGCTGGAACAGGTGCGAAAAGAAGGAAAATATGCAGTTGTACTGGCGTCAAGGCCATATCAGAATGACGCACTTGTCAATCATGGTCTGCCTGAACTGCTGACGGAATTCGGCGTACCGGTTCTGACGGCAGACTCCCTGCCCGGGCTTGAGCATATTGATCTGAGCCACAGCCGTCTTGATGTAGTGAATAACTATCATGGACGTATGCTGGCATCGGCAGTCATGGCAGCAGAAGATCCGAATCTTGAATATATACAGCTTGTCAGTTTTGGATGCGGACATGATGCGTATCTTTCTGATGAGATTCAGCGGCTGATGAAAGAAATATCGGGAAAATCTCCGCTTATTTTGAAGCTGGATGAAAGCGAGATACAGGGACCTCTGCGGATCCGTGTGCGTTCTTTTATTGAGACGATCAATATAAGAAGACGAAATCCCGAAAAAAATGTGCAGGCAGCAGAACCGAAAGACAGATATATGGGATCAGAAAATGACAGGAGACTGCCGGATCCGTATCCTGTTAAATTTCAGGCGGAAGATCGTAAAAAACGCACGGTTTTAGTGCCGAATACCTCTCATGCATTTTGCCGGATCATGTCTGCGGCGCTTTCTTCGCAGGGAATCCGGGCAGTTCCTTTGGAAATCGGCAGAGAGGAAGCTATCCGGCTGGGGAAAAAATATGTACATAATGACATTTGTTTTCCGGCACAGATCGTAATAGGGGAGGCATTGGCTGCACTTGAAAGCGGTCAATATGAACCTGCAAAGACCGCAATCGGCATGGGAAAATATATTGGAGACTGCCGCCTGACACATTACAGTGCTTTACTTCGCAAAGCACTGGATGATGCCGGATATTCAGAGGTTGCGATTCTGACGAATGATGATGTGGATTATCATAACCTGCATCCGGGATTTAAAATGAATCTGTTTTCAGCGGTCCGTCTGGCAGCAGCACTTCCCATGATTGATATACTGGAGGAACTGCTGCGTAAAATGCGCCCGTATGAACTGATCGAGGGCAGCGCTGATCGTGCCTTTGAAGAAGCACTTGATTTTGTTGTACAGGGATTGGAAAAGCATGGGCTGTTTCCTCTCTATGGCGGGTTTAAAAAAGCGATCCTGCGTATGCAGGCTGTTGAATATGACCGGAGCAGAAAAAGACCGCAGGTTTTGATCGTAGGCGAGTATTTATTGAATTTCCATCCGGGGGCAAATCATGAGATCGAACGTTATCTGGAGAAAAACGGATTTGAGATCATAGAAGCAAGAATGACAGATGTGATTCGAAAGTCTTATTACTGCAGAGATGAGCAGATTAAAACATACCATTTGAAAAAAGCAGTAAGCAGAAAGATATGGTACCATACTGCAAATCGGATCTTCGATGTGACACATACGGCAGCAGACAGCATTGCAAAAAAACATCCGCTTTACACACCGGTTTGCCGTCTTTCGGAACTTGCTGAAAAAAGTGACCCGATCATTCCGCATACATTTGATGCGGGAGAGGGCATATTGATTCCCGGTGAAATCATACACCATGCGGAGAACGGTTGTCGGACATTCGTGATCCTGCAGCCCTTTGGCTGCCTGCCGAATCATGTGGTAGGAAGAGGAATCGTGAAGAAACTGAGAGAAATCTATCCGGATATACAGGTTCTTCCACTGGATTATGATCCTGATGTCAGCTTTGCCAATCTGGAAAACCGGCTTCAGATGCTGATCATGAATGTGAAAGAACAGTATATGTCTGAAGATTGTCGCGAAACTGTATAAACATTAAAGAACAACAAAGAACAACAGAAAAACCGCTGTGTTTCTTTCCCTGCGGGGATGGAAGCTGCAGCGGTTTTGAAATATGGACTGTACGGCGAATGCTTTCCGGGATAATGCGGTATTTATAAAATGTTATTGACAATTTGCAATCCTGTAATTAAAATATTTACAGGACAAAGTAAGTAATGGGGGTTTCTTTATGAAAGCAGTTTTTATGGATTTTTATGGAACCGTTGCTCCCTTAACCCGGCAACTCTTTTGGAACGGATGGAGGAACACTGGTGTTCTGCTTCCATATATGAAGATGCAGAAGAATTTCTCAACATCTGTCCGGTTCCGGTATATTTTGTTACAAATAGCGATGACAGATATATTTTAGAAGAATTAAAAAGGTATTCTTTAAATCCTGCAGGGATAATCACGAGTGAAGAGGCAAAGTACTCCAAACCGAGAAACGAAATTTTTTTATATGCTCTCCAAAAGACAGGTCTCCAATCATGGGAAGTGCTGCACATTGGTGACTCGTTAGAAAGTGATGTAAAGTGTCCGGCTTCTGTCGGGATCAGGAGCATCTGGCTGAACAGAGACGGTAAGACTGTTCCGGAAGGTGTAGAGAGTGTGAAAAACCTTCTGGATATAAAAAAGTATTTATAAGGAATATAATTCAAGCGTATGTAATTATACTGACTACAGGTGATGCTATGAGGATAAACACAAGATTCACAGTGGCAGTCCATGTGATGGCGCTGACTGCTTTTCTTCAGAATAAAGGAGTACCGGCTGCATCAGAACTGCTGGCAAAAAGCGTTGGCACCAATCCGGTTGTGATCCGTCAGATGATGTCCATGCTGAAAAAAGCAGGATTGATCGAGACCAGAAATGGTGTTCCGGGCATTGAGGTGATCAGGCCGCAGGAGGAGATCACCCTGCTGGATATTTATAAGGCAGTTCAGAAGGATGCTGACGCCCCGCTGTTTGATTTCCATCCGAATCCCAATCCGGCATGTTTTGTGGGCGCCAATATTGCAGATGCAATGGAAAAGCCCCTGCAGGATGCACAGAAGGCGATGGAATCATCTCTGGCGCAGTATTCTTTGAAAGATGTTACAAGTTTTATTGGCAAAAAAACCAAGGAGGAAAAAATTATGTTGAACAAAGTGGAATTGTATTATTTCAGTCCTACAGGCGGAACAGAGAAGGTAGGAAAAGCATTTGCGGATGCACTCGCAAAAGAAACAAAGCAGATCGATCTGGGCAGCAAAGCTGTGCTGTCAGAAAAGCCGGACAGCGAAGTAGTCGTAGCAGCAGCACCGGTGTTTGGCGGGCGGATTCCTTCTTTTGTTTCAGAAAAGCTGCGTCATCTTGACGGAGCAGGGAAAAAAGCTGTTACATTGGTGGTTTACGGTAACAGAGCTTATGAAGATGCGCTGCTTGAATTAAACGATGTGCTGATCGAACGGGGCTTTGAAGTGATTGCTTCCGGGGCGTTTGTGGCACAGCACTCAATGGCTCCCGAAGTAGGAGCAGGAAGACCGGATGAAAAGGATAAAGAGGAAATCGCGGGCTTTGCAGGAATGGTTCTGGATAAACTGGAAAAAAATCCGGAGGGTGAGGTTCATGTACCGGGGAACCGCCCGTATAAACAGTGGGCAGGTATGCCTGCTGCACCGATTTCTCTGCCGTCCTGCACCCTGTGCGGAAAATGTGCTGCTTCCTGTCCGACAGATGCCATTCAACTGGGTGATGACAAGGTTCAGACGGATGTGGAAAAATGTATGCTCTGTATGGGCTGTACTCATGTCTGTCCGGAACAGGCCCGTATCCTGCCGCCGCCTTTGCAGGAAAAGCTGGGACAGATGCTGGGTGCCCTGAAAGCAGTGCACAGCAAAAATGAATGGTTTCTGTAGAGAAGAAAGGTATGAATATCATTAAGCCGGAAAAACCGGATAAAGCAGATCATCCGAAGGTATCCAATTATGAGCTGATGCGGGATCTGATGGAAAAGGAATTTCTGAAATACGATCAGCAGAAAATGATCGAGAAATTCCACCTTAAGAATAACGAACAATATCTCTACCTGAATTTTGTGGGAAGAGAATGCAGAATTGGGCGGTCTGACGGAAAAGTAGAATATCAGGACGTAGAATATCAGGAAAGTGAAACAAAGGTATGGGTCCATGCAGATTACAATATCAGCATGACGATCTTTGATGTCCTGTGCTGTTCGAAGGCGGACTGCCACCTGTCAGGAACATATGCGTCAATCAACAATGTAAAAAAGGGAATACCGATGGCCTCCGCAGGGGCAGGAATGTTTCAGAAAGAAAGCAGCTTTTTTGCAGGATGCAGCGAAAAACTGAAATCAGCTTGTGAAAGACTGGGCGGAATACCGCAGCAGTCTGCAGATGTTTCCTACATGATCATGCTGTTTGACTTTTTACCGGTTATTCTACAGTTTTGGGATGCAGATGAAGAATTTGACGCTGTACTGAAGATTATGTGGGATACCAATATTCTTGATTACATGCACTTTGAAACCACCTTTTTTGCAGTCGGACATCTTTTGTCAAGATTGATGGAATAAATCAGGGGGGGATTCCCCCTGATTTTATTTACGTGAAAGAATCAGTCTGACACCGCCGGAGCTTTCGGCACTACCGTAAAAAGAACCAGATCTTCATCACCGTCATTGATAATGGTATGTTCCTGACCGCTTTTACAGTAATGACAGGTTCCCGGTGTCAGCATTTCTTCTTCACCGTCACAGATTGCACGGCCGTGTCCGCTGAGTATGTAATTGATGTCCGAACTTCCTTCCTGTTTGTGTGTTCCGATCGAACCGCCGGCGTGAATACGGCAGCAGATCATGCGATTATTCTCATCTGCATACATTCGTGCATTCATGGTTCCGGTTCCGTTGTTCATTCCCGGAGCAGTGATTTCCTTCATCTGATTAAAGTCTATTAACATGTTTTTACTCCTTTTTGCTGTTATGTTGTTTTGTGTTATTTGCTGCATAATACAATTTAACATCAATACGATTCAAATTCAATCCATTTCTCTTTCAGGTATATGCTTACAGGCATTCGCCGCATTTTTTGTACAAATCGGTCTGGCTCTGAACAGTTACATTTTCTGTAAGAAATGCGTATCAGGCTTCTTTGGGAACGCATAAAATATAGTATCATGCAGGTAATAAATGAGTGGCCTTCTCAGGAAACACGGAAAATTCACCTTCATGAGGCAAAAAAGATGGATATATACAGGGAGAAATTGTTATGAATATTGATTTTCTGTCAGAATATGCAGCACCTGTTATCGTTGGCATTTGTCTGTGTATCGGATATATTTTGAAAAATCTGGTGCCTGCAGAAAAGGTAAACCGCTATATTCCGCTGATCATGGGGATTCTGGGGGTTGTGCTGAATGTGTGGATCAACAGGGCATTTACACCGGAAATTCTTCTGATGGGGCTTTTCTCAGGGCTGGCGTCCACTGGACTGCATCAGGTTTTTAAAGGTATGCTGGCAAAGGAATAATTCTGATATGTTGACATTATACATCTGATGCAGTAGGATGCAGGAAAAGGAACGTATGAAAGGTGGATCGTAAAAAAATGATTTATCTGGGAAGTGAGGAAGTATATGGGAACAAAAAATAACAGCAGTCTGTTTTATACATGCAGCCTGATCGAATTCATAAGCAGGAAGATGAAACGAAAAAGACGGGAAACGGTAGACTTTCTGGGCCGGGAATGTGTGGAAAGAATTTATGATTATTCTGATGTGCTGCATTGCGAGCCAATTGACAAGGTGGCAGCAGAATATATAGAAGAGTGTAAGATCGTGCAGGGACAATTTGATAATGAAGCAGCCTGTCAATATCAGATTCCGGATTACTGGACGATAGGAGAAGTATATGAACGATTAATCGAGGATGCTTATCCTGATGAAAAAGTGCTGCAGGGAATATGGGAAGTATATCATTCATGGATAGATGATGAGATTTCTGATTATAATACGGATTTTTATTATCAATCGAGAGAATATATAGCCGAGTGTTATAAAACAGGTGAGATTTTGTAGAGGGAAAAAGACTGAAAAATCAAAATATCTGAAATATCTGAAATTTTATAAAAATGATTGAAAAATGAAAGAAAGTATAGTAAAATAAGCTAAATACTCGGGAATGGGTATCTTGCCTATATGTTTTTATCGAAATGCGGTTGTTTTTACAACTCGGCCCTCGTATGAACAACAATTCAACAGGCTTATCTGACATATTTTAATTCCATGATGCAGATTGTAATTTGAAATGACGTGACGCGACATGAAGAGAGAGGGGGAATTGTTATAAGACTTTTCGAAGTGGATGTAACAACACATAACCAGAGAGAAGAATGCCTCGTTAGACTTGCCAACCTTAAGATCAAAGATGCAGAAAGGCAGGCCAATGCCGGATACTCAATAACAGAGGAAACTTTGTCAAGGCTGTACAATATGATTGAAGACATGTTTTTTCTTGAGATGCTGAATTCTGAGCAATATCAGATTATATCCATGCACTTTGAAAAATTCAGACTGGAAATGATACAAAAGAGAGATATAAATAAGAAAAAATTTAAAGTTGGGCATCTGGAGTGACCGGTTTGGGTCACCATTTTCTGATTCTGGCTGCTTTTTCTGATTCTCTGATTCAGTTAATAGGCGATTCTATATAAAATTGACACATTTTCCTGTAAAATCTGCCTGTTGGTTTTCACTGTTTTCCTGTAGAATGATAAACAGGAACGTTAATTCGATTGGGAATAGAATTAAAATTATGGGGGATAAAACGGTGAAAACAAAAAAGATATCGGTCGGTTCTTCAGAACTTGTATGTCAGATTTTTGGAGAGGGTCCCGTGAATCTTGTTGTGGAAATGGGTCTGGGTGCGGTCATGGCAGAGTGGCAGCAGCTTGCCCGGAGACTGTCGGGACGATATACGGTTCTGCTGTATCAGCGGGCGGGCTATGGAGGCAGTTCTGTATCAACGCTGGCGCGTACGCCGGAAAATATTGCCGGTGAACTTTATACGCTTCTGCAGCAGACCGGCCATGCAGAAAAAATAACGCTTCTTGCCCATTCTCAGGGCGGATTGTATGCATGGGAATTCACCCGGATGTATCCGGAACTGGTTAAAAAACTGGTGCTTCTGGATCCGCTTTCTCCGGAAGATCATCGTTTTCAGCTGGAACTGACCGGGGAAGAATTCCGAAAAAGCGGTGCGGATAAAACCGGAGGAATCAGGATGAACCTGCGTCTTACCAGATTGCATCTGGGCTGGCTGGTCCGCAAAATCATGCGGACAGCGCCGCCGTTTTACTATTATGATGGTTTTTCCAGAAAAGAAACCGGAGAAATTCTTTCTGCAGTCAGCAAACCGCAGACTTATCGGACTGCATTGGAAGAGTATGAAGAGGCGCATGATCTGGATCAGCTGTCCGGTTATCTGGACAGAGAAACATTTCCGCAGATTCCGGTGGTGTTGATCACGCACAATTCGGAGATTGCCTGCTGGGAAATCCAGGAATTCGGCGGTGCCACAAAAGTGCAGGCGGAAAAGATAGAGACACTCTGGCAGAAACTGATGCAGTCCTATCTGACCTGTGCTTCCAACGGTACACTGGTTCAGGCAAAATGCAGCAGCCATTATATTCATCTGACCGAGCCTGAACTGGTCTGTGCGCAGCTTTAACATAATCTGTTGGTATCATATTGTATCAGGAATGAACCTTACCTGTATTTCAGGCATATGATGCTGTAAAAGAAGAAAAAAGGTGTTTTTTATGAATTGCAGCTGCAGATTGGAAAAGACGGATCATGGACCTGATCCGTATGTGATGAGTGTGGAACAGGCAGCGATGAAGAACCGGAATTTCCGCACTGCTGTATGGACAGGATGTCATTTACAGATGACGTTGATGTGTATACCACCATGCGGAGAAATCGGTCTGGAAATTCATGAAGATACGGATCAGTATATCCGGGTGGAAATGGGTCGTGGGGCGGTTCGGATGGGAAAATGTAAAAATCAGCTGAATTTTCAGCAGAATCTGTGCAGGGGAGACGGGATTTTCATAGCTGCGGGAACCTGGCACAATATTATCAATACAGGCAGAAGTAACCTGAAGGTATCTTCTGTTTATGCGCCGCCCCATCATCCGCGTGGAACCGTGCATTTTACAAAGGAAGATGCGGCCCGGGAGGAACGTGGATAAAGGTGTTGTTGAAACACAAAGAAATTTTGGACAATAACATCGAAAAGTGAAGAATAGCAGGTGTCTATTTAAAATGGGGTAGGCAGCTGCAGATTCCTGTGATACAATAATCAAAGCAGAGATAAAAACGCAACGCACACCGTCCGGTGTGCCAGAGCCGGTAGGTAGCCCGGCCGTCCCGCTCATCTGCGGGGTAAGTAACCTGCCCCTCCGGGTTGTCCGTTCTTTGCTCAAGCATTCATAACAGGAGGGATTGCCATGGGCAAAGTAATGTGCAGGCTGACGGTGTTTTTTCAGGAACCGTTCTGGGAAGGTGTTTTTGAGCGTTATGAAGACGGGAAACTGTCTGCGGCGAAGGTGACATTTGGGGCGGAACCAAAAGATTATGAGGTGTATGAATTTCTGATGAGGCATTATGATCACCTGAAATTCAGCCCGGCTGTGACAGCTGTTGTAAAGGAAGCGAAAAAGAATCCGAAACGCATGCAGAAAGAGGCGAAAAAACAGATGGAGAATACCGGAATCGGTACGAAATCCCAGCAGGCGCTGAAGCTGCAGCAGGAACAGGGGAAAACAGAACGCAGGGCAAAAAGCCGGGAGCAGAAGCTGGAAGAGGCCCGGCGGATGTTTGACCTGAAGCAGCAGAAGAAAAAGGAGAAGCACAGAGGCCATTAATCTGACATTCATACGCAGCTGCCGCTGGTATATGAACTGCAGCTTGTATGCTGTCAGCTGTTCATATCACGGAAAGACTTCAGGGCAAATTCCAGAGAGGCATTCAGATGATCTTTCATCAGATCACCGGCTTTTTCGAATTCTTTATTTTTATAAGCCTCGAAAATCTTTATATGCATTCGGTGAATTTCTTTCTGGGGTTCCTGTTTTGTCTCATAAATATTGGAAAAAATCGTAAGCTGGCTGCGGAGTGTCTCTGCAGCCGTTTTTAATTTCCGGTTGCTGCAGTATTTATAAAAAATCAGATGGAAATCATCAGAGTTTTTGATCCAGAGAGCAGTAAGTTCCTCCGGCATATTTTCGCAGTCCTGCAGTTTTTCGGTAACAGAAACAGCATTCTGCAATTCCCGACAGATCGCCTCATGATCAGGATAAGCCGCAGTATACAAAATCGCCAGCCGGTCCAGATCTCCCATAAACTGATACAATTCCCGCAGATCTTCCTCTGACAGGGAGATTACATTCACACCGATATTGGAATAGTAATCCACCAGACCATCCTGAGAAAGGCGGGTCAGAGCCTCCCGGATCGGCGTAGAGCTCACTTCAAATCGCTCCTGCAGATGCTTCAGCGTCAATTTTTCCCCCAAAGGAATCCTCTGCGTCAGAATATCGGACCGCAGGATCTGGTAAATCTGCTCCGAAAGCGTAGATTTATTTAAATTCATAGTCATTCCTCCCTTAAACTGAATTCATTATCACAACCAGAACAAAAAAAGTCAAGAGATTTTTTGTAACAGTTCAGAACTTCGCCGGGAATAAAACGTTGAGAGGCAGAATGGCTGCAATATCCTGTACGGGGGCTCGCTCCCGCTCGGAATCAAACGCAGCGGATGCTAAACTCGCAGACCTTCTTTCGAAGGCCCGCTCGCTAAGCACCGGCGTTTTCACCTGAGCGAGAGCGTGTCCCTGAGCAGGATATCACTGCAATTCCACCTCAATATATCTCCTCCCGAAGAAGCCCTGAACTGTATTATTTTGCATTTTGCAAAATGTTTATTGCATATTTTTCTGATTCGTGTTACACTTACAGCAGCCTGAAACTTTAACAGATGAAAGCGTTTAAGTGATGAATCATCGTTTTGATGATATACGAAGGAGGTCTTTTTTTGAGGGACGAGAGTTTATTGAGGAATCTGACACAGCTCTGGGGTGTGTCGGGATATGAAAAAGAGGTGCGCCGTTTTATTGAGAAGGAGGCGGCTCCCTGGGCGGATGAGATGATGACGGATGCCATGGGGAATCTGATTGTATATAAGAAAGGTACGGGCGGAGAAGCTGCGAAGAAGATCATGTTTGCGGCTCATATGGACGAGATCGGTTTTATGATAAAGACCATCGAGGCAGATGGAAGGCTTCGTGTCTGCAATATGGGATGGAACTGGACCGGTTCTGCCTATAACGGAAGGATTCAGTTTAAAAACGGTGTAAAGGGCGTGGTCAGCTGCATGGGTCCCATTGAAGAAGCAGGCAACAAGGCAGGCAAGCTCTATATTGATATCGGTGCTGTTTCCAGAGAGGATGCCATGAAAGTGGTGAATCTGGGAGATGCCTGTGGTTATATGGGTGAGTATCTGGAACTGCAGAATGACAGGATCTGCTCCAAGAGCCTGGATAATCGGATTGGCTGCTACCAGCTTCTGGAAGCGCTGAAGGAGAATCAGGGCTGTTTCAATGATATCTATTATGTATTCTGCGTTCAGGAAGAGCTTGGATGCCGGGGATCGGGTCCGGCGGCAGAGCGGATCAAGCCGGATATCGGCGTTGCGGTGGATATTACACCGGCTCATGATTATCCCTGCGATCTGGAGGGAAGCAATAAAGTGGACGGCGGAATCGGCATCAAGATCTGCGATCCTTCCGTAGTCAGCGATGAGGATGTGGTGGAAGCCATGATTTCCTGCTGCGAGGCAAAAGGGATTCCCTATCAGCGGGAAGTTATCGATCAGGGCGGTACGGATGCTTCCAGCATGAATCTTTCGGGGACAGGTGTCCGTACGGGAGGAATCGTTGTGGTGACAAGATACCCCCACTGCCAGAGTGCGGTGGCCTCCAAAAAAGATATTGAAGCGGGAATTGATTTAATCAATGCCTTTTCACAATATGAATTTCACTTTTAGAAAAACAGGAAAAAAGGAGAATGACAATGAAAAGAATGACAGCATTTTTCCTGGCTGCGGCGCTTGTTGTATCGATGGCAGGCTGCGGCGGATCAGGAAGCAAGGGTGAAGTGCAGACAGGAGCAGCCGGAGAAGCAGGTGCTCAGAGCGGTAAAGACAGTATTACAATTGCAACGGATGTGGATATTGATACTCTGCATCCTTCGGATTTCAGTACGACGATCGAGCATACGATTCTGACACAGCTTTATGATCCGCTGATGTACATGAATCCGGACGGTGCCCATGAACCGGAGCCGAGGATCGCGGAAAGCTACACGGTCAGCGATGACGGTAAAGATTACACCTTCAAGCTGAGAAGCGATGTGACTTTCCATGACGGTTCTGCCGTAACTGCAGATGATGTAAAATTCTCACTGGAACTTTATATGAATTCGGAATATCAGGGTTCACAGGTAGCCGGTCTGGAAAGCGTGGAAGTACCGGATGCATCCACTGTGATCTGCCATCTGGACAATCCATATTCTCCTTTCCTTCTTGGTGTTTGTCAGGTTCCCATTGCCTCAAAGGCTTACTATGAAAAATCAGAAAGTGATTTTTCCAGCCAGCCGGTGGGAAGCGGTCCCTACAAATATACAGGCAGAGAAAAGGGCAGCAAGATCACCCTGGAAGCCTATGACGGATACTACAGAGGAGAAGCGGCAATTAAAAATGTAACATATGAAGTGATTCCCGATCAGTCCACCACAGCCATTGCACTGAAGACAGGAGAGGTTGATTTTGCCATGGCAGAATCTTCTACTATGGCACAGATTCAGGGAGATGAAGCTCTTACGGTGGAAGAGGTCGGAACCTCCGGTTTCTCCTATATTTCCATGAATCTGGAAAAGGAACCTTTCAATGATGTCCGGGTTCGTCAGGCCATCAATCATGCCGTCAACAGAGAGAACATCGCTGCGGTATGTTATGACAATGAAGCGGAGATCAACTCCAATATCTGTTCAAAGGAACGTTTCGGATATTCGGATGATCAGTTCCAGTACACCTATGATCCGGAAAAGGCAAAAGAATTGCTGGCGGAAGCCGGTGTGACAACCCCTCTTAATCTGGGTACCATTCTGGTAGCGGAAAAATATTCCAATCTGGCAACGGTTATCCAGAGTGATCTGGCAGCAGTTGGTCTTGAAGTAACGATCGAGGTAAAGGAATTCAATGCCTACATCGACGATCTGACAAGCGGCAATTACGATATCACCGCACTGGAGATGACGCTGGATGGTGATACACAGCAGCTGGAAATGGCATTCTGCTCCGATTATATCGGTACTGCCAACAATGCCCGTTATTCCGATCCTGATATGGATGATCTGTTTGCTCAGGCGAAGGCAGAAACGGATACCGACAAGAGAGAGGCGATTTTTGACCAGATTTTCACAAAAGCGCAGGATGAAGCAATCTATGCGGTTATCTGCAATCCCATGACGCTTTACGTACATCATACAGATCTCGACTGTCAGGAAATTCCATTTGAAGGAATTTATTCAATTTACAATTTCAGCTGGAAATAAAAGTTAAGAAGGCTGCGGATCCGGACCGGTTTTTGAAATTCGGGAAGTATTTCTTCCGGTTCTGTATGCAGCAGCAGATATGCTGCCAGACTGTGTTTCGTTATAAGAATACAGTCTGGCAGTATATTTCGCATAATCCGGAAAGGTATCTGGAAAGGAGCGTACTGTTTTGTACAAATATGTAATAAAACGATTGATCTACATGATACCCGTGCTGCTCGGCGTATCATTTCTGGTATTTGCTATTCTGTCCCTGACACCCGGAGATCCGGGTACTATTATTCTGGGGATTACGGCGGATCCGGAGGATATTGCAGCGCTGAATGCCGAGTTCGGGTACGATAAACCGTTTCTGATCCGGTATTTTGATTATATCGGAAATGTTATTTTTCATTTTGATCTGGGAACATCCTATCAGAGCAGACAGCCGGTTATAGACGATATTATGGCCCGCTTTCCCAACACGCTGCTGCTGGCGGTTTTATCCATGTCGGCGGCTTCCATCATCGGAATCACGCTGGGCATTATTTCTGCCGTCAGACAGTATACGGTTCTTGATCAGACGCTGGTCGTGGTGGCGCTGGTCTTTGCATCGATTCCCGGTTTCTGGATGGGATCCATGCTGATGCTTCTGTTTTCCATGAAGCTGGGCATTCTGCCTTCTTATGGGGCGGATACGCTGAAGCATTTTATCCTGCCGACGATCACGGTGTGCATGACATCGGCTGCAGGGCTTCTGCGTCTGACCCGGTCGGCCATGCTTGAGACAGTCCGGCAGGAGTACATACGGACGGCCAAAGCAAAAGGCGCTTCAAAAAAGCGGATCATCTGGAAACATGCCCTGCGCAACGCCATGCTTCCTGTTGTAACCACACTGGGAACCAGCTTCGGCGCTTCTCTGGGCGGCGCTATCATTGCGGAAACCGTATTTGCCATGCCGGGCATGGGAACGCTGATCACCACGGCTATCCGGCAGAAAGATATTCCCGTGGTAATGGGGGCAACTTTGTTTCTTGCGGTTCTGTTCAGTCTGGTGATCCTGATCGTAGATATTCTGTATGCCTGGATCGATCCCCGCATCAAAGCAAAATATGAGAATGGAGGCAGGAGTCGTGAATAGTAAAAAATCAAGAACCCGGGAGCAGCTTTCAGAATTCTGGCGCCGTTTCCGGAAAAATAAATCGGCTGTGATCGGTCTGGTGCTTCTCATCCTCCTGGTGGGCATGGCTCTTTTTGCCGATGTGATCGTTCCCTATTCCAAATGTGTGGAGCAGGTGGGCTCAGAACGTCTGCAGGGGCCTTCTTCCGCTCACATTTTCGGAACCGATGAATTCGGGCGTGACCTGTTTGCAAGAGTCGTTCACGGCTCCCGGTATTCACTGTTTATCGGGGTGGCGACCAGTCTGATGGCGCTGGTGATCGGCGCTGTGCTTGGCGCAAGCGCCGGATATTTCGGGGGTATGGTGGACAATATCATCTGCCGTATCGTGGATGTTTTCATGTGTGTACCGCCCATTCTGCTTTCTCTGGCTGTTGTGGCAGCGCTGGGAACCAGTATGCGGAATCTGATCGTTGCCATCACCATTTCATGTATTCCCGGCAATGTGCGCCTGATCCGTTCGGTGGTGCTGACCGTGGCAGAGCAGGATTATGTGGATGTGGCCCGTTCTTACGGAACCTCCAACGCACGGATCATTTTCCGTTATGTACTGCCCAATGCCATGGGCCCCATCATTGTCAATACGACCATGGCGATTTCCGATATGATTTTATCAGCAGCAGGCCTCAGTTTCATCGGTATGGGAATCCAGCCGCCTTCACCGGAGTGGGGTGCACTGCTCTCGGCAGCGCAGAATTATATTTTTACTTCTCCGTACCTGCTGTTTTTCCCGGGAATCTTTATCCTGCTCAGCTCTCTGTCCTTTAATCTGGTGGGAGATGGGCTGACAGATGCCCTTGATCCGAAATTAAAGAATTAAAAGGCGGTGGACGAGCATGAATCAAAAAGTTCTGGAAGTGAAAAATCTTTCCATTCAATATAAGACCGATCTGGAGACGGTCTATGCGGTCAACGATATCAGTTTCTCTCTGGAGGAAGGTGAGACGCTGGGACTGGTAGGAGAGACCGGCGCCGGGAAAACGACGACAGCGCTGGGTATCATGGGTCTTTTGCCGGAACGGACAGGTAAAGTTCCCTCCGGTGAAATTCTCCTGGAAGGTGAAAATATTCTGAATCTGAAGGAGCAGGAGCTGCAGAAGATCAGAGGAAGCCGGATCTCCATGATTTTTCAGGATCCCATGACGGCTTTGAATCCGGTGCTGCAGGTGGGAGAGCAGATTGGTGAGGCACTGTACCTGCACAATACGGATAATCTGAGCAGCCGGGAGATTGAGCAGAAAGTGGAAGAAACACTGGAGCTGGTGGGGATTCCAAAGGAGAGAAAGGTGGAATACCCGTACCAGTTTTCCGGAGGCATGCGTCAGAGAGTGGTCATCGCCATTGCTCTGATCTGCAATCCGAAGCTTCTGATCGCGGATGAACCGACCACCGCTCTGGATGTAACGATTCAGGCGCAGATCCTTTCCATGATCTGTGACCTGCAGAGACTGTATAAAACTTCGGTTATTATGATCACACATGATCTTGGTGTGGTTGCGGAAACCTGTGATAAGGTTGCAATCATGTATTCCGGAGAAATCGTGGAATACGGCACACTGGCTGATATTTTTGCGGGCGAACAGCATCATCCCTATACGGTGGGTCTGTTCCAGTCGCTTCCCGGTTTTTCCGGCAATAAGAAACGGCTTCAGCCCATTGAAGGATTGATGCCGGATCCCACTGTAAAGCCGGAAGGATGCTGGTTTGCTCCGCGGTGCAGGTACTGTACCGAACAGTGCAGAACGCAGAAACCGCCGGTGCATGAAACAGATGGACATCTGGTACGTTGTCATTTTCCCGTTTCACAGAAAGGAGCAGAGTAAGTATGGCAGAAACATTTCTGGAAGTAAAACACCTGAAAAAATATTTCAGTACGCCGGCCGGCATGCTCCACGCAGTGGATGATGTGAGTTTTCAGATCCCGCAGGGAAAGACACTGGGCGTGGTGGGAGAGTCGGGCTGCGGCAAGTCCACGCTGGGGAGGACGCTGCTGCGTCTTGATACGCCCACAGAAGGTGAGATCCTGTTTAAAGGCACCGATCTGGTGAACGTGAAAAAGAAGGAGATGAAGCAGCTCCGACCGAAGATCCAGATGGTGTTTCAGGATCCCTACGCCAGTCTGAACGGACGTATGAATGTGCGCCAGCTGATTGCCGAGCCGCTGATCGTTAATAAAGTATGCAGAAATAAGGCGGAGATGGAGGAGCGGGTCAGCCGTATGATGGAGACTGTGGGACTGGCGGAGCGGCTTTCCATGGCATATCCTCATGAACTGGACGGGGGGAGAAGGCAGCGCATCGGTATTGCCAGAGCACTGATCCTGGAGCCGGAATTTGTAATCTGTGATGAGCCGGTGTCTGCGCTGGATGTGTCCATTCAGGCGCAGATCCTGAATCTGCTGATGGATCTTCAGGAGCAGATGAAGCTGACCTATATGTTCATCACCCACGACCTGTCGGTGGTGCGCCATATTTCCGATGAAATCATGGTGATGTATCTGGGAAAATGTGTGGAAAAAGCGGATGCGGAGGAGATTTTCGAGAATCCCATGCATCCGTATACAAAAGCGCTTCTGGCAGCGATTCCGATTCCAAGCATTGAATCCTGTCATAAGGTCAGAAAACTGCTGCAGGGTGAGGTGGTAAGCCCTGTCAATCCCGCACCGGGCTGCCGTTTTGCAGCCAGATGTCCCCATGCAGCGGACGAGTGCCGCCGGGGAGAGATTCCTTTTACAGAGGTTTCACCGGGACATTACTGTGCCTGCATCCGTGCAGAGGAACTGCAGAAAAAAGCAAATGAAGAACTTTAACAAATAAAGTGGAGAGAATGTATGAATCAATCAGAATACAGATGGCCTTACGGCAATGAAGTGGGGCTGGAAGAGTCTGCAGAGACAGATGTGCTGGTTCTTGGCGGCGGTCTGTCCGGCTGTTTTGCTGCTGTTGCGGCGGCCAGAAAAGGACTTTCCGTGGCAATTGTGGAGAAAGGTGCCATTGAACGAAGCGGGGCGGCCGGTACCGGATTTGACCATTGGGAATCGGCCTGTACCAATCCCTGCTCCGGTGTGACACCGAAGGAGATTGCTGAAGCATATGTCAGGGAGCAGGACGGCTACAGCAACGGTATTGCCCATTATATTGAGTGCCGCGAGGGATATGACAGGCTGCTGGATCTGGAATCCTTTGGCGGAAAAATCAGGGATACGGAGGATGAATTTGCCGGAGCGGAGTTCCGCGATGAAAAGACAAAACTGATGTTTGCCTATGATTATAAAAATAAATTCACTATCCGTGTGTGGGGTTCCACCTTCAAACCGGCGCTGTACCGGGAACTGAAGCGCCTTGGCGTGAAAATATATGAAAGAACCGAAGCGACCGCTCTGCTGACAGTGAGACAGGCTGACGGAAGCATGCGGGGAATCGGAGCCATGGGTATGAATGTGAGAACCGGAAAATTTCATGTTTTCCGCGCAAAATCCACCATTCTTGCCATGTCAAGACCGGCCAGAGTCTGGCTGTTTGATGCAGATCTGACGGGACTGTGTGAATTTAGACCCATGCAGAGTATCGGAAGCGGTCATGCCATGGGATGGAGAGCCGGCATGGAATTTACCATGATGGAGAAAACGGTGCGGGCCGAATTTTCGGCAGCGGGTAGGAGTTTTCCTCCTTATGGAACAGGAAACAATCATAATACCTGGTATGCAGCCACCATGGTGGATGCCCGCGGCGTGGAGATCCCCTATGTGGACCGGGACGGAAAGGAACTGAAAACGGTTTCGGAACGTTATTATCCGGCAGAGGGACAGAAGTTTTTCCTGAAGGGCGGCGTTATTGACAATCCCAAATATGAGTACCGGGGACCGGAAACCCTTGATTTTGACGAACTGATGAAACGTGGATACAAGCTTCCGTTCTATGCAGATCTGAGCCGGATGCCGGAGATGGAGAGGAAGGTTATCTGGGGCATGATGGTAGGGGAGGAAGCCAAAACAAAGATCCCCATCTACCGTGATTATACAGATCGTGGATTTGATCCGGAAAAACACATGCTGCAGAGTTACGGAACCGGCTGGCAGTCCGCCAGCTTTCTGGAACAGGAACGCCAGTTTTTCGGAGCACCGGGCGGCGTCATGCATGACTGGGATCTGAAAACGAATATCGACGGCATTTACGCCTGCGGCGATCAGCTGTACGCCTCCGATTGTGCCGGATTTGCCTGTGCCACCGGTTATTATGCAGGACGGAAGGCTGCCGATTATGCAAAAACAGCAGAATTTACTCCATTTGATGAAGCGGTCAGAAATAAGATCGAAGCGGAAAAGGAGCGTCTGTATGCACCTCTTTATGCAGACAGCGAAAACGGAGTCAGCTGGAAGGAACTCAACAGCGCCATATCGAAGGCCATGCAGAACTACTGTGGCGGTGTGAAATGTGAATCTCTGCTGTCAGAAGGTCTGGATCTGCTGAAAAATTTTGAAAAAGAAATCGTTCCGTCTCTTTATGCAGCAAATCCCCATGATCTGATGAGGACTCATGAGGTACTGGATATTCTGACCGTAGCGCAGCTCGTTCTGTATGCATCACTGGCAAGAAAATCCAGCTCCGATACGCTTTGTTTCCAGCGCAGCGATTATCCGCAGCAGGAAACAGAGGCACAGAAGAGACATATTGTTATCCGTCAGGAAAACGGAGAACCGGTGACAAGAGAAGTACCGCTTGATTTCTTCGGCGATCTGGAGACGGAATATGAAAAACGGAATGAAAGATATATCAGAGAGGAGGCACCCTCCCGTGAGTGATATAAGTGATATGGAAAAGAAAATCAAACAGGAATTTCAGGTTTCTCCCGTGCCGAGCAGCGTAAAGCCGATTACATACGATGAAAAGCTGTGCATCGGCTGCAACCGGTGTGTTCAGGTATGCCAGTGTGACATTCTGTTCCCTGCAGAGCAGAAAGGGGAGCATCCTATTGTCATGTATCCGGGGGAATGCTATTACTGCGGCGCCTGCGTTATGGTATGTCCCAATCCGGGAGCCATCACATTGAAGCATCCGCTTATGAACCGGGCGAAATTTGTGCCGGTAAAATAAAGGAACCGGAGAGGAAGAACACATGTGGGCTCAGGGGGAAATATAAGCTTTACCAGAGAAAAGGGTCATCGGAGAAATCCGGTGACCTTTTTTATTGAAGCAGCGAGATTCTTTTTACTTGACGTGCACTATCATAAGTGTTATAACATAAATAGAACAAATGAAACAGATAACTTATTTGTTCTATTGGAAAAGCCGGACGATTTCCGAACTTCCATGAGGCTGTCCGGTGCAGCTCTATGGAAAGCGCAATGATATCAGGTAGGAAGGGAGCAGTTATTATGGCAAAGAGAGATTATTATGATGTTCTTGGAATTCAGAAAAATGCGGATGAAAAAGAAATCAAACGTGCGTATCGGAAGCTTGCAAAAAAGTATCATCCCGATACGAATGCCGGCGATCAGCAGGCGCAGAAGAAATTTCAGGAGATTACAGAGGCCTACAGTATACTGAGCGATCCTGAAAAACGGAAACTGTACGATCAGTATGGCTTTGCGGCCTTTGATGAAAATATGGGGGCCGGGGGAGCCTATGGAGGCCCCGGAGCCGGTGCGGGCTGGAGTCAGAGAGGATTTCATTCCGGAAACGGCGGTCAGTATACGGAATTTCATTTTGACGGTCAGGATGCGGAGGATATTTTCGGCAGTATTTTTGGGGATATGTTCGGAGGCGGCACCGGGAGAAAAAACGGCCGGGGCTTTGGCAGGCACGGCGGTGGTGCACGCGGAGGAAATGCGTACGGCAGCGCGTATGAAGATGCTTATGGTAGAAATACACAGAGGAAAGGGCGGGATGTGGAATCGGAGCTTACCATTTCCTTTGAGGAGGCTGCTTTTGGCTGTACAAAGCGTCCTTCCTTTGAAGGTGACCGGAAACAGTCGCTGGAAGTGCGGATCCCGGCAGGGATTGACGAGGGCCAGAGTGTGCGTCTGAAAGGGAAAGGTTATCCGGGAACCGGCACAGTACCCGCAGGCGATCTGCTTCTGAAAGTGCATATTGCACCGAAATCAGGGTATGAGAGAAGGGGTATGGATGTCTATACCACGGAGAATATTCCCTATACCACGGCGGTGCTTGGAGGCGAAACAGTTCTGCACACCCTTTACGGACCGGTGAAATGCAAAATTCCCGCAGGTTCCCAGTCGGGAAGTAAAATCCGCCTGAGGCAGAAAGGTATCGTATCCATGCGTGATTCCTCCGTGCATGGTGATGCATACGTAACCATACAGATTGCAGTACCGAAAAATATAACGCCGCAGGAGAGAAAGAAGCTTCAGGAATTGCAGGAGCTGGAAGAAGCGAAGCACAGAGCAGCCTGCTGAAACTGCTGCATGTAATTTTACCCGTTGACCGTCTTCTCAAAAACGGTCAACGGGTTTATAATGCCATTAACCGAAACATGATATGAGGAGGTGCGGCATATGAAGACTGCACAGAATAATCGGGAGGCTGTCAGAAAAGATGGCTCTGCGGCGGATGCCATCAGGACGAAAAATCTGACCAGATCCTACGGGAAGGCAAGAGGGATCATTGACCTGAATCTGAGCGTGAAGGAAGGAGAGTTTTTCGGGTTTATCGGACCCAACGGAGCCGGGAAAAGTACGACGATCCGTACGCTGCTGGGGCTGATCAGGCCCACCAGCGGGAGTGCGGAGATTTTCGGAAAGGATATTGTTAAAGAAAAAAATGCTGTTTTGAAGGAGACGGGCTACCTGCCGTCGGAGGCCGTATTTTATCAGGGCATGAAAGTCCGGGATATTCTGAAGCTTTCGGCTGATCTGAGGAAGAAAGACTGTTCTCTGAGGGCGCAGGAACTGTGTGAGCGGCTGGAGCTGGATCCATCAAGGAAGGTAGAGGAGCTTTCCTTCGGAAACAGAAAAAAGGTGGGGATTGTCTGTGCTCTGCAGCATGACCCGCGGCTGCTTGTACTGGATGAGCCCACCAGCGGTCTGGATCCTCTCATGCAGAGGGAATTTTTCAATATACTGAAAGAACGCAATCGTGAGGGCGTGACCATCTTTCTGTCGTCCCATGTTCTGTCGGAAATCCAGCAGAACTGTACGCGAACGGCAATTGTCCGTGAAGGGAGGATCACCGCCTGCGACAGTGTGGAAGCACTGATGAAGACCAGCGCAAAACGGGTGACGGTACATGGTGAAATCCATCCGGAGATGCTTTCCGGAGTCAGGGATCTGAAGCAGGCAGATCATGGATTCAGTTTTCTCTATACAGGGGATATCAATGAATTGATCCGTATGCTGGCAAAGTGCCGCATTTCGGATCTGAGCGTATCGGAACCGGATCTGGAGGAAATTTTCATGCATTATTATCAGGATGGAGGGGAAGTATCATGACATTGATCAAACATGAACTGAAGCAGGGAGGACTTTCCCTGCTGATCTGGACCCTGTCCATTGCATTTCTGATGCTTGTCTGCATTATGCTGTATCCGGAGATGAAAAGCGACATGGATGAAGTAAGTGATCTTTTTGCCTCCATGGGCAGCTTTACGGCGGCATTCGGCATGGATCAGGTCAGCTTCGGAACGCTGGAAGGCTTTTATGCGGTGGAATGCGGCAATATTCTGGGGCTTGGAGGTGCTTTTTTTGCGGCTTTCTGCGGTACCTCCATGCTGTCGAAGGAGGAAAAGGAGCATACGGCGGAGTTTCTGCTGACGCATCCTGTGAGCAGAGCCCGGATCGCTGCCGATAAGCTGGCTGCACTTCTGCTGCAGATCGTGATTCTGAATGCGGTGAATCTGGTCGTATCGATGGCGGCTGTTGCATGGATCGGCGAGGGCATGATGGGGAAAGAACTTCTGCTCCTGCATCTGGCTTATTTTCTGCTGCAGGTGGAACTGGCAGGCATTTGCTTCGGCATCTCTGCATTTCTGCGCAGGGGAAGCATGGGCATCGGGCTGGGGACAGCAGCTATTCTGTATTTTCTCAATCTGATCGCCAATATTTCAGATCAGGCAGAGTTCCTGAAATATATCACCCCCTTCGGTTATGCGGAAGGAACCGATATCGTGGCAGATGCCGGTCTGGACGGCGGCCTTGTGGCGCTGGGGATGACTTTCGGGATTCTGGGAATTGCAGCAGCCTTCCGTCAGTACTGCAGAAAAGATATCAAATAGAAGAACTTCCTATATGTTATCCTGCATGTTATCCTGTACGTTATTCTGCTCATCCAGCATCTGAAAACAGTTGTTCAGGAAAATGATATGTGTTACCGCGATGATGGCGCTGCGCAGCATCTTTTTCTCAATGGAAAAGGTGGTTCCGATCTCTTCCACGGAATCTTTCAGGCCGAACTGGAAAAAAAGGATGTTTTCCAGTTCTCTGCAGAAATAGTTGTATGCGGTTTCATCGGTATAGACCAGTGTCTGCCGGGCAAAAAGGCGGCTGATATTCTCCAGAGAAAGTACCTGCTTTAAAACGGTAATGCAGATCAGGTGCGCAATCTGATCTTTATAATAAAGCTTTTTTACGGGGCCTGTGATCAGGCCCTTTTTTACGTAGTTGCTGATCATGGAACCGGTGATCTCGATACAGCCGAGAGGGGCCAGACACCGGTTGATATACTGCGCCGTCTGTTCCAGATAAAGGCCGGTATCCGGAAGCTGGGCGTATGCGGGCAGATGAAAAGTCTTAATGGAATCTGCCGGTCCGTTTTTCAATAAATCTTCCATGGAGGTCATTATAAGCGTTCTTTTTTTAAAAGTCAAATGCGATATCTGAAAACTCTTGACGTAGTTTTTAATACCTGATATACTCGTAAAGGGATCGGTTTCTTAAAAACCGATAACAGGGTATTTAAAACGATAAAATAAGTACAGGTGTTTACCGTAAGGTAAATGACTGTAAAAAGAGCAAAAGAGGTATTGAGATGAATTACAGGATTGTTTCAGATTCAGGATCTAATTTAAGAAAACTGGATTCTGATATTGCATTTGCTTCCGTGCCGCTGAAGATCAGTACGGATGAGAGGGAATTTGTAGATGACAGTGCGCTTCAGGTGGATGAGATGATCACCTATCTGGATGGATATAAAGGCAAATCGGGAACTGCGTGTCCGGGGATTGGTGAATGGCTGGAGGCATTTGGAGAGGCGGATGCGGTATTCTGCTTTACGATCACCAGTACGCTTTCAGGAAGCTGTAATGCGGCGCGTCTTGCCGGTGAAGAGTATGAGGCAGAGCATCCGGGCCGTCATGTATGTATTGTGGATTCCCTGTCGGCCGGGCCTGAGATGAAGCTTCTGATTGAAAAACTGCTGGAACTGATCGGTCAGGGCATGGAATATGAGATGATCTGTAAGGAAATTATGGAATATAAAGAGCATACCGGATTGCTGTTTTCTCTGGAATCCCTGAAAAATCTGGCTAATAACGGTCGTGTCAGCCCTGCTGTAGCCAAGATTGCCGGTGTACTTGGAATCAGAGTGGTAGGATGTGCCAGCGAGCGCGGAGAACTGGAGCCCATGGGTAAATGCCGCGGTGAAAAGAAAGCGCTGCCGGCAGTGATCCGACATATGAAAGAGATGGGATATGCGGGAGGGCATGTCCGTATCGATCACTGCTGTAATGCGGCAGCGGCGGAAAAACTGGCTCATACACTGCAGGAAGAATATCCACAGGCAGATATCCGGATCGGAGAAACCTTTGGTCTGTGCAGTTTTTACGCAGAAAAAGGCGGTCTGATGATCGGATTCGAAAAAAAGTAAGGAGTCAGCAAAGGTAAGGAATCAGCCGGTTTTCAGGGCTTCACGGAAAGATTCCCTGAAAGCCTCCAGAAGGGCACGTTGTCCGGGTGTCAGTGTCTGGGGAATGTCCACGTGGATCGTGATATGCAGATCTCCCCGGTTGCCCACATTGGGCGGCATCCAGAGTCCCCGTCCTTCCAGACGGATCCGTGTGCCGTCTTTGGTGCCGGGGGGCAGTTCATAGGAAACGGGGCCTTCGATCGTATCAATTTGAATCGTGCCTCCCAGGACAAAATCTGCATAATCTATCAGTTTGCTGGAATAAAGGTGGCAGCTTTTTCTCTGATATCCGGGGTGATCTTTCAGAAGCACAATAATCACAATATTTTTGATGTCCAGAACCCCTTCAGCAAGGATTTTTTCCTTTTCATTTTCACAGAGGATTTCTTCCAGCGGGAAAAAACAGCCCTCATAGAGTCTGGGGGGCAGTGAGATGCGGACATTGATCTTCTTATACAGATAGCCGTGCCCGTAACAGTAGGGACATTTGGATGCCTGCGAGCGGGAATCTTCGGGATCGTAGATCTGCCCCTGACAATGAGTACAGGGAATCCTGAGATTAAGTTCGATTGTTTTCTTAACCCCCATGAAGGTTTCTTCATAGGTCAGAAAAACAGAAGAACGCAGTGTGCCCGGCGCCGGCTTCTTCCGCCTGGCAGGTCCGCGGCTTCCGCATGCACCGCAGTGCCCGTCCTCATGGGAATGATCATGACCCGAACTGCAGTTTTCACAGTCACCGTTACAGTCACCGTGCTCATGCTCATGGCTGTGTCCGTGTCCCTCGTGAGCATGTTCTCCATGATAGGTGCTGGTATGTGTATAAGTCTGTTCGCGGAACAGCCATTTACCATGTTTCAGATAACCTTCATGTCCCCATTCATCATATCGTTTCCGTTCTTTCTGATCGGAAAGCACCTTGTAGGCTTCCATGATTTCCTGCAGTCTTTTCATGTCTGCTTTGTTGTTTTTTACAATATCAGGATGATATTTTTTCATAAGATTACGATAGGCTTTTTTAATATCGTTCTGGCTGGCGGTAATCCTCACGCCCAGGATCTGATAGTAATTTTTCATATATGTCCCCCCTTTTCTGTAATTGTTTCTATTTATATTATACAATATTTCACCGGCAATGAAAATAGTAATGTCGACGAAAAGTGGACTTAATTTGTGCAGTTTCGGAGATTTTTTTGTACAAACAGCAGAGTTTCTGGTAGAATAGTCCTGTCAGTAAATGTTTGGACAGGAGAATGGTAAATGAAATCAATTAATTTTTTAAATATCCGCCTGAATCAGATCCAGATTTTTCTGAAGACGGCTGAGTGTAAAAATTTTTCAACTGCAGCAGATGCGCTCCATATTACGCAGCCCATGGTCAGCAAGACGATTCAGGCGCTGGAGAATGAACTGGGGCTGATTCTGTTTATCCGGGATAATAAACGTGTGAAGCTGACACCGGCGGGAAAGGAGCTTTATGAAAACTGGAAAAATATACTGCAGTATTTCGAAAGTTCCATTGCCGATGCCAATGCCATACAGGAGGGGAAAAAAGACCGGATCGTAATCGGGATCCCATGCCTGACAGGTGACAGCAGGATTCTGAAAAAGTTGAGGCCGCTCAGGGATTCCCAGACCCGTCTGACTCTCAGTTTTGAAACGCATACGGTATCGGAATTATGGCGCCTGCTGAAGGATGACCAGCTGGATGCGATCATTTCTTCAGAACATCTGCTGGATGAAAGCCGGAAGAAACTCTATCAGTGGAAGCGGCTGGAGGAAAATTATATGGCGGTTTTTATTCCCCGGAGCAGTCCTCTGTATGACAGGGAGCAGATTGCGTTTGGAGATTTACGCTCAGAGAATTTTATCTCCATTTCAGCTGAATCGGATCAGCAGTATGAGAAATTTTTACTGGGAATGGCTGCAACAGCAGGTTTTCTTCCGAGGATATCCTGTTATGTACCCAATGAACTTTCTTTCCGGGTAAATCTCATGATGGGAAACGGCATTGTGGTGGCGGACAGCCATGCAGATCTGGAAAATGAAGTCATAAAAAAATTTGTTCTGAAAGACAGGAGAAATGATACGGTACTTGTATGGAAAAACAGCGCCGGCAGCGACAGACTCCGGAAACTGATTGATGCTTTCTGACAGTAACTGATATTCTGCTGCTGTCCAGAGTCAATTTCGAAAACACTGCAGAAAATAATATTCCATCTGGTTATCATTCTATGCGATTCCTTTATTTTACATACAATTCATACAATGATATGATTTAATCAATAGGGGTTGTGAAAATAAAATGACAGAGGGAATCTGTCAGACTATTTAAGGAGGGTGTAGATATGACAAAGATACCATTTGATGAAAAGGAATTGAAAGTGGTAAGAGAAATTCCGGACTATTTTGGCGGGGAAACTCCGGTGTATGATTTTCCGGTAAGCATGAGAGAAGCAACAAAGGCTGCATTGATCGATAAAAAGCCGGTGTGGCTGCTCAACGGTGTGGAACAGCAGATGTTCTGCCCGGAGGTGATTCCGGATAACGGTGCCAGAGGATTTGTTATTGAAGGAAAACCTTATCCCCGTGAAAAGTTCGGCGGTAAGGATATGTTCGGTGTAGAATGGGTTTATGTTGATGTGGCAGGCGGTTCCATGGTAAAACCCGGCAATCCGCTGCTGGAAGATGCCAACGACTGGAAGGAAAAAGTTGTATTTCCCGATATCGACAGCTGGGACTGGGAAGGCAGCGCAGAACTCAATAAAGAGTTTCTGGCCGGTGACCAGGCCAATCTGCTGTGGTTCCTGAACGGCTGCTGGTTTGAACGTCTGATTTCTTTCATGGATTTCGAAGAAGCAGCAGTTGCCATGATCGATGAAGATCAGGTTGACGCAGTAAAGGAACTGATGCATGAACTGACCAGCCTGTATATCCGTCTTGTTGACAAGTGCGTACAGTATTACGATATTGACGGTTTCTGTATCCATGATGACTGGGGTTCCCAGAGATCACCTTTCTTCTCGGAAGACGCTGCCCGCGATATCATTCTGCCTGAGATGAAGCGTTTTGTAGATCACGTTCACTCCAAGGGCAAATATGTGGAACTTCACAGCTGCGGACATGTGGAAGACCGCTGCAGCGTATTTGTAGATGCCGGCTTTGATTTATGGACACCCATGGCCATGAACGATACTGTGGCTCTGTATGAAGAATACGGTGACAGGATTGCCATCGGTGTTGTTTATGATAAACCGTTTGATCCTGCATCTGCTTCAGAAGAAGAGCAGAGAGCTGCTGCAAGAGATTATGCGGAAAGATTTACAAAACCCGGCAAGATCGCATATTATTCTCTGTACAATGCTCCGGGTATGATGACACCTGCATTCCGTGAAGAACTGTATAAAGCATCAAGAGAAATATACAGCAAATAATTCAGAGAATTAATACAGCAGATAATATGGGGAATAGCTGCCGCTGGTTGTAGACAGGCCTGACGCAGTTCATTCATCTGAATCATGCTCTGCCAAACAGCTTTGGATTATGCAAAAACTCCCCCGGCCTGCTGCCTGAAAGCAGTGTTCCGGGGGAGTTTTCTGCGTGCGCTCAGCGGCACACGCCTTATAACAGGATTCACAATATGATTTTCAGAATATTGAAAACGTCACAGGACAGTCGGACATCCTGCAGACAGCCGTCTTCAGGGATCATCAGATGGGCGAATGGGAAGAAGTATCCTTGCGGATGACATCATGAGCACCGCCCTCCACAATACTGGTTGCGGAAACAAGCGTGATTTTGGCCTTCTGCTGAAGCTCCTTGATGGTCAGCGCACCGCAGTTGCACATGGTTGATTTAACCTTGCTCAGGGTTTTATTGACATTTTCTTTTAAGGGACCGGCATAGGGAACATAGGAGTCCACGCCTTCTTCAAAGGAAAGCTTTGCGGAACCGCCCAGATCATATCTCTGCCAGTTCCTTGCACGATTGGACCCTTCACCCCAGTATTCTTTTACATAATTGCCGTTGATGAAAAGCTTTTCTGTGGGACTTTCATCAAAGCGGGCGAAATATCTGCCCAGCATGACGAAATCGGCCCCCATGGCCAGTGCCAGTGTAATATGGTGATCATAAACAATGCCGCCGTCGGAGCAGACGGGAATGTATACACCGGTTTTTTCAAAATATTCGTCTCTTGCCTGGCACACTTCGATCAGAGCCGTAGCCTGTCCGCGTCCGATGCCTTTTGTTTCTCTTGTGATGCAGATGGATCCGCCGCCGATACCGACCTTGATGAAATCGGCACCGCATTCGGCAAGGAACAGGAAGCCTTCTTTGTCAACGACGTTGCCGGCACCAACTTTGACGCTGTCGCCGTATGTTTTACGGATGTATTCGATGGTCAGCTTCTGCCATTCGGAAAAACCTTCGGAAGAGTCGATGCAGAGTACGTCGGCACCGGCTTCCAGAAGTGCGGGAACACGCTCACGGTAATCTCTTGTATTGATACCGGCACCGACGATGTAACGCTTGTGCTCATCCAGCATCTCACCGGGATTCTCTTTATGCTCTGCATAATCCTTGCGGAAAACAAATGCAGTCAGCCTTCCGTCTTTTGTTACGATGGGAAGGGAATTCAGTTTATTGTCCCAGATGATGTCGTTGGCTTCACTTAACGTGGTTCCTTCTCCGGCAGTGATCATTTTATCCAGAGGTGTCATGAATTCGGATACCTTTGTGGCGGGATCCATGCGGCTTACCCGGTAGTCTCTGCTGGTTACGATACCCAGCAGCTTTCCCTGAGCGGTGCCGTCATCTGTTACGGCAACTGTGGAATGACCGGTCTGTTCTTTTAATTTCAGGATATCGGACAATGCTGCATCAGGGCGGATATTGGAATCGATGGGAACAAAACCGGCTTTATAACCCTTTGCCCGTGCCACCATGGCAGCCTCTTCTTCGATGGACTGTGAACCGTAAATAAAGGAAACACCTCCGCTTTTTGCCAGAGCAACAGCCAGCTTATCCCCTGAAACGGACTGCATGATCGCAGAAACCATGGGGATGCTCATTTCAATTGCCGGTTTCTCACCGGCTTTGTACTTGACAAGAGGTGTCTTCAGGGATACATTCGCCGGGATACATTCACTTGATGAATAACCCGGGATGAGCAGATACTCATTGAAAGTATGTGACGGCTCATTGATATAGATTGCCATAACAAATTCTCCTTATACAGATTTTTCATTGGGGTTAACAGACTCCTGCATCAGCTGACACAGCCGACATGTAACTGTATTGTAACAGACGAAGAAAAGATTTTCAAGGGGGTGGGTTACGGTTCGGACTTCTGCCTCACAACCTGTATTCCCCTGCAGAAGTCCGGACAGTAACATCCAAAGCCCGAAATATGTTGAAGGTTGTCTTTTATCCTGCTATAATGCTTTCTGTTGCCTGGCTCTGAACAGTTACTGGTGTTTGGTGCCTTTGGCAGATACAGGATTCGTGATGTATCTGCTGTAATAGAAAAATATGATGATTGCAACAGGAGAGTTTTGTGATGGTTTTTACAGGCTATGAGTTAGTGTGGCTGTTTCTTGTCTGGTCTTTTCTGGGCTGGGTGCTGGAAACAGTTATGGCTGCTGTGAAGCAGAAGCGTTTTGTTAACAGGGGTCTGATCAATGCACCGTTCTGTATTCTTTACGGTGTGGGTGCTGTTCTGATCACTGTGGTGTGTCAGGAACTGAATGGTTTCTGGCTGTTTGTATATTCTGTTATTCTGGCGACCCTGCTGGAGTGGACGGCCGGTCATCTGATCGAGAAGATGTATCATGAAAGATGGTGGAATTATTCCGGGATTCTGTGGAATCTGGATGGGTATATCTGTGTTCCCGTTTCAATTTTCTGGGGGATTCTGTCCGTCATTATGATGAAATGGGGCAATCCCCTGATGACAGGGCTGTTTCATTTGATTCCGGAACTGCCGCGGGTGATTCTGGTACTGGTACTGCTGATCGGACTGGGGCTTGATATGGCTGCTACACTGATTATCATGTCGGGGCGGAGCAGAAGGATACAGCAGTGGGAAGCGGTGGATTCCTGGCTGACCGGCATCAGCTCACGGCTGGGTAAAAGGATTTATTCCCGTGTGGATGCACGTATCAGACGTGCTTATCCGGAGGCGAAGGTGGAAAAAGCCGCTGAGCCTGTGGAGGGCGTATTTGCTTACGGATGCAGTTTTCATAAGCTGGTCTGGTTGTTTATGATCGGTGCTTTTCTCGGGGATATTACGGAAACCATATTCTGCCGGGTGACGGCAGGTGTCTGGATGAGCCGGAGCAGTGTGGTATGGGGCCCTTTCAGTATCGTATGGGGCTTTGCCATTGCGGCGGCAACAGCGCTGCTCTACAAATACCGGAACCGTTCCGACAGCTTTCTGTTTCTGACAGGTACTTTTCTTGGCGGTGCATACGAATATTTCTGCAGTGTCCTGTCGGAGCTGGTATTTGGAAAAGTATTCTGGGATTACAGTGAAATTCCGTTCAATCTGGGCGGGCGCATCAACCTGCTGTACTGTTTCTTCTGGGGCATTGCGGCGGTTGTCTGGATCAAGCAGCTTTATCCCGTGTTTTCTTCCCTGATAGAAAAGGTTCCCGTAAAGGCAGGGAAAATCCTGACATGGGTGATGATCGTTTTCATGTGCTGCAACATGGCTGTTTCGGGACTGGCTCTGATCCGCAGCGATCAGCGCGTACATGGCATTGAGGCGGAGCATGGCTGGCAGCAGACCATGGACAGGATGTATGATGATGAGACGCTGGAGCGGATCTATCCCAATGCGCTGACAGTGGAATGATTTCTGCGGGACGGCGTTTTTTAGAGAGGATTTTTGAAAATGAGTGCTTATTTATGTGTGGGGCTCGGCGGCGCGCTGGGAGCAATGCTCCGGTATGCCCTGAGTACGGTAACGGTGAAATCCGATTTTCCGTTGATGACATTTCTGACTAATCTGATCGGTGCGGTACTGATCGGATTGATTGTGGGACTGGTATCAGGGTCGAAGCTTCGCTCCGATCAGTTGATCCTGCTTTTAAAGACCGGTTTCTGCGGCGGTTTTACTACATTTTCCACATTTTCGCTGGAGACCATGACGCTGCTGGAGCGTGGATGTTACATAACCGGCGGATGCTATGCGGTCTGCAGTCTGGTCTGCTGCATTGCGGGAGTATGGATCGGGAAATGCCTTGCCGGTCTGGCTGTGGGCGCATAAACACTCCGCGGGGACTGTACCCCGGAGGGAGATTGATGAACCGGAGAGATTGATGAACCGGAACGGGAAGCGGACGAAAAAGGGAGCTGCTGCACTAACTATATGATACCAGAGTCAGTGCGGCAGCTCCTTTTTCAGTACGGACTGTTTTCGAAGTTCCGTTAATGAGCGTTTATTAATGATCGTTGTCCTTATTGCAGATCTGTGTGCTGTTCCGCGGAATGATTTTTACAGGAAGATAGGTAATGCAGTCTTCGATGTCTTTTCCTGCAATCAGACTGAACAGGATATCAAGCGCCGTTTCCGCTTTCTTTTTAATATCCTGATGAACGGTGGTCAGCTGAGGGTTGGAAAAGCTGGCATAGGCGTTGTCATCAAAGCCGCATACGGAGAAATCCTCCGGTACCCGCATACCCTGTCTGGTCAGGTACCCGATAATGGAAAAAGCAAACTGGTCGCTGGTACAGAAGAGAACATAGTTCTGACCGGCGAAGGGGAAGAGCTGATCCAGTTTGGCGTAGCTGTGTATATCCAGCGGATCCAGATAAATGATATCGGGGATACCCGGGTGGCTGCAGGGCAGGTGATATTCTTTGAGAACTTCATGGATCCCGTCCATACGCTCCAGCGAAGAACCTTTCTGTACATCGGCATCGTCGGTGATGGTAATGATATTTTTAAAACCCCGGGAGATCAGATACCGGGCCATAAGGCGTCCGGCCTCTGCATCATCCAGCTTGACATGGTGCCCCTCCTTCAGTTCTTCGGGGCTGCCGTAGGTATCAATGCCGACGATGGGGCAGTCTGCCAGGGCAGAAAGCTTTTTGAAGTTTTTGCAGGAAAATGTAATGGTGATGATACCGGCCACATTCCAGGACATGGCTGTGGAGGTAATGTCCTTGTTTTCCTTATTAATGTACAGCATCATATAATAGCCTGCGTTGGAGATGATCTCTTCCATCACGCCTACGATATATCCGAAAAACGGGTCGCTGAGATAAGTCAGGGAATACTTGCGCGTCAGGTGGGCGACCACAAGGATAATGCGGGACTTTCCTTTTGTAAGGGATTCCAGTCCCATTCTGGGGACATAATTGTAATCTTTCAGAGCCTTCTGTATCCGTTCCACATTCTCTTTTGATACTTTATTGGTACGACCATGAATGACATTGGCCACGGTAGTAGGGCTCACGTTCATCATTTCAGCAATTTCTTTAATCGTAATCATAAGCAAATCTCCATAAACACCGGAATCGGGTTATATTACCGGTTTATTGGTTTTCTCAATGAAATAATAATAAAATACTGGTCAAAAAAAAGCAAGTATAATGTTTCCTAAAAAGACAAATGTCCTAAAAAAAAGTGTAAAATGCGCCGCAAAACCAACAAAATGAAAAAATATATAAAAAATGCACTAAAATAGGATATAAAATTATTTATATTAATGGTTTTGTTCAAAACTTCTTTACACCACATCAAAACTGTGTTATTCTTGCATCATGAAATGCATCGAAACGTTAAAAAAAGATGCGAAAAAATGTAGGTGTTATACAACACCGGAAAAGGAGGACAAACATGAAAAGAAAATCAATTGCAGTGCTGCTTGCAGCAACCATGGTACTTGGTTTGACAGCGTGCGGCGGAGGTTCATCAGACGGCGGTTCTGAAACCAAGGCAGACGGCGGCGCATCCAGCTCCAAATCAGGCGATACCATCCGTCTGGTTAACGGTAAGATCGAGATCGACGCACAGCTGAAGAAACTGGCTGAGAAGTACAAAGAAGAAACAGGTGTTACCGTTGAGATCGAATCCATGGGCGGCGGCATCGATATCCAGGGTACCCTGAAGGGCTACTATCAGGGCGACAACATGCCTGATATCTTCGTTAACGGCGGCGCTACAGACTTCAAGAACTGGGAAGGCATGCTGGTTGATATGAGCGATCAGGCATGGGCATCCGATACAGACGCTGCATATGTGAATGAAGAAGGTACCATCGGTTTCCCTTACACAACAGAAGCTGTTGGTCTGGCTTACAATGCAGATATTCTTGAAAAAGCAGGTATTGATCCCGCAACTCTGACCGGTCCTTCTCAGATCGAAGAAGCTTTCAAGACAATCGATTCCAAGAAGGATGAACTTGGTCTGACAGCAGTAGTTGGTTACTGTGCAGAAGCTACCAACCTGTACTGGTCAACCGGTAACCACTTATTTGCAAACTACCTTGATGCAGGTCTTGACCGTGACGATACAACCTACATTGATATGCTGAACGACGGCGGCAAGCTGGACGATGCACGTCTGACAGACTTCGCTAAATTTGTAGGTATTCTGAATCAGTATTCTGATCCTGCTCTGCTGGTATCCGGTACATATGATCAGCAGATCCTGAACTTTGCATCCGGCAAGTACGCATTCGTTACACAGGGTTCCTGGATCGGCGCAACCATGACAGCTGACGATGCTGATGCATACGCAGCAGCAGGCAGCTTCAAGGTTGGCATGATTCCCTACGCATTCCAGGATGGTATCGACACCATTCTGACCAACTCACCTTCCTGGTGGTCCGTATACAAAGAAGGCAACGTAGAAGCTGCTGAAGCTTTCCTGCAGTGGCTGTCAGAAGACGAAGGTCAGCAGGTACTGGTTGAAGAAGCAGGCTTTATCAGCCCCTTCAAGTCCTGCAAATACGTAGCATCTGATCCTTTTGCTCAGACTCTGTCCGATTACATGGCAGCAGGCAAGACTTCTGCATGGCACTGGCTGAACATGAAGGAAGGCTACGCTCAGAACTTCACAGGTCAGGTATTTGCTGATTACGCAGCAGGCAACCTGGATGCAGACGGATTTGTTAAGACATTCAAGCAGGTTACAGAAGCTTGCTACGCACAGTAATCGTTATATCATACAAACCGGTTTCTGAATTTTCACGTTTTATATTTTAAACCACTGTGATATGGTGGGCGGCGGTTGTTGCCGTCGCCCACCTTTTTTACAAAAAGAGAGGACTGAAACAATGGCTGAAGACTCAAAAAGCAGAAAATTATTGTCAGTTGTTCTTTTGGCTGCCGGTATCGTTGCTCTGATCGCAGCACTGTATCTGGATTTTACCGGCAGTGATGCTTCGTTCAGAGGTCCGCTGCTGATTCTGGGCGCAATTACCGCTCTGGTCGGATTATATTTATTCCCTACAATTGAACATCATCGCACAATTATCAATATTATTTTCCTGTTCCCGCTGCTGTTTACATTTGCGGTAACAGTAATCATCCCCCTGGTTTTAGGTATCTTTTATTCCTTTACAAACTGGAACGGCATCAAGTTTACGGAATTTGTCGGATTCTCCAATTATATGACCATGTTCAAGGATCCGGCGTTTATATGGTCCGTTTTGATTACTTTCCTGTTTGTAATCTTCAATATGATTTTCGTTAATGTAGTTGGTTTTGCACTGGCTCTGCTGTGTACTTCCAAGTTGAAGGGTGTCGGCTTCTTCCGTGCCGCTTACTTCCTGCCCAACCTGATCGGCGGTATCGTACTGGGTTACATCTGGCAGTTCGTATTCAACAATGTTCTGGTTAAGATTACTGCCAACTGGGGCATGCAGAATTCTGTTCTGTCTTCCACCAATACAGCATTTGCAGCAATCATCGTCGTATATATCTGGCAGTACGCAGGTTACATCATGCTGATCTACGTTACCGGTCTTACCACCATCCCGAAGGATGTTCTGGAAGCTTCCCAGATTGACGGTGCCAATGCGATCACCACTTTGTTCAGAATAAAGATCCCCATGATCGCATCTACTTTTACAATCTGTACTTTCCTGACACTGACATCAGCATTCAAGCAGTTCGATGTCAACATGGCATTGACCAATGGTACCGGTTCTGTTGCGGACTTTATGGGCTCTTACCTGACCAACGGTACACAGATGCTGGCACTGAACATTTACAATACGGCTATTTCCAAGAACAATTATGCAATGGGCCAGGCAAAGGCTGTGCTGTTCTTCATTATTCTGGCCTGCGTATCCATTCTTCAGGTCAGCGTATCCAATAAGAAGGAGGTAGAGATGTAATGGAAATGAAAAAATCCAGAAAGATTATTCTGACTGCTCTTGCGGTAATCGTTGCAGTCTATACCCTGTTCCCCTTCTATCTGGTTGTCATGAATACATTCAAAAATGCCAACAGCATTGTAGCCAACCCGGTAGGTTTTGAGGGTGTCAGTGTATCGCAGCTGATGACAAACCTTACATCCGTTATCAACAATTCAAACTTCAACTTCTGGTATGCGTTTGGTACATCTGCAATTATTACCATTATTTCTCTGATCCTGCTGGCTCTGTTCGGCGGTATGGCTGCATGGGTTATCTGCCGTAACAAGACCAAATGGTCCACAGCAATCTACATGGTATTCATTGCTTCCATGATCATTCCTTTTCAGGTAGTTATGCTTCCTCTGATCTCCACTTTCCGTGATGTGGGTAAATTTGTAGGTATTTCCATGTTGCAGTCCATCCCCGGTATCGTGTTTGCTTACTGCGGATTCGGCGGCGCAATGACCGTATTTATCCTGACCGGTTTCATCAAAGGTATTCCCTACGAGCTGGAAGAAGCTGCGGCAATCGACGGATGCTCACCTGAAGGAACATTCTTTCGCATCATTTTCCCTCTGCTGACACCGGTTATCACTACCGTTACCATTCTGAACGGTATGTGGATCTGGAACGACTACCTGCTGCCTTCCCTGATGCTGGGACAGAACGGTAAGGTAAAAACACTGCCGGTTGCAGTACAGGCTTTCGTAGGTTCCTACGTAAAACAGTGGGATCTGATTCTGGCGGCTGCTCTGCTGGCAATTATTCCCATGATCATTATCTTCCTGGTTGCTCAGAAGCAGATCATGAACGGTATGGTTGAGGGTGCTATTAAATAATAACGACTTTTTTGACCGGGGGCGTCGTAGCTTGCGACGCTCCTTTTCTGTAAAACAGATACCCGGTTTTCTTTTGAAAGGCGACGAATATGAATTTATTTGATATGAATGGACCGCTGATGAATGCTTTGCGGAAACTGGCAAACATTTTTTTATGCAATGTAATGTTTTGTCTCCTTTCCCTGCCGGTGATCACCATCGGCGCATCTCTGACGGCACTGTTTACCTGTATGCAGGCAATACTGGCCAATGACGAGGACGATGTTATTGCCAAACAGTTCTGGAGAGCATTTAAGCAGAATTTTGGTCAGGCGACGGTGCTGTGGCTGTTCTGTCTTGTGATTTTCGGCCTGCTGGGATTTTATTATATGATTATTTCACATATGACCGGCATGGCGGGAAAATTATACATGATCAGTTTCTTTGTGATGTGCCTTCTGTTTCTGTTTGGTTTTCAGTATCTTTTTCCGCTGCAGGCCAGATACAAAAACAAGGTAAAATATACGATTAAAAATGCGTGGCTTCTCAGCATTGCCGCATTTCCCTGGACACTTTTAAGCATTGCTCTGGTGGTGGGAGCTGTTTATATTTCCTTTTTTATGGATCCGAGCGGCGCCAACACAGCGGTATTTCTGTGGGGTGTGCTGGGGTTCGGAATTGTGGCATACCTGAACAGTATTATTTTCCAGAAGGCATTCAATCTGATCGACCCTGTAAAACTGGAACCGGAACGTCATACGGCACCGGAAGGGGCGATTTTCATTGATGAAGAGCATATGCCTGATGACAGATCCTGACCTCATGAGATTCAGGAAAAGAAAGAAAACAGGTCAAAAAATTATATAAAATATCAAGAAACTATCGTTGAACATGGTCAAAATAAGTGTTATTCTATATTCAGATGACAATCGTAAATTACAAAATGTCCATAGACTGACAATTGGAGGAAAGTAATATGGCTTCGATTAGTTTTAAGAATGTAACAAAGATTTATGATGGCGCAACAACCCCGGTCGTTCCCAATCTGAATCTGGAAATCAAGGATAAGGAATTCGTCATTCTGGTTGGGCCTTCCGGATGCGGTAAATCAACTACTCTGCGTATGATTGCAGGTCTGGAAACCATCACCGAAGGCGAACTGTACATCGGCGACAGACTGGTCAACAAGATCCCTCCCAAGGATCGTGATATTGCCATGGTTTTCCAGAATTATGCGCTGTATCCTCATATGAATGTATATAAGAATATCGCCTTTGGTCTGAACCTGCGTAAGGTAGACAAGGATGAGATCGACCGCCGTGTACATGAGGCGGCGAAGATCCTCGATCTGGAGCATCTGCTGAGCCGCAAACCCAAGGAACTGTCCGGCGGTCAGAGACAGCGTGTGGCTCTGGGACGTGCCATGGTTCGCCAGCCTTCCGTATTTCTGCTTGATGAACCTCTGTCCAACCTGGATGCGAAGCTTCGTGCATCCATGAGAACGGAGATTGCCCGTCTGCACCAGAAACTGGACACCACATTCGTATATGTAACTCATGACCAGACTGAGGCCATGACCATGGGTGACCGTATCGTTGTTATGAAAGATGGTGTGATCCAGCAGTACGATACCCCCCAGGTTCTGTATGATACACCTGTCAACCTGTTCGTTGCCGGTTTCATCGGCAGCCCTCAGATGAACTTCATGGATGTGGAAATCGAAAAGAAGGATAATCAGATCTATGCGGTTCTTGGACAGGATAAGCTGGCTGTACCGAAGTTCAAATGGGATGCACTGGCACCTTATGTGGGCAAACATGTGACCATGGGCTTCCGTCCGGAGGATTTCTTTATCGGCGAAAAGGCAGGAGAAGGCAATTCCATGTCGGCACAGATGACATTCAGCGAATTGCTGGGTGCTGATTACAACCTGTATATGTATGTGAATGACAATCGTATCATTGTCAAGATCCCTGCTACTGCAGAACAGCCCGCAAGCGGCCCGCTGAAGCTTGGCGCTGATATGGACAAGGCTCATTTCTTTGATAAGGAAAGCCAGAAGGCAATCTGCCATTAATGGAATACTCAGATCAATTCTGCTCGCTCGAGCCGGAAGCCCCGGATGCATGCATTTCGGGGCTTCTTTGTATCCTGCGGGCTGATAAAATCTGCCTGAACGAAGGTGTAATGTATGCATTTCCCGAGCGGCAGGGCTGCTGGTACCTGTTTGCACTGGAAAAGGGAAATGTTCAGATGACCCATAACGGCGGACATGTGAATCTGAAAAAGGGGAATGCGGCGGCGTTTTCGGCGGGCGAAAGCGTTACCGTTTTTCCTTCGGCAGGCGGAATTCTGTATATGCTCTGCATGCAGGGAACCGTGGCGGATACATTGTTTCCTGCTGCAGCGAAAAAAGGCGGGCTTTTCTTCCCCTCCGGCGGCTATCGGGTGACGGTGCTTTTTGCTTCTCTGCTTGCACAGTGGGAGCATCAGAGAAAAATATCGGGTGAAACAGCCTCTGCAGCAGCCTATGAAATGCTGACAGGGCTGTACGGGACAGGTGTTCCTTCCGGCGACAGCAGGAAACAGATGCCTCAGGTTGTGGCGGATGCCATACGGATCATGCAGCAGGATTTTGCATTTCTTGACGGAATCGGGGATCTGGCGGACCGGCTGGATGTCAGTCAGGAGTATCTGACGCGGACTTTTGGAAAGCACGTAGGACTCCCTCCGGGCAAATACCTGAACCAGTTGAAGATCGAATATGCAAAACTGCTGCTTCGCCAGGGGAACCATTCCGTATCCTTTGTAGCAGATGCCTGCGGCTTTGCCAACGGGAATTATTTTGCAAAAGTTTTTAAAAACGTAACAGGGCTGAGCCCGGCGCAGTATATGAAAAACCATAAAGACCAGGCAGCAGGGGAAGACCCCATGCTGGATCCATTTTATGTGTTATAGGTTACTGTCCGGACTTCGGCCGGGGAAATACAGGTTGTGAGGCAGAATGCCTGTGATATCCTGTACAGGGACCCGCTTTCGCTCGGGATCAAACGCAGCGGATGCTAAACTCGCAGACCTTCTTACGAAGGCCCGCTCGCTAAGCACCGGCGTTTTCTACGGTCCCTTTAACAGGATACCACAGGCATTCTGCCGCCGCAGGTTATATTATCCCGGCAAATAGGAAGCTCCGGACAGTATGGGGGAAGAAACGAATAGCGCGATTTTTTATGTTTGTTCGTCCCATGTACTGTTCAGGCGAAATGAAGTTTCGAACAGTACGTGGGAAACATCCTTGATGTAATTTAATATAGTTGATATTTTTTGTCAAAAATGATAAATTAATGTCAATTTTCTTGCATACCACAAAGAAATGTGGTACACTTCTTTGTAGCAAATACACAGTGCGATTGTAAAATATATACTTTAAAATATAAGTGTTATACAACACTTAAATATATATCAAGGAGGAAAAAAATGAAAAGAAAAACAATTGCAGTGCTGCTGGCAGCGTCCATGGTATTTGGTTTGACAGCGTGTGGAGGTTCATCAGAGGGAGGGTCCGATTCGAAAACCCCCAATTCCGAATCGGACCCTCCTTCTTCCGGAACTTCATCATCAGGTGATACGATCCGTCTTGTAAACGGCAAGATTGAGATCGACTCTCAGCTGAAAAAACTGGCTGAGATGTACAAAGAAGAGACTGGTGTGACTGTCCAGATTGAATCCATGGGCGGAGGTATCGATATCCAGGGTACCTTAAAAGGTTATTATCAGGCAGATAATATGCCGGACATTTTTGTCAATGCGGTAGCTGCGGAATTTGACAACTGGGAAGGCCTGCTGGTTGACATGAGCGATCAGGCATGGGCATCAGACACAGAATCCGCATATGTGGATGAAGACGGAAAGACAGTTGGTTTCCCCTATACAACTGAAGCAATCGGTCTGGCTTACAATGCTGAGATTCTGGAAAAGGCAGGAATTGATCCTGCGTCACTGACAGGACCCGATGAAATTGAAGCTGCTTTTGAAAAGCTGGATTCTCAGAAGGATGAACTTGGAATCACAGCAGCAGTAGGATACTGTGCAGAATCTACCAATCTGTACTGGTCAACCGGTCAGCACCTGTTCGGCAACTATCTGGATGCAGGTCTGGACCGTGATGATACAACATATATTGATATGTTGAGTGACGGCGGTAAATTTGATGTGGATCGTCTTACAGATTTCGCAGAATTTGTAGGTGTGCTGAATAAATATTCCGATCCTGCCCTTCTGGTTTCCGGTACATATGATCAGCAGATCCTGAATTTCGCATCCGGCAAATATGCATTTGTAACGCAGGGTTCCTGGATCGGCGCAACCATGACGACAGATGATGCGGATGCATATAAGGAAGCCGGCAATTTTGAAGTCGGAATGATCCCCTACGCATTTGAAGAAGGCATTGATACAATACTTACCAATTCTCCTTCCTGGTGGTCTGTATATTCTGAAGGTAATGTAGATGCATCTCTTGCTTTCCTTCAGTGGTTATCAGAAGATGAAGCACAGAAAGTCCTTGTTGAGGAAGCAGGCTTCATCAGTCCCTTCAAATCCTGTACTTATGTAGCACCCGATCCGTTTGCACAGACAATGGCAGACTACATTTCAGCAGGAAAAACTTCTTCATGGCACTGGCTTGGCATGAAGGAAGGATATGCAATGAACTATTCCGGTCAGGTCTTTGCCGATTATGCAGCAGGCAGTCTGGATACGGAAGGATTTATAAAGACACTGCAGCAGGTAACTGAATCCTGCTATGCAGAATAGTCAGCAGTGAGTGAAATCCGATCCCTGTCTGAAAGCGAGGAACGGGGTATCACGTTATTGAAAAAGATATAGCAAGTCAGAGAACAGGGGTGTGGCATTCGTTTCAGTCTGCCATGCCCCGTTTTGATGTATTAGAGGTTACTGTCCGGACTTCGGCAGGGGAATGCAGATTGTTAGGCAGAATGCCTGTGATATTCTGTACAGGGACCCGCTTTCGCTCGGGATCAAACGCAGCGGATGCTAAACTCGCAGACCTTCTTACGAAGGCCCGCTCGCTAAGCACCGGCGTTTTCTACGGTCCCTTTAACAGGATACCACAGGCATTCTGCCTCACAGCCTTCATCCTTTCAGGCAGAAGTCCGGACAGTTACCATCTTTATTTTCCCCTTGGGTTGTTGTATAATTTTGGTAAATATATGCGGTTTTGGCTGCAGAAGGTAAAGGAGGCAAAGGTGATAAACAGGAAGTTTGAGATAAACTGGATGAAAAAGTCATTCTGCCGGATATTTCCGGTTATGCTTCTGGCTGCCGGGGTTTTGACCGGCTGTGATAAAAGCAGAAGCTGGAAGTCTCCGCAGGAGCTGCTGGCGGAATATATGGAGCATATTGAAAAACAGGAATATGAAGATATGTATGCCATGCTGAACCGGGAAAGTTCCGGCAATATTACTGAGGAAGATTTTGTGAAGCGCAATTCTGCGATTTATGAAGGCATTGATATACAGAATGTGGAACTGGAGATTACAGAATACGATGAGGAGCAGATGATCGTTTCCTATCAGATGGCATTTGATACGTCTGCGGGAAATGTTACGATGAATAATGAGGCCCGGTTCATAAAGGGGGAGGAGCGGTACGAGCTGGCGTGGAGCGATGAACTGATTTTCCCCGGTCTGAAGGAAACGGATAAAGTCCGCGTGTCTACCATAGAGGCGGAGCGGGGGCAGATTCTTGACAGGAACGGTCAGATGCTTGCCGGAAAAGGAACGGCGTCTTCCGTGGGGATCGTTCCCGGCAGGCTGGAGGATAAAGAGAAAGCTGTCAGTGAAATTGCTGAACTGCTGGAAATCTCGGAAGAATCGATTGAGAATAAATTATCAGCCACATGGGTAAAGGATGATTCCTTTGTTCCCATTAAGACGCTGGTTAAGGTAACAGATGCCGATCTCGAATCGGATGATCCCGATGGGACAGCCGGGCAGGAGAAGAAACGGCAGGACAGCCTGCTGGAAATCCCCGGCGTAAAGATTTCCGATATACAGGTGAGGCAGTATCCTCTGGGGGAAGCGGCTTCTCATCTGATTGGATATGTGCAGAATGTAACGGCGGAGGATCTGGAAAAACATGAAGGCGAAGGATATACAAGCAGCAGCGTGATCGGAAGAAGCGGCATGGAAAGCCTTTTTGAAAAGGAGCTGAAGGGGCAGAACGGATGCCGGATCTACATAGTAGATGAAGAGGGAAACGAGAAAAAGGAGATTGCAAACAGGGAAGTGCAGAACGGGGAGAATGTACGTCTGACAATTGACTCGGAGGTTCAGAAGGATCT
>JAQYDI010000071.1 GCA_028724245.1 Lachnospiraceae bacterium
AAGTAATGGCAATACACTCCAGTTGAGTAGTCAAGCTACAGGAAAAAATCAAAAGTCACAGTATCTGAATATGTATTAAACCACGAAACAAAAAAATGAAAGGGGTATGTTGTTTTTGCTTCTATAAACATCATACAAGAAATATATGGAATTATCAAAATATATGAAAAGCATAATCAATATGGACAGAGCGTCCGTGGTAATCTGTGATCTGGAGCATACCATCATTTATATGAATCCGGCTGCCATTTGCCATTATGGCAAAAGTGGAGGCAGTGAATTAGTCGGAAAAAGCCTCATGAACTGCCATAATGAGAAATCACGTGAGATGATTGAAAAAGTGGTGGCATGGTTTGCGGAAGATGCAGCGCACAACATGATCTATACTTTCCATAATGAAAAAGAAAACAAGGATGTCTACATGACAGCGCTTAGAGATGAAGAGAAAAATCTCATTGGATATTATGAAAAACATGAATATCGGAATCAGGAAGCTGCAGGCCGATATGATTTTGAGCATTCTCTGGTATAGGTATATATAATGGGCCTGCAGGTCGAAAAAGCAGACACTTTATCTATGTCTGCTTTTCGACCCCATAAAAATGCTGCACGATATATATTTATATGGTTCAGCGGCTCGTTCCATAGATTTCTTTCTATTCATAAAGAGAATCTAATGTAAGCAGCAAAATGTCCTCATCCGATAATGTGTCAAACCAGTCGGTATATCCCGATAGTGAAAAGAAAATATATTTGGAAACCTTATATTTAGCAGTAAGGAGCTTTCCTCTTCTAATCAGAGTTTCATAAATACCTTTATCAATTTTTTCATTCTTGAATTCGCATTTTCCAATAACAGCTTTTTTGTCTATTTCAGATAAAGCAACAACATCAATATCAGCAGATCTGCTACCTGCTTTGAAAACAATTCCAGATTTCTTTTCTTTCCAATTTTTGTGGCTGTATAAAAAATAGTCTTTTTATCTTTGATAAACTCAGTAATAAAAGGGCAAAAGAAAACCTCCGTATGAACGGAATCACACGAAGGTTTTCTTTTGGCTCATTCAACAGTTACCGGATTATTATTCCCTGTCCGCTTCAGGCTCGTATCTGATAAACATGATCCAGAACAGCACCCCCGCCAGAGCCAAAGCACAGCCAAGTCCGGTATAGAACACCGCAATGAATACATCCGGCACCAGCCCCGAGGACCGAAGCCAGATGCCGCCGCCCATCATGACGGCCATAATAAGGTAGCCCTTCAGGTCGAAGAAATGCCACACGGGGCGGAATGTTTCCCGGTAACTCCTGATGCGTTTGGTATGCTTCATGCTCATTTTGAAGAACATCATACCGAAGGCACAGAACACCAGCAGGGACAGAAAAATATGGACAGCGGTAATTTTCAGCAGCTTCCCATAGGACAATACTCCCAGTCGTGCCACATTAAATCCGGCAATCAGCCACACGCATCCGGCCACCGCCAACAATGTACGCTTTTTTACATGAAATAAAGGTCGTTTCTGCATAGCTATCTCCTCAGTTCTTTGTGGTCTTTTTCGGCGAAACCAGCAACAAAATAATCTCCGTCATCATTCCTTTCTCATAGCATTAAAGCCGATCAGCACTGTCCAGACATAGGCGCATGTCTTCGGAATCATCAGTATTCCCACCGCAGGTATCGTATCCGCAAACAGTACCACCGGAATATAACAGCCGAAGCTCAGCACAATTGTGAGCCACAGGAACCGGAAAGGCCGGTCCTTCTTCTCACGGGCGCTGCAGAAGAACAGCACTACGATCATCGCCCCGAGGATCGTAAAAGGAATGTTCCGGTAGATGCCCCAGGACAGGGGCGCGTTGGCGCTGGTCCAGGCATTCTGCGGCATCAGACACAGCAGCACACGTGAGGCAGCCAGTACCCAGACTGCCGCAGTGGTACCCCTGTGATCTGTTACCTGATAGCGGCAGCGCCAGACATAATACAGCAGCACATAGAAGATTGTTATGGTAATGGATGTAATCAGCTTGCCGATGCCCAAAGCTGCTGTGTAATTCTCCAGCCCTGTGGTACAGAGAGCCACAGCCCGTGGAATCAGGTGAAACGCGTCACCGCAGCCCAGAATCACTGCCATAGCTCCATAGAGAAGATATTGCCTGCGTCCCTTACTGCCCCGGATCATCAAAATGCCCAGAGTAATGACCGTAACAAGATACACAATGTCAAATAGTGTCTCAAAAATTGCCTGCATAAAAAATCCTCCTGATCTGAACAATGTTCATCGATGTTCAAAAAATAATCCTGCCCGAAGGCAGGTGTTTTGTTTTATTGATAGATCACCCGGCGGATCAGTTCCACCAGGGCATTGCTGTTGTCGGCTCCCTTGACCAGAAGAAGCAGGATCTGGTCAAGAACAAAATCTACCAGATCCGATTCCTGAAATGCAGGAGAGAAGACCGCTGTATCTGCCGCTGTATCTGCCCGCAGCACTGCCAGCATTCCGGCCTTCATATGCTCAAAAGTGTGCTCCATAATGCTTTTGGCCTGCCCCCGCCTGGACTTTGCAACAGCAATAGAGTGGGCGCCAAGGAAACCCGGATATGCTTCTGCCCCCGTCCGGGCACGGTCAAACAGATAAGCGGCATAATCCGGAAAGGACATCCCTGCCGCGCGGGTTCCGTCCATATGGAAAATGTCTTTCCAGACACTCTCCACCGTGGCCATCAGCAGCTCGTCCTTGCTGGCGTAGTAGTTGTACAGAGTCCCCAGGGCGATACCGCATTCTTTTGCGACAGCCCGCATATTGACCGCCGGGAGTCCCTGTTCTGCTGCGATTTTCCGGCACACCTGCATAATGTCCTCCTTCGATGTGATACCTGGCTTCATTATCTTCACCTCCAATATGAACAATGTTCATTATAGCACGGTATACTGTTTTTTCAATCCTTTTTCAAAAAATATATGCCTTGTGTTTACAGGGAAAGACACCATTTAATACACGAAAAAATACAGATATACTAAGTTATGATTCCCACTTGTATCGTGTTTTGTAATCGCTATAGCAAGAGTAGTCAAGATATTTTTCTTTCTGCAAACGACCTATAACAATGTAGGGTCTTACATTTTGCTCCTTTGCAAATGCGCAGATAGTTTCAATTGAAAAATCATTTTTAGAAATAAAAGCGGTATATGCTGTTGGGTCAAGGAGTTTATCTCTTGCAAACTTATCAGCTGCAATTTCTTTCTTTTCATCGCTGCCGTCATCTAAAAACTTTGAAGTTCGTCCAATATCACCATTCATTATATGACCTAATTCATGGAAAAGTGAGAACCAGAAAATATCTGCATAGGCGCCTCTGATTGTAACAACCATCTGCAATGATTCATCTGGCTTTTGACAAATATACCCATGTACTGGTGCGCCCCTGAAATTTTTTATGATAGAAAAATCAATGCCGTATTTTTCCATCGTATTCCTTAAAGCAACCTGTAGATTCACATTTCTGCTGTTCATTATCTGTTTCAATTCTGTAATAAGGGAATCAATCTGTTTTGGATCAAATACTCCACTTATATTCGTTTTTTCTCCCGTCAACTGGCAAATGCGAATCCATGCTCCTAACACATATGGATCTACAGTTGTATTACTTGCCATTCTGAAAGCACCTGCAGGAACTATATCTTTTAGATTGGCGAGATTACTTACCTTCAATGCTTTTCTCAAAGATAAGATTGAGTCTTCCTTTTTCTCACGTGGAAGCATCTTCTTGATTTGGCGGAGAAACTTTACAATATCTTTTAAAGCTTCTCTTGCCTCAAGTTCTTCCTCTGTAATAGTAGATTCTTCCATGAATTCCAATAATTCTGCATCATAGTTTGCCTGCAAATTAAGCCAAAAAGATTTTGGAACATCCAATGCATATTCTAATGCAAATGCAAATTTTGCTGAAATATTCTTTTTTCCAGCAATAACATTGCTTACATATGCCGGCGAAACTCCGGTAAGAGCAGCGAGTTCAACCTGCGAAATTCCTCTTTCTTCGAGGATATCGGCAATTGTTTCACCCGGATGAATTATTAAATCACGGGATATACCAGTTTTCTTTACTGCCATGGTAATCACTCACTCCTTCCACTTCAATTTCTGTACATATCATAACGGTGTCCTGATTTGCATTTGGTTCTATGATTAATCTTACATGTGGAGCCACATGCAATGAATATCTTATCTGTTCATAACCCTTTAGCTGCTCTGGTTTACCTAAGCCTAATTTTAGGAAATCACCGAAACATTCTGCAGCCTCTAATCTATTCATATGCTTCTTTATTGTTTTAACCCAGTCAGCAGGTAATGTCTTCTTCATTTTATTATAATCAGTGAAGTATTTCTCAACCTTGCTGTTGGCATACGTTATCTTCAATCAATCACGCCACCTTTAATAGATTAACCTTTTGGTTAATTTATAATAACATTATAATTGAATAAAGTCAACCTATTTTACATGGATATGTTAGTAGTTATATGCAATGGATTTGAAATTATCAATAAAATCAATGAACTGGACGAAAAAAGGGAACTGCCGCACTAACTATATCAACTAAAGTTAATGCTGCAACTCCCTTTCCATCATGTTCCCTGGGGGAATCGAACCCTCAATTGAGACTTAGGAGGTCCCCGTTATATCCATTTAACTAAGAGAACAGCTGTATTTTCTGTCTGCCATGAAAAATCGGAAGAATCACATGACAACAGTATTATTGTACTGATTAACAACCACCTTGTCAAGGAAAATCTGCTTTCGGCGAAAAAGTCGCTGCCTGTCCAGTTACTGTTCAGACTTCGGCTGGGAAGGATGTGAGGCAGAATGACCATGATATCCTGTGCAGGAACCCTGTAAAAGAGAACATTTCTCAACTGCCGGAAATGGCGTTGACAATCATAAGTTTGCTGAAGTATACTCCGTGTTAGCATATGCTAACTGGCGCAGGTTACACAAAAGAGTCAGTTCCTGCTTTTTCTTTTGATGAAGCGGTTAGTTTTAAATAACCTGCATGGATGCACATAATAACAACAGGAAGGAGTAAGCAAGCTTATGAAAAAAATGAAAGAACTGAAGAAATTCACATCAGCTTTTCTGGCAGCAGCCATGATAGCCGGGATGCTGCCTGCTGATGCGGCGCTGGCAGTTTCAGGAAGTCAGGTGGCCGCTGACGGTACTTATACGAAGACTGCTCATGTGGCGCAAACTGCTGCTGATGATGAAGATGGATGGACTGAATATGATGTAAAGGTCAGCCTTGAGGTGAAGGATGGAGTCTTCTCAGACATTACCGTGACACCGCAGAACGGATATGAGGATCAGAGCAAGTCATATTTTGCGAAGGCATATAATAAATCAAAGGGTTTTCAGACACTTCTGAAAGGTAAAGAGGCAACTGAGGATACCATAAACGGATGGGATGCTGTTTCCACCGCGACCCGTACTTCGGATGCAATTAAGAGCGCGGCTCTGGATGCTATTCATGAAGCTTCGGAAAAAACGGCGGGGTCGGCAGAACCGGAGGAAACGGAAGATGAAAAAACAGAGCCCGTCTATGTTCTGATGAATATCCCCTATGCGGATTTCTATGAAGCGGATGTCAACAACGATGTTGCAGTGGATGCATTTTCCTCCGCTACTCTGAACAAGACGAGAACAGCCAGCCTTGCGGGCGGTTCCTATCATGTAGATGCTAACGGCAGCGATATTACGGGCATCACATTCCCTGTAAAAGTGGGGGAGGACGTCGATCTTTCCAAGTATAAAAAAGTTACAGACGAAGATTCTGTGGAAATTACAGTAACGAACCGCGGAACAACCGCAACAACTACATACAGCGGCAAGGATGCGCTGTTTGAAAATGAAAGCTATGCGTACTATGTGCTGAGCGGGGAGCCTTCTTTGTACAAAGAGGCATCCGTTAATGAAGACGGCAGCCTGCGTTTCGGAGAGGTTAAGGGAGAAGCGCAGACACTGTCAGATGTTGAAGTTGATCTGCTGACAGAAACCTCATACGGCGATTACCAGCTGGATCTGGACGGTCTTGATACGACCATCAACGCTGCATCGGATCAGGTTTACGGTGTTATTGTGAGCACAAAAGAAGGAAATGATTATGGTATGCGTCATCTGGAAAATATCTGGAGAGTCAGCGAACTGGCGTGGTGCACCGGATTTACTTCAGATGTGCATGGCTGCCCTGCATCATCGGCACATTACAAACAGATGATGGGACAGCATATCAATGAGATCACCTATTATACCAGCAAGGGAATTTATAAAATTCCTGTGGATAACCTTTATGTACCCGTTAAATTTGATGGTTCTGTAAAGGTTGAAAGCGTGGATGTATCAGAAGGAGCTGCTGCGGTAACCGTAACGGGAATGCCTGATGATTATGACGCAAAATATACCGTGGATGGTCTTGCAGGAGCAGTTGTAAAGGACGGAACATTAACTTTCAGTAAAGATGCGGAAGAAGGCCGGTACACGCTGACTGTAATCGATCAGAACGGAAAATATGCATCGCTCAGCACAACTTTTATTTTGACAACATCAACGATGCCTGCCGCTTATAGTGGTGATGATACAGCACCGGCGTTGAAAGCAGCAGAAGGAATTTCTGAAGAAGCATTTAACAAATACCTGAGAAATATTTCTGCGGTAGAAGTAAATGGAAAATCCTACGCAGCCACCGGAAGAGGTGCGGTTGTGATCGTAAAAGACGATGGAACGATCGACACAGGTGCGCAGGACGGCAGCATTTTCGGAGAAAGCGGTGCGTATGAAATTACAGTTTCTGCCACCGGATATCATGATCTGACATTTACGTATACGAAAGCGGAAGCTGCAGAACCTGATTATTATTATGTATATGCCGGTCTGACATGGGCTGAATACTGGGCGGCTGAGGATGTTTATGCGGCAGGAAGCGCTGCTTCTTCAGATGAAAAGGATGCAAAGGGAGAACTGGATAAAGGCGCTTTCGATGCAGTTTCCAGAGCAACGACAAATCATGGACTCCACAGAGGAAGCTTCCAGGCTATGACAGTTATTTACGATACGGAAGGCAAAAGTTATGAAATCTCTCGCTGGTCAGAAGACGGAAAAACCATTATTCTGACTGACGGCAGCCAGATCGACTTCAGCAAAGGTACAATTACAAAGAGTGACGGAACAGAAGCTGTGATGGCTTATTACGAAGTTGAGGGTATTAAATATGTGCCGGTAAAAGTTGCGGCAGCAGATTATGAAGCATTCTGTAAAGCATATGATGTTGTTGCAGACGGCGGTACGCTGGCAGGCGGTTACGGAGAGCAGCAGCTGAAAGCGTATACTGCAGAAGCAAAAGTGACAGAAAAGACCAATGGATTAAAGAGTGCTGTCAGAAATGAAGATGGAACCTTCAGCTTCACAGCAAGAACCACAGGTAACGATTCCGGTCTGGCAGGTGCAGAACTGGCAGAGGCATCTGATATTACAGTAACTGTTAAAGAAGCAAACGGCTCCTACGGAGAATTCCTTCGTGTTGATCTGACCGGAGACGGTTATGGTGCGCTTGGTGCGAAAATGCAGGCTGTTAAATGGACTTATTACGGTGATGACAGCAGCTGCACAAATGCACTGGCTTCCTATGGTACCAAGTTTGCAGCAGATAACTGGATGCATAAATCCATGGGCATTCAGCTGGGACTGACCGATTCTCTGCGCTGCAGTCTGCCGGAAGGCACGGATGGAACCGGATACTGGACATTAACGGTATATGCTCTGGGATATAAAGACTACACTGTATCTTTCCAGGCAACGGCTGAAAATATTGTTCAGGAAAGCGAAGAAACTATTGATACGACAGCTCTGGAAGCAGCTGTGAAAAAAGCCGGAGAACTGAAAGAAGATGATTATACGCCGGAAAGCTGGGCAAATATGCTGACAGAACTGCAGGAAGCAAAAGAGGAACTGGCAAGCGTACATACACAGGCAACTGTAGATGAAGCTGCAGCACATTTGAATGCGGCAATTGAAGCGCTGGTTAAAGTGGAAGCACCGACAGAGGAACCGACAGAAGCGCCGACAGAAGCACCTGCGGAAGAACCGACAGAAGAGCCGACGGAAACACCTGCAGAAGAACCGACGGAAACATCGACAGAAGAACCGACGAAAGTACCTGCAGAAGAGACAACGGAAGCAGCGGCAGAAGAGACAACGGAAGCAGCGGCAGAAGAATCAACAGAAGCTTCCACAGAAGAGTCAACAGAAGCATCAGAAGTTTCTTCTGAACAGGGAAATGAAGGTTCCGGCATTAGTACAGGTACGGGAAGTGGTATCAGTGCAGGTACAGGTGCGGGTGCATCAGGTACCACTCAGAGCGGAAGTACACAGGGTACAGGATCCCAGAATGTGTCTCAGACAGAATCAGCAGTTAAAACAGGCGATACATTTGCCGTATATCTTTGGCTGGCTGTGCTGGCTCTGAGCTTATGCGGAGGCGGATGCCTTGTTATCTTCAGACGCCGCAGAGATGTATAGAGAGAAAATAAGAGAAAAACAGAGGAAACTGTAGAAAACAGTGAAAACCGTAAAAAGATTGTTGGGGGTTTCAGGATAACACATCACTAATACATACTTACGGAAGCAGGTCACCTTTACAGGGCGGTCTTGCTTTCGTGTAGAGAAAATGGAAAAATATCGGTCTGTTATGCAGGAACTTTGTGAGGCATACCGGACGTTATATCGGGAGGAATATGTGAAAAAACAGAAAAAACTGATTTGCATGATGTTAGTTTGTATGCTGCTGCTTCCGATTCTGTCGGGATGCGGAAAAGGGGGATTATCGGATGGGACAGAGTCAGGAACCGTTCCGGAAGCGCAGAAAGAACTGTTTGCCATGGATACGTATATGACGTTTACAGGTTACGGAGAAAAATGTCAGGAGGCAGTTGATGCGGCCGCTGCGGAAATCGAACGGCTGGATGAGCTGCTTTCTGTTGGCGATACAGACAGTGAAATTGCACAGATCAATCAAAATGGAAAAGGCAGAATTTCAGAGGATACAAAGGTGATGCTGGAGGAATCTCTGTTTTTGTATGAAACTACGCAGGGGGCTTTTGATATTACGATTTATCCTTTGATGGAGGCGTGGGGATTTACTACCCAGAATTACCGGGTTCCGGAGCAGGCTGAGCTTCAGAAGCTTCTGGAAGCGGTGGATGCTTCACAGGTGCAGTATGATCCGCAGACGGGCGAGGTGGTGCTGGCAGACGGTCAGGGGATTGATTTTGGAGGAATTGCAAAAGGATATGCTTCCGGCCGTGTCATGCAGATTTTTGAGGAATACGGTCTTGTGTCCGGAATGGTTTCACTGGGCGGCAATGTACAGTGTTATGCTGCAAAAACCGACGGAACGCCGTGGCGGGTCGGCATTTCCAATCCGGATTCCGGCGATGGCGGACAGGATCTGCTGGGAATCGTTTCTGTGACGAATCAGGCGGTTATTACTTCCGGTGGATATGAGCGGTATTTTACAGATCCGGAGACGGGAAAAACATACCATCATATACTTGATCCGGCGGATGGTTATCCGGCTGAAAACGGTCTGACATCTGTAACAATTGTCAGCAGCAGCGGCATGCTGGCAGATGGTCTTTCCACAGCTGTTTTTATTATGGGACCGGAAAAAGCAGCCGATTACTGGAGGCAGTACGGTGATGAATTCGAGATGATTCTCATGGCGGAGGATGGAAACGTTTCTGTAACGGAGGGACTGGAGGACAGCTTTACCACAGATTTCCCGCTTTCGGTAATTACACGGGAATAATGATGATACGATACAAGGGTCAAATCCTTTTGTCCCCAATATCGTGATATGCAGTTAAATTGTGATATACAGCTGGATATATACCTGAAAGGATGCGAATTATGAAAGAAAACAGATCCGAAAATGGCTTGTCGGAAGAAATGAGAGAAAAACAGAAACAGGAGGCGCAGTCTTCCGGGAAAAATATATTTGCAAGACTGCTGCCTCTGGTAAATCTGCTTCCTGCGGCGCTGGTCATCGTGATGATCGCATCGGCGCTGCCTGCAACAAAACCTGTGCTGCGGGAAATTCCGGAGCTTTTGACTATTGACGCGCAGGCTTCAGAAACGGAAGCACAGAATGAGCAGGAAAAAGAAGATAAGGACGCGGAAAAAAATGCCGCAAAAGGCAATTTCGAAGATGGTGTTTACAAAGGAACGGGAACAGGTTACGGCGGTACGATTACCGTTGAAGTAACGGTAAAAGATAAGAGCATCGTTTCCATAGAAATTCTGAGCGCACCGGGCGAAACCGCATCGTTTCTGAAACGGGCGGAAGCGGTGATCGATTCGGTTATTGCATCCCAGACATGGGAGGTTGACGTGGTATCGGGAGCCACTTATTCTTCAAAAGGAATTCTGGCAGCAGTGAAAAATGCCCTGACCGGTGAAAAAACAGAAACAGAGACAGCGCCTGTTCAGGAGACAAAGGCGCTGGAACAGACGGAATTTGAAGAACCGCAGGGATATACGGACGGTACCTATTACGGTCAGGCACAGGGGTTCGGCGGCACAATTCAGGTAAAGGTTGTGATTTCAGAGGGATCCATTACGGATATTGCTGTTGTCAGTGCGTCCGGTGAAACACCGTCTTATTTGTCTTCAGCAAAAGCTGTGATCAGCCGGATCCTTGCTGCCCAGAGCCCCAATGTGGATACGGTATCGGGGGCAACATATTCTTCAAACGGTATTATCAATGCTGTCAAAAAGGCTTTAAGTCAGGCAGCTGGTTCCGGGGTGAAAGAGGACCTGACAGTAACGGAAGCGGCAGACTCTGCGGGAAACAATCAGGCGGGTACATCTGCAGCAGGCGGCGCATCTTCTCAGAGTAAACCGGCTGTTACAAACAAACCGGTTGTTTCAGCAGATGGATATAAAGACGGAACATATACCGGAACCGGAGAAGGATTCGGCGGAGATATTAAAGTTCAGGTAACAGTAAAGAACGGAAAAATCACTTCCATTGATATTTTAAGTGCGGAAGATGAAACACCGTCCTTTCTGAAACAGGCCCGCGGCGTGATCGATCGTATTCTCGCTGCCCAGAGCACATCGGTGGATGTGGTATCGGGGGCAACCTACAGTTCAGAAGGTATTATTTATGCGGTATCCGAAGCACTGGAAAAGGCAATGCCTGAAGAAAAGCCTGAAACTGAAAATACAGAGAATACTGAAGGACAGCCGGCAGCAGGAAGCCCGGAGAAGCCTGAAGAAGAGCCTGAAACAGGAAAGCCGGAGAGTTCTGGAGAACAGCCTGAGACGGGAAGCACAGAGCCCACTGAAGAGCAGCCTGAAACAGGGGGTACAGAGAAAGATGGAGAAAACCAGGAGCAGCCCGGAACAGATGAGCCGTTAACCGGTTATATAGATGGTATTTATCAGGCCGCAGCCCTTTGCACTGAAGAAGATACATTTTTATATACAGTTCAGACAACTGTGACAATTTTTGAAGGCCGGATTACAGAAATCGATGTTCAGAAGCTGGATGACCGGTCTGATGATCCGGACAGCAATGATTCTTACCTGAATTATGCCATAAATGGACGTACCCGTAAAAATATCTGGTACGAAGGTGTGGTAAAACAGATCCTGACTGCACAGAATGCGGATAATGTGGATGCTGTCAGCAGCGCAACCTATTCTTCCAATGCAATCACAGAAGCAGTGAAGGAGAGTCTGATACAGGCACTGCCTGAGAACATTTCTGAGGACGAACTGCCGGAAGCGGTATTGCCTGAGAATATTGATGAAAGCGGGCAGTCGAAAGCGGAACTGCCTGAGAATACTGCTGAAAGCGAGTCACCGGAAGCGGCATTGCCTGAAAGCGAAGAAAAAATAACGCTGCTTCTGAATTATGCGGCGGACCTTATTAGTACAAGGAGACTTTTCTAAATGAAATATAAAAACTTTCTAATTCGTCTTCTGAGCTTTCTGCTGGTTGTGGGGGCGCTTGGAGGCTACAATTCCATTGCCCGGGAGCGTCAGCAGACGGTTCAGGAAAATGAGAATAAAATTGCGGAAGCAGAAGCTTATAATGAATCAATTACCGCACTGGAAAATACGAAAACGGATTCTGAGCAGGAAGCAGATGTGTCCGGCGGATACGCAGATGGAATCTGGGAAGGCACCGGAATTGGTTTTGGCGGTGAAATACGTGTTGCTGTGACAGTGGAAAACGGAAAAATCACCGGGGTTGAAATCCTTTCGGCTGATTCGGAGGATCAGGCTTATTTTAACATGGCGAAAGTCCTTCCTGACCGGATCGTGGAAGCGCAGAGCGCGCAGATTGATACGGTATCAGGAGCAACTTTCAGTTCGACAGGTATTCTGGAAGCTGCTCAGGATGCACTGAATCAGGCAGAAAATGCGGGGGAATGATATCATGATACAGTCAAAGTCAAAGAAAAAGAAAAGCACTAAGATCAAACGTCAGCGTCAGCTGAGGGCTGCAATACAATTGCTCTTTTTCATTTCCATGCCGTCTGCCTTTGTGGCGGGATTTTCAGGCGTGAAGTACATATTTACACAGATTGGAACCGGCAGTGCGCTGGAAAAGAACAGCTTTTTGCTTGTTCTGGCGGGACTGGCCGTATTTACGATCCTTTTCGGAAGATATTTCTGCGGGTATATCTGCGCCTTCGGAACCATGGGGGATTTTGTCTACTGGATTTCGGGGATGGTGCAGAAGAAATTGTTTCAGAAAAAGAAACAATTCTCTCTGGCGGATTTTATGCCTCACAGATGCTTTTCGGCTCTGCAGAAACTGAAATATCTGATACTGGCTGCAATCGTGGTGCTCTGTACACTGGGAGTATACGGGAAAATGGCCGGAACCAGCCCGTGGGATGTATTTTCCATGGCAACTGCAGGCAGATTCAACATGAAAGGGTATGCTGTGGGCACAGTTGTTCTGCTTCTGATCGTCGTTGGAATGGCACTGCAGGAACGGTTTTTCTGCCAGTTTCTATGCCCCATGGGAGCGGTTTTTGCCTTGCTTCCGATTCTTCCGGCGGCCGTTCTGAAACGCAGGAAAGAAAGCTGCCGGAAAGGCTGCAGTCTTTGTACAAAAAAATGCCCGGTAGGTCTGGAACTGGAGGATGACAGCCTGCTGTCAGGTGAATGCATCCGCTGCGGCAGATGCGCAGCAGCATGCCCCGGAGAGAATATCCACAGCTTTGCAGGCCGTCTGACAGGCAGTGAAATCTGACTGACTGCGGTAAAAGCAGTGATGTTTTTTATCATGGGAACCATACTTGGATTGTGCCGTTTTCTGTAAAAGGGGCAGGTATGTAAAAAGAACATGGCAGATTGAAGTTGCGGATGATGTTCAAAGTAAGGAAAAAATTTTGACATTTCTATGGAAGCGTGGTAATATGATTATAGAAAAAGAGTGCTGCCGATAGACGGTTACTCCGATATAAAGTCAAACAAAAATAGTCGCTTAGTTTACAGACTGGGGCGGCTATTTTTGTGTTTTATAAAATGTTAGCCAGAAAACCCATGGTCTTTAGACCGTGGGATGAATAGCGCCAAGTATATTATTTGCTAAAATAATATACTTTTAGTAAATAATATGCTATAATGAATACATAGGGAACTTCTTTTCCTGAATCTGCAGAAAGGAAAAACCATATGTATTTTACCATAAAACAACAGATAAAACATCTATCTAAGGAAGATTATCGTGCTGTCAAAGAATTATGCCATATCGCCAAAAACCTTACAAATGAAGCAATATACAATGTACGTCAGTATTACTTTACCGAAGGGGAATTTCTTAAATACGAGAAGAATTACACTCTTTTAAAAAACAGTCCGAACTATAAAACTTTAAATTCCAACATGGCACAGCAGATACTGAAAGAAGTAGACGGCTCTTTTAAATCA
>JAQYDI010000072.1 GCA_028724245.1 Lachnospiraceae bacterium
AAAATGCGTTCTCCCTCCCATGCGCAGTCTGCGGGGCAATCGATGGAGAAACGACCTTCGCGGCGGAATTACCGGCAGCTCCTGTTAAGGAGACCGTTGGAAACGCCGGCACTTAACGAGCGGCCTCCAAAAGAGGCCGTCGAGTTTAGTACCGCTGCGTTTCCACCCGAGCGGGAGCGCGTCTCCGGACAGGAACTGCCGGTAATGGAGCCTAAACTCTCTTTCCATCCTCCCCCCAGACTGCAGCACCCCATATTTTTTTACCTGTAATTTTAACATAATTGCTCTTTGAAAACAATAGAATGTAGGGAAGCGGCGGTGTAAAAAAGGACGAGGAGGAGGCGTATGCAAAAATATACGGTATATGCGGCAAAGGCGCTGGTTCTTCTGGCGATTGTGATTGCGTGCGGTTTTGTGTTCTGGGCCTGCGGTTCTGACAGCAGGCCGGAAAAGACAGGTGATGTGTCCTACACAGTGGTTCCGGACGATGAAGTGCCTGAGGAATTGATGAAACTGATCGACGAGCGGAAGGAATCGGAGTTTCGGCTCAGCTTTTCGGAGGGGGAGAATCTCTATCTGGTGGTGGGATACGGCAGGCAGGAAACAGGAGGATACAGTATACAGATCAAGGACCTGTATCTGGCGGGTGATGTGCTTTATATGGACACAGAGCTTCTGGGGCCGCTTCCCGAGGAAACTGCCGATGCAAAGGACAGTACGGCTGCTCCGTGGCTTGTGGTAAAAATGCAGCAGATGGATAAGACGATTTATTTTGAATAGGCAGGAGGAACGGGTTTGGAACTGATCAGAAAAAATTTGACGTATGGAATCGGCGGCAGGCGTCTGCTGACACAGCTCACATTCGATGATGATATTAATGTATCGGATAATAACGCGGATATCCGGAGCATTATCATGCAGACGGGACATGTCCGTCTTGATGAAATACGGGTACTGGGCGGGAAAATACGGCTGGCAGGACATCTGGAATTTTCTGTGCTGTACTCCAGCGAGGAAAATGGGATGCTTTCCTGCATCAGAGGTGATTTTGCTTTTGAGGAAATGGTCAATTATGATGGGGGACAGGACGGGGAACAGGTTACCGTGCTCTGGGACATGGAGGATCTGCGTGCGCAGATGATCAATTCACGGAAAATGAATGTCAAGGCGGTGGTGACATTTTCTTTGTATCCTTTTCGCATGGAAGAAATTCAGGCGGCTGCAGGAGTAGAAAATGCCATACCGAATGCAGTGCCGGATACCATGCCGGGAGCTGTGTCGGGCACAGCACCGGGTACAGCGCCGAATGCTGTATCTCCCGAAACACTGAGCCGGACGGAGCAGTTTGCGGGTCTGAAAGTATGCGGCAGAGATACGCTCCGTATGAAGGAAACATTTCCTCTCCCCGGTGGAAAGCCTGATGTGGACCGGATCGTTTTTCAGGATGTGCAGCTGCGCAATGTGAAAAACCGGCCGGAAAACGGACACCTTGCGGTAAGCGGTGATCTGTTCCTCTTTGTGCTGTACCGGTCAGCGGATGAACATGTTCCCATGCAGTGGTTTGAGAAACAGATTTCGGTAAGTGGTGAGGTGGAGTCCCACCGCGCCTCGGATCTGATGCTGTCCGCTTCCGGCATCCGTCTGGCCCATACGGAGGTATCGGCTGCGGAGGATGAAGACGGGGAAATGCGCCGGATCGAGGTGGAAGCAGTGCTGCAGTGCGATCTGATGCTGTTTGAGGAGCAGCGTCTGGAACTGCTGGAGGACGTTTACGTACCGGAAATGGAATTTGATATTACGCGTCCGGAAATTCCCATGACCACGCTGGTTTCCTGCAATGACAGCCGCATGAAGACCAGTATGACGATGCAGCTGCATGCGGGAAAACCGCTGATGCAGATCGTTTATACGGCAGCATCCGTTAAGATAGAGGATTATCATCCGGGAGATGGAGGCATGGTGCTGGAAGGGGTTATTTCCATTGATCTGCTGTATCAGCAGGCGGATCCGGAAAATCCTTTTGAAGCAGGGCATGAAGATTATCCTTTTTCCTATACGGTTCAGATGCCTGCGGGAGATCAGGAAAACAGCGCACAGCTTCAGACTGCCGGATCTGTGGAGCAGATCAATGCGGTTCTTTCCGGCCCGGATGAAGCGGAAATCCGCCTGACGGCAGGTTTTTCCACTGTTTTCTGCAGAGAAGAAAAAATGAGGGTCATTACCGACATTAATATGAAACCTGCAGCGCCGGAAAAAATTGAAAATATGCCCGGGATTACGGGTTATCTGGTGAAACCGCAGGATACACTCTGGAGTGTAGCCCGGAAATTTTATGTACCATTATCGTCCATAAGAGAGGTGAACTCCCTTACCAGCGATGAACTGAAACCGGGACAGAGACTTCTGATCGTGAAGTAATACATCCGAGCGGGCAGCCCGGCAGGAGTGGTAAAACAGCAGAGTGCTGAAACAACAGAGTATAAAACAGCAGACTCTTGAAGAAACGACAGAGTATAAAACAGCAGAGCATAAAACAGGCGGCAGTTCACAGATGTGGCTGCCGCCCTTTATATGAAGCACGACCCGCCGGCTGGCCGTAACGTTTATCCTTCGGATACAGCCGGATAAACCGCTTCGTAATCATAGTATATGCAGTTTTTCGGAAAAATTACATGGTTTCTCAGTTTTGTCCGGAAAGTACAGAATGGAAGTACATGGGAAAATCAACAGTCGAAAAGAATTGGAGCATACTGAATTTATTCAAACTCCCTACATCAAAGTGTTGTATATCGGTCGGCAGAGATTATTATAATTGCATAATAGTCTGATGGGCAGTAAACCATTTATACTACACATAATGGATAAAAAAGAAAGGAATATATGATTAAAGATAAGCAATATAAACAAAAACAACAGTAAAAAACAACGACGACAATAGCAGCAACAGTAAACAGTAAAAACAACGACGACAATAGCAGCAACAGTAAACAGTAAAAACAACGACGACAATAGCAGCAACAGTAAACAGTAAACAATAACAGCAAACAACAGAACAAAAACAAAACAGGACAAATGACAAGTAAGATAAGGAGGACCAATGAAAAAGATACCATTTAACACAGATGAACTGAAGGTTGTATCGGAAGTTCCCGGTTTTACGGGCGAGATGCTTCCCATTTATAATTTCCCCGTCAGTATGAGGGAAAGTGCAGTTTCAACATTCCGCGACAAGGATCCTGTCTGGATTCTGACGGATATTGAGATGAATACATTTACACCGTCGGTTATTCCGGACAATGGCGCCAGAGGTTTTGTATTTGAAGGCGGCGAGCCCTATCCCAGAGAGAAATTCGGCGGAGAGGATATGTTCGGAATCAAGTGGAAATACATTGATGTAGCAGGCGGATCCATGGTGGAACCCGGATCGCCTCTTTTCTCCGATGCCAATGAATGGAAGGAAAAGGTGGTATTTCCGGATATCGACAGCTGGGACTGGGAAGGCAGCGCTGCGAAAAATAAAGAGTATCTGAGCAACGGCAGATGCAATATGCTGACATTCCTCAACGGCTGCTGGTTTGAAAGACTGATTTCCTTTATGGATTTTGAAGATGCTGCAGTGGCCATGATCGACGAAGAACAGACGGATGCAGTGAAAGAGCTGATGCATGAACTGACAAGTCTTTATATCCGTCTGGTTGACAAATGTGTGGAATACTATGATCTGGATGGATTCCAGATCCATGACGACTGGGGTTCCCAGATGGCACCGTTTTTCTCGGATGAAGCAGCGAGAGAGATCATTCTTCCCGAAATGAAGCGTTTTGTGGATCATGTGCATTCCAAAGGCATGTTCTGCGATCTGCACAGCTGCGGCCATATTGAAGACAGATGTGATATTTTTGTGGAAGCCGGTTTTGACTCCTGGACTCCCATGCCCATGAACAATACACAGGAACTGTATGAAAAATACGGTGACCGTATCGTGATCGGCATTGTAGCAGACAATCCCTTTGATCCGGAAACAGCAACGGAAGAAGAACAGAGAGCAGCAGCAAGAGAGTTCGTTGAAAAATATACGAAACCCGGAAAGCCCTGCATGTATTCGGCATTCTATAATCGTCCCGGTATGCTGACGAAGGCTTTCAGAGAAGAACTTTATATCGCTTCACGCGAGCGTTACAGCAAAGAGTAGGTAATAAATAAAAGAGACAATAAACAAAAGAGGAGGGTGACTTTTATGAAACGGATTCCGTTTGACGAAGCGGAGATGAATGTGATAGGGGAACACATTAATTTTACTTCCGCATGTTTTGGACCGCCGGTGATACCGATGTACAACACACCGATTTCGCCCAAGGAGAATGTGATGAACGTTTTCCGCAGAGACGGCAGCGCCATGTGGTTTCCTACAACAACGGATTTTGCCTATGTGGAATCACGCGCCAATCCCGATCACATAGCCCGTGCCGAGATCTGTGATATGGGTCCCAGGCAGCCGCTGGAAGAAAAAGGCGGGAAGGACCTGTTCGGCGTGGAATGGCAGTATGTGGAGGTTGCGGGAGGTTCTATGGAGGTTCCCGGAGCAAAACATCTGCTGGAGGATGTAAACGACTGGAAGGAAAATGTGGTATTTCCGGATGTGCAGGCACTTGACTGGGAAGCAAATAAGATGAATGCACCTCTCAATGATTCAAAGCGTGTGCTGGGCATCACATTCCAGAACGGTATGTTTGAACGTCTGATTTCTTTTATGGGATTTGAGGAGGCAGCAGTTGCACTGATCGATGAGGATCAGCAGGATGCTATTCATGAACTTTTCGACCGTCTGGCTGATATGTATATTGAGATGATCGAGAAATATATGGAGGTTCTGAATCTGGAATCTGTTACTTTCCATGATGACTGGGGTTCCCAGAGAGCGCCTTTCTTCTCGGAACAGGTGTGCAGCGAAATGATCGCTCCCCATATTAAAAAGATCGCAGACTTCTGTCACAGCAAAGGCCTGATCTTCAACCATCATTCCTGCGGTAAGAATGAACTTCTTGTTCCTGCTATGATCGCCGAAGGCGATGATATGTGGTGGCCTCAGGATATGAATGATGTGGACAGACTCCGCGAAGAGTACGGAGATAAGCTGGTGCTGTCCGTTACACCGCCTGCAGTTGCCGAAGATGCTTCCGATGAAGAAATCGAAGCTGCGGCAAAGGCGTTTGTTGACAAGTATGCACCGGGTTATTTTGAAAAACCGATCATCGTTATGGCATTTTTTGCTCCCCAGCGTCTGGTGGATGCGATTTATCGTTACAGCCGGATCGCTCTCTGCGGAGAAAAAGCGGAATAACAAAAGAAAAGGCTGTACGGGTCTGTTTGTACAGTACTTCAGATAAAAGGAGGATTTACGAATGAATAACAAGTTTACATTCAAATCAAAAATGGGTACCTTTGCTTTCTGTTTCGGAGCAATGGCCAATAATATGACAATGGCGCTGGTTGCCTACATTATGGCCACCTACAGCAATGTATCACCTGCTGTTGTACAGAATATTCTGGTAACACCTTCACTGGTTGCTACCGTTTACGCTTTCTTTGTTGGACAGCTGAATACGAAGTTTTCCACGAAGAAACTTCTGCTTTTCGGTCAGATCAGTATTCTTGCCATGGGTATGATCTTCATGTTCCTGGGCGGAAAAGCTTCCATCTGGGTTCTGGTGCTGGCAGCCGGTCTTGTAGGTATTGGACAGGGATCCAACAATACGATCCTCGGAGCCATGCTGGCTGATATGATCGATGATGAAAAAGAAAGAGGAAGCTTCCTCGGTATCTGTATGGCAGTTATGAATGTGGGCGGCGTATTCTTCTCAATTGCCGGCGGCAAGATTGCGGATATAACCGGTTCCTGGCAGATGGCATACGCACTGTATTTCATTATTCTGGCAGCGATTATTCTGGAAATGATCTGCCTGCCTGAAGGACCTGTTGCACAGGCACAGGCCGGCGGCGGAGCAAAAGAAAAAGTAGCGATTCCCGCAAAAGTATGGGTAATTTCCATTCACTATTTTTTCTTCTTCCTGGCTTTATATGTATATGGCTCCAATATTTCCCAGTATATCATCAACTACTATCAGCTGGGTGGCGCTTCAGAAGCAGGTGTTGCCACATCGGTAGTTACCATCGGCGGTATCATTGCAGGTGCTGTATACGGTGTTTATTCCCAGTGGTTTAAGAAACTGACTGTTCCGATCATGATGGGTGCGGCAGCGGTAGGACTTTTCCTCTGCCTGACCATGACAACAACCGTATGGGGCGCTTATATCGGCGGTGCGCTGGTAGGTTTTTCCATGTCTGCATGTGGTCCCTACATCATCATGGAACTCGGCAAAATCGCTCCCGGTGCGCAGTACTCCAAAGCAATGTCTATCTACTCCGGATTCATGAATGCCGGTATGTGCGTGGCAATTTATGTTATCAACATCGCGACCGGAATGATCTGCGGCGACAGCAGTGATATTCATACCAAATTTATCGTAGGTTTTGTACTTGCGGCAGCAGCATGTATTACATCCATTCCGGTTTACTGCAGTAAATCAAAGGCAGAAGCTTCCGGTCAGTAATCATATCGGCAGATATGCTGTAATTACAGGATATAGAAATAATTCTATATAGATCACACTCTGAAAAGGGGGGATTCTGCATATGGACAGTAATCCCCTTTTTTGCTGTATGGTGGTATGAAGGCGGAAAAAAGGATATAATGTAGTAAATGCAGCAATGCAGGCTTATCTGTAATAAGCTGCATTGGAGATATGGGGGAATTGAGTGAAAAAATTAAAACAATCAGATAATTCAGGCTTTCTGCTGACGCTGGAACTGGTGTATGAGAAGCTGCAGGAACGGGGCGTGGAAGCCGAAATTACCATGGAGGATCTGAAATGCTGTTTATCCGGCATGCAGGTTTATAACGGCCAGACACAGATTTTTTCAGAGTTCCTTTATCTGACGGATCTGGAGCACCTGCGGGAGCAGAGTTCGCTTCAGTATGATACAAGACTTGTGGTATGCGGAATGCCGAAAAAGGGGGAGAATCTGCCTTTTTCCTACTGTATTTTTGTGCCGGAGTCATACGGTATGGTTGAAATACTGAACGAACTGCAGCAGATTTTTTATGAATACGCCTGTCTGGAAAGAAAGCTGAACCATATTCTGACAGAGGAGGGCACGATTTATGAAATCTGTGAAGCGGCGGTAGAACATTTTCGTGCTACAGTGTTTGTGCATGATGAATTTTATCATATTATAGCCTGTCCCAAGATTGAGGATGACAGAGTCAACTTTACATATAATGAAAAAACCGATCAGTATACACAGGACGCGGACACCATCAATCATTTCCGCACCAGTCCGTCCTATAAAAAGACACTGACTACTAAGGGCGGCTGTGTTTGGGAGAGTGATTTTGATGATGAGAGCTGCCTGTATGCCAATATTTGGCTGGAAGACAAATACAGGGGGAGACTGATCGTGGGAAAGCAGAAAAGTGAAATCCGGCCCGGGCAGCTGGCGGAAGTATCCTATTTTGCGTTTATCATTGAAAGGGCGCTGCTGCAGAGAGGGTTCCGCCATGAGAAAAAACGTTATCCCGTGGAGAAAATGATCGTGGATGCGCTGGACGGAATGGACATGAACCGTAAAGAGGTACGGGAGGAGCTGGCTGATCTGGGATGGGCTCCGGAGGATCAGTACGTGTGCGGATATCTGGCATTTGAAGAGGGAGATTTTACAAGAATGTCTGTTTACGGAATCTGCAACAGTATTGAGGAACGGATCCGCGGTTCCTGTACCTGTTATCATGGCGACCAGCTGTATGTGCTGTTCAATCTGACCCGGGGCGAGATGAATACGCAGATGATCCGCATGAAGATGTCCTATATTGTCAGGGAGAGTCTCTGTTTTATGGGTGTGTCTCTGCCGTTTTCGGACTTTTTTGATATGGGGATCTATTTCCGGCAGGCACAGATCTCAGTCAAATACAGCAAACAGGAGCAGGCACCCCGATGGTATACGGAGTTTGGAGAACATGTGCTGAAATACTGGATCATGGAGGGGATGGGAGAATTTTCCCCCAGGACCATGATGCCGGAGGTTCTGAAAAAACTGGCGCGGTATGATGAAGCTCACGGAACCGAGCTGATGCGGACGCTGAAGGTTTATCTGATGAATGAGCGAAACGGCACGCTGACGGCGCAGATTCTCAAAATCAACCGCAGTACGCTGCCGTACCGTCTGGAACGGATCCATAAAGTCGCAGGCGGGATCGATCTGGAAGATGAAAAATGCAGAATGTATCTGATGATGGGACTTCTGCTGATGGAGTACCTGTAACTTAAAAATAACCGGTGCATGTACCAGTTCATCCGACTGGTGCGGCACCGGCTTATTAGTTCTGCCGCCTTTTTGGGCTGTATGGTCCACTTATTGATAAAGGCGATAAATCAGCCGTATCTATAAATATTTCAAATTGGACATGACTTCGGTGATTCTGTATGATTAAATTATGGATCATGAGAAATACAGAAAGAATGGAAAGAACGGAAAGAAAAGATTATGATTTATTTTGATAATGCGGCTACCACCCGGGTGAAGCCGAAACAGGTGATCGATGCGGTGGTACAGGCCATGAATACCATGGGGAATTCAGGAAGGGGCGTCCACGATGCTTCTCTGGATGATTCCCGGGTGATTTTTGATACAAGATGCAAACTGGCGGAATTTTTCGGTGCGGAAAATCCGAAGCAGATCGCATTTACTTCCAATTCAACGGAAAGTTTGAATATTGCTTTAAAGGGAACGCTGAATCCCGGGGATCATGTGATTTCCACGGAGCTGGAACACAACTCGGTGCTGAGACCGCTGTACGAGCTGGAAGAACAGGGCGTGGAAGTTACCTTTATAAAAAGCAATCGAAAAGGTACGCTTGATTATGAAGATTTTGAAAGAAATATCCGGCCTCATACGAAGGCAATCGTGTGTACGCACGGTTCCAATCTGACGGGCAATCTGGTGGATATTCAGAAGGTGGGGGATATTGCCCATGCCCACGGGCTTATTTTTATTGTGGATGCATCTCAGACGGCAGGTGTATTTCCCATTGATGTGAAGAAGATGCATATTGATATCCTCTGTTTTACCGGCCACAAGAGCATGTTGGGACCTCAGGGGACAGGCGGTATCTATGTAAGAGAGGGACTGACGGTGCGGCCGCTGAAATCGGGCGGAAGCGGGGTGCAGACCTATCTGAAGCATCATCCTGCAGAGATGCCCACGGCGCTGGAGGCGGGTACTCTGAACGGTCACGGAATTGCGGGACTGAGGGCAGCAGTTGATTACCTGAATGAAACAGGCATTGATGTGATCCGGCAGAAGGAACAGGAACTGATGCAGCGTTTTTATGAAGGTGTAAAAGGAATCCACAATATAAAAATTTACGGAGATTTCAGTACCATGGACAGATGTCCAATTGTAACGCTCAATCTTGGCGATTACGATTCCTCGGAGGTCAGTGATGAGCTGTATATGATTTATGGAATCTGTACCAGACCGGGGGCTCACTGTGCACCGCTGATGCATTATGCCCTGGGTACGGAAAAACAGGGGGCTGTCCGGTTCAGTTTTTCCCATTTTAATACGGAAGAAGAAGTGGATGCAGCCATTGCGGCTATGAAAGAACTGACTGAAGAAGAGTAGGCACAAAGAAAAATATATGCTGCGGGACAGGCGCCAGCAGCCCGGCAGCATTGCTATAAAAGAACAAAGGAGAAGTGTATTATGGCTGATTATGTTGAAATGTGGAAAAATCTGGGGATGGATCTGGATAAGCACGATAATTTATGTGCAGTTCTTCCGGAAGCATTTGGAGATGTGTATCTTTCTCAGGAAAATCGTCCCGAAGGTATGGGGTTCTGGGATTTTGTCGTATCCGAGATTCACGGTATCCGCCCTTCAGAGCTGATTGAAGCACAGAAAAACGGTCAGAAGGTGTTCGGCACATTCTGTGTTTATGTTCCCGATGAGGTAGTGATTGCAGCAGATGGTATTGTGACTGGACTCTGCGGCGGTTCCCAGTTCTGGGTTCCGGATGGAGAAGCTGTACTGCCCAAGAGTACCTGCCCGCTGATCAAGGCATCGGTTGGAGCCCGTCTTGGAAAGACCTGTCCGTTCTTCCGCATTGCGGATATGTATGTGGGCGAAACCACCTGCGATGGCAAGAAGAAAGCGTGGGAGATCCTCGGGCAGGACGTGCCCATGCACATTATGGATATGCCACAGATGAAACGTCCGAAGGATGTGGAAAAGTGGACGGAGGAAATTAAAGAATTTGCCGGAGTTGTGGAGAAATTTACAGGCAATACGATTACACCGGACAAGCTTCAGAAAGCAATCTGCATCATCAATGAAAAGAGAAAAGCACTGGCCCGCGTTTATGAGGCAAGAAAAGCAGATAAACTCCCGATCAGCGGCAAAGATGCACTGCTTGTGATGCAGATCGCATTTTTTGACGATCCGGTCCGCTGTGCCCAGATGGCCAATAAACTGGCGGATGAACTGGAGCAGCGGATTAAAGACGGTGTTTCCGTATTCCCGGAAGGTACAAAACGTATTCTTGTAACAGGTACACCCATGGCGATCCCCAACTGGAAGCTGCATCATATTATTGAAACCAGCGGCGGAGCGGTTGTCTGTGAAGAAACCTGTACAGGTACCAGATATTTTGAGAATACTGTGGATGAAACAAAGGATAATCTGGACGATCAGTACAGAGCGATTGCGGAAAGATATATGGGCATCAACTGTGCATGCTTTACACCGAATCACGGTCGTGTGGATGATATCCTGCGTCTGGCAAAAGAATATAAGGTGGATGGCGTCATCGATGTGAACCTGAAATTCTGCTGTCTGTATGATACAGAAGGCTATACAGTTGAAAAGGCTTTGAAGGAAGCCGGCATTCCCGTGCTTGGTATTGAAACTGATTATACGGATGCAGATGCAGAACAGCTGAGAACAAGAATCGAAGCCTTTATTGAAATGCTGGATTAATCCTGAAGAATTCACCGGGAACAGTTCATACAGATATGGACAATGAAACAAAAATAAATTATTATATTACCTTTGAGGATTATACACAGGGGCTGCAGCTTCAGAAGCTTCTGCGCGGGGATAATATTTTCTCACGTATTGCTCCTGCCCCCCGTTCCATTCAAAAGGAACTGGGGTGCGGCATGTCTCTGCTGATCAGGGAAGAGGACATTGATGCGGCAAGAGACTGCATTGAAAAAAATCATGCAGAATACCACAGCATTGTCCCCCTTCCCTGCCAGATCAATCCCAAAAGGAATAAATTCTGCTGACAGATAGTACGGTTTTCTGCCGGAAACGAATATTTCCGGCAGAAGATCAGATTGGAAAGAGCGGGGAATATGTATTATATTGGTATTGATATCGGCTCCACCTGTGCAAAACTGGCTGTTCTGGACGGGGACAGGGAGCTGATTTTAAAGTTTGTGCAGCCTACCGGATGGAGCAGTGTGGATACGGCACAGGCCATACGGGACAGGCTGTGTGAGAATGGAATCAACCTGGAAAACAGTCCGTGTGTGGCGACCGGTTACGGACGGGTGTCGGTTCCCTATGCGGACAAAACGGTAACGGAAATTACATGTCATGCAAAAGGAGCGGTCTGGATATACGGGATCCGGGATGGTGTGATCATTGATATCGGCGGTCAGGATACGAAGGTGATCCGTGTGGAAAACGGCATGGTAAAAGATTTTGTCATGAATGACAAGTGCTCTGCCGGTACCGGGCGTTTTCTGGAAGTGATGGCTTCCACCATGGGACTGCGTCCGGATGAAATCTGCGAATTGGCGCGCAGCGGAAATGGGATAACGATCAGTTCCATGTGCACGGTATTTGCAGAATCAGAAGTGATCAGTCTGATCGGAAGAGGAGAACCCAGAGAAAATATTGCCTATGCAGTTGTGGATTCCATTGGAACAAAGGTCGTTTCCCAGGGCAGCCGTCTGCATGTTGGAAATGAGAAGGTATATCTGACAGGCGGTCTTTGTGACTGCGGGTATATGCAGGAAGTGCTGTCGGAAAAACTGAACTGTCCGGTGGAAACGGATTCCAACGGACGGTATGCGGGAGCCATTGGAGCAGCTCTGTGTGCCTGCAGATTAAGAAAATGAAGAATTATGTTTATATCCTTTCCTGTGCGGACGGTACGTTTTACACCGGATGGACCACACATTTGGAGGAGCGGGTAAAGACGCACAATCAGGGAAAGGGAGCCAAATATACAAGAAGCCGCCTGCCGGTGAAGCTTCTCTACTGGGAAGAATATTCCGATAAAGGAGAAGCACTGCGCCGGGAAGCGGCCATTAAAAAGATGTCAAGAAAACAGAAAGAAGAGCTGGTCGGCAGAAACGTTTAACGGTATTCTGCCGACCGGCGTTTTTTGCGGAAGCTTTCAGCCGGAAGTTTTACAAAAGTCTCTATCCGGTAATTTTTATGGAATTTAATAATATTTTACGCTGACGGTCTTTCCCAGCGCTTTTGCGGTGTCAACCAGTTCCTGCGTCAGGTGGCTCCGGGTCGCAAGGTCGGTGGAAATTTCCGGATTTTCATAGGCTTCGTTGATGGCCTGCCCGACGAGCAGCTCCAGATGGGAACAGTCTTCAAACAGGGCTGTAGCGATCAGCGCTGCGCCGTTGTCCTGATCAAGATCATCGAAAAACAGTTCGTCCAGAGGCTTTTTAAGTACGCAGGGCTTCAGCATTTCAACGACCTTTTCCAGGGTAATGACACCTTCTGTAACAAGATCGATGCCGGCGATGGAATCGTAGGGCGGGATCTCGGGATGGGTGTCCTGCTTTACCTGTTCAATGGGTCTGTTCAGAATACGGGAAACGATCCGGGCGGTGGTGCCGCCGCAGACGATGCGGGTACAGTCTTCGCCGTTTTCGTCTTTTGCCATCAGATAACGGACAGCAGCTTCATCATCCTCTTTATGTACCGGCGGGCCGGTAAACAGCTTCAGCGTATGCGGTGCGGAAATACGCATAACGGCTGCAGTGGTATCATCGCCGGGCTGTCCCCAGTACTGATCATCGCATGCCTGCACGATATCAAATGCGATCCGCTTGGAATAAGGCGATATGCGGGCCGAGATTTTGGCGATTTTTGCCAGACGGTCACGATCCCAGTTCATGTTCAGCTTCAGACCGCTGCTGGCATACAGGCAGCCGTCGCTCATAATAACATACACATCTCCATCCTGTACGGTAAAACGGGATTCCTGAATCTGCTTCCCTTCAATGGTACGCTTTGTACGTTCCAGTTCCACGATCTCTCCGTTCCGGACCAGGATCGTATCCGGATTATCGTATTCGACCAGATAAGCGGAATTGTCGTCATTTACCTGAAGTACCGTGAAGGTACAGTAGGCCACATGCCGTTCCTGACAGATGGGCAGGGTAGCCAGAATGGTGGACAGACATTCATCAATAGTGGCCCCTTCCCGGAACATGGTTGCCAGGATCCGGGAGGTCAGGCTGGCAAGAATGTTGGCCTTTACTCCGCTTCCCATGCCGTCGGCCAGAATCAGAATATGAGAATGTTCTGTCAGAACCATTTCAACCTTATCGCCGCAGAGCTCTTCCCCTGCGTGATTGAGGCTGCGGTAATCCATATCAATATACATCAGCCTTCACCACCTTCTTCACCCAGCAGAGAACGGCACAGCTTGTTCAGAGTCACTTTGGTTTCTGCAGTTGTCTCACCCAGCAGGCCGGCGATCATCTGTGCGGACATCATCTGTTTGTCAATGATTTTCTGCGCGAGTTCCACGATTTCCAGTTTCTGCATGTAATCTTCGTCTTCCCTGCGTTTCTGCGCTGTTACATCGATCAGAATAACAAGAAGGGCGTGTTCTTCTTTCAGATATGTAATATTCTGCTGAACGAAGGTATCGTAACCGGTCAGTTCCACCACTTTGCCTCTGAGGTTCTGTTTATTCTCCAGCGCCCATGCGTAATCGGTATCGTCGATGATTTCCACCAGATCCTTTCCAATGGCTTCTGCGCGGGTGAGGTGGAATTTCTTCTCACAGGAAGCGGAGAATTCCTGAATGGTCAGATCTCCGCCGATGATCATAACCATATTGGGCGTAGCTGCCATAACGAGATTGGCCAGTGAAGATGCCTTCTGGTGCAGATAATGGGTGCATTTATCGTAGGAAGAGCGTCCCTGACAGGCGGCGATGGCATTTTCACGGCAGGTGTGGTAGCCGCAGGCACCGCAGTCCATTTCGTCCCGTTTGCTTTTTTTGCCCATGGTCAGCATCATGGCGGCAATTTCTTCTTCGGAAGGAATCGGATAGTTGGGCGATTTATCGGAATAGCAGCTGACTACAGCTGTGGTATTCAGGAAATCGTCAACCTGCTTATCGGGAACCGATACCCGGTTGGTCTGCTGTTTCAGACGGAGGTTGCAGCGGTAGCCGGAGGTGTCGGCAGGCCGGGCCGGGCCGTTGACGCAGCCGCCGGGACAGGCACTCATTTCGATCACGCAGTTGCTGTAAATTCCGTCACGCAGTTCCTGAAGTACGTTTCGGCAATTGGCGATGGAACTGATATGAAAACTCATGTATCGGGAATCAGGGAATTTTTCATTACAGCGCAGGGCGGTAATGATTCCGCCGGCGGTGGGATAAAGTTTGTTGACAGCCGGATCGGGATTGTCGGGCAGGCTGTCCTCCATCTGCTTCATATCAATGTTCATTCGTTCCATGAAACGGATCAGTTCAGAGAAGGTAAGTACCGCATCGACTGCACCTTCATTCTCCGGAGCATGGGCTTCCCCTTTTCTGGAAAAACAGGGGCCGGCATAAACAACCAGCGTATCGGCTCCGTAGCTTTTTTTCAGATAACGGCCGTGGGCGATCATGGGAGAAGCAACCGGAGCCAGATTGGGAAGAAGATCAGGATAATAAATTTCAATCAGCGAATTCACCGTGGGGCAGGCTGAAGTAATAATATTATTCTCATGGTCCGGCTTATGGCTGTTTTCTGCAATCCGGGCATATTCGGAGGTCAGAACAGCGGCAGCTTCCGCAGTTTCATGGACTGCCATAAAGCCCGCTTTCCGGAAAGCGGAGATGATCTGCCCGCCTTCGATACCGGGGAATGCGCCCAGATAAGCGGGATCCAGTGACAGGACCATCTTTCTTTTCCCTTCCAGCCAGTTGCGTACTTTCGATGCATCGCTCATGTAAAATTTGGCATGCTGAGGGCAGGCGTCGATACAGTCTCCGCAGAGAACGCAGAGTTCATCATCGATTACAGCGGTATTATCTACCAGCTGGATTGCCTTCACCTCGCATTTACGAAGGCATCTGGTGCAGCTGACACAGATCGGCCCTCTTGTTTCGATTACTTTCATGGGATACCCCCTCCTTTGAATTAAGTCACATATAGATAAATGTAACTGTTCAGAGCCAACCTCGAAAACACTGTGTGTTTCCTCGGTGCGGCGTATCCGCCAAATAGATTTGTACGAAAAAGTACTCATGAATGCAAGCATTCATCGCACTTTTTGTGCAAATCTGCTTGGATCTGAACAGTTACAGGTAAATTATAAAACGCAGGAGAAGCTGCGTCAATGCGATAAAAAATTATCATATAATCGTTTTTTGGTCGCAAAGAAATTTTAAGAAATAATTAAGAAAATATAAAATAAAAATAAATTACTGAGAATCCGGGAAAAACTGTCCCAACCGGACGGAGATATTATACAATAATTCATCGGCGATATGTTCAAATATACGAAAAAAAGTAAAAAAAGTTGCGTATATGATAAAGAAAAAAATATCATTGTTAAAAATACTGATAAAAAGTACTGGTAAAAACATGAAAATGGTGTTATAATTAAGCAAAATGACAAAAAGTTAACGGGGGTTGATTCTCCAGCCTGAGCAGCATTGGTTATGAGGGGTGTGGCGATGGTGAAAGTTAATGACATGTCTGGTGGTTTATATTTCAGTAAGGAGGTAAAGTAATGGCTCAAAAAGCAACTGTTCCTTTCACAGGAACAAAAGAACAGGAAGGGGAACTGTTAAAAGTAATTGCTGAACTGAAAGACACAAAAGGTGCTTTAATGCCGATCATGCAGAAAGCCCAGGATATTTACGGATATCTTCCTATCGAAGTTCAGAAGATTATTTCTGATAATACCGGTATCCCTCTGGAAAAAATTTATGGTGTAGCAACATTCTATGCACAGTTTGCACTTCAGCCGAAGGGTAAATTCAGAATTTCCGTCTGTCTTGGTACAGCATGCTATGTAAAAGGCTCCGGAAAGATTTACGAAAAGCTTCAGGAAGTTCTGAACCTGAAAGAGGGCGAATGCACACCGGACGGCAAATTCTCTCTGGAATCCTGCCGCTGCGTAGGTGCATGTGGTCTTGCGCCGGTTATGATGATCAATGACGATGTTCATGGGCGTCTGTTACCGGATGATGTTGAAAAGATTTTAGCACAGTATAATTAGGAGGAGGACCGTAATGAAATCTCTTGAAGAATTAAATGCCATAAGAGACAAAATGGCTGACCTCGTTGGATTCAGATCTGAAGAAAAGGGTGTTGAAAGAAAAGCATGCCAGTATGAACGTCAGGTACTGGTTTGTGCAGGTACCGGATGTACTTCCTCAGGAAGTCTGAAGATTGCTGATGCTCTTGAAGCGGAAATCGAAAAAGCCGGCCTGAAAGATAAAGTTTGTGTAATCAGAACCGGATGCCACGGTCTGTGTGCTCTGGGCCCGGTTATGATCATCTATCCCGAAGCAGCTTTCTATTCCAAGATGGAACTGGAGCATGTTCCGGAAATCGTTGCTGAACATCTGGTAAAAGGCAACGTTGTTACCAAGTATCTCTACAAGGAAACCGTTACTGATGAAGGCATCATCTCCATGCACGAGACACCTTTCTACAAGAAACAGTACCGTGTTGCTCTGAGAAACTGTGGTGTTATCGATCCTGAGAATATCGAAGAATATATCGCAAGAGACGGCTATCAGGCACTGAACAAGGTTCTGACTTCCATGACTCAGAAGGAAGTTGTAGACTGCGTTATGGCATCCGGTCTTCGTGGACGCGGGGGCGGCGGATTCCCTACCGGTAAGAAGTGGCTGTTTGCTATGGGCGGCGAACCCGGAACACAGAAATATGTATGCTGCAACGCCGACGAAGGTGACCCGGGTGCATTCATGGATCGTTCCGTACTGGAAGGCGATCCTCATGTAGTACTGGAAGCTATGGCTATCGCAGGTTATGTAATCGGCGCTAATCAGGGTTACATTTATGTACGTGCTGAATACCCGATTGCTGTACAGCGTCTGGAGATCGCTATCAAGCAGGCTGAAGAATACGGCATGCTGGGCGACAACATTTTCGGAACCGGCTTCTCATTCCGTATCGGTCTGAGACTTGGTGCAGGTGCATTCGTATGTGGTGAAGAGACTGCTCTGATGACTTCCATCGAAGGTAATCGTGGTGAGCCTCGTCCCCGTCCTCCTTTCCCTGCAGTAAAGGGTCTGTTTGCAGCACCTACCATCCTGAACAACGTTGAAACATATGCTAACATTCCTCAGATCATCCTCCGCGGTGCTGACTGGTTCTCCGCTATGGGTACTGAAAAATCACCGGGTACCAAGGTATTCGCACTTGGCGGTAAAGTTAACAACGTAGGTCTGGTAGAAATTCCCATGGGTACAACCCTGCGTGAGATCGTTGAAGAAATCGGCGGCGGTATCCCCAACGGCAAGAAGTTCAAAGCAGCACAGACCGGCGGTCCTTCCGGCGGATGCATCCCTGCTTCCAATTTCGATGTTCAGATCGATTACGATAACCTGATCGCAATCGGCTCCATGATGGGTTCCGGCGGTCTGATCGTTCTGGATGAAGATGACTGTATGGTTGATATCGCTAAATTCTTCCTTGAATTTACTGTTGATGAATCCTGTGGTAAGTGTACACCTTGCCGTATCGGTACAAGAAGACTGCTTGAGATGCTGACCAAGATTACAGAAGGCAAAGCAGAACTTGCTGATCTGGATAAGATCAAAGAACTGTGCTACCATATGAAATCCAGTTCTCTGTGTGCTCTGGGCCAGACAGCTTCCAACCCGGTACTGTCTACCATGAAGTTCTTTGAAGACGAATATATCGCTCATGTTGTTGATAAGAAGTGTCCTGCCGGCGTATGCAAGAGCCTGCTTCACTACGAAATCGATGAAGAGAAATGTATCGGATGTACTCTGTGTGCTAAGAACTGCCCTGTTGGTGCGATTACCGGTGAGAAGAAGAAACCTCATACAATTGATACTTCCAAGTGTATTAAGTGTGGTGTATGTGCTTCCAAGTGTAAGAAGAGCGCGATCGTAAAGAAATAAGGAGGGGTAGACTGATTATGGAAAACGTTACAATCAAAATTAATGGTGTAGAAGTATCTGCTCCTGCTGGTTCTACAATCCTTGAGGCAGCAAGATATGCCGGTATCGAAATTCCTACACTCTGCTATTTAAAAGATATCAATGAAATCGGCGCATGCCGTATGTGTGTTGTTGAAGTAAAGGGCGCAAGAAGCCTTGTTGCTGCCTGCGTATATCCCATCAATCCCGGTATGGAAGTTCTTACCAACAGCCCTGCTGTACAGCAGTCCAGAAAGAAAACTCTGCAGCTGTTACTGTCCAACCATGACAGAAGCTGTCTGTCCTGCGTACGCAGCGGCAACTGTGAACTGCAGACTCTGTGTAAAGAGCTGGGCGTTGATGACGATGGTTATTATGATGGCTACAAACCTCATTATGAACTGGACACCAGTGCAGCTCATATGGTTCGTGACAACAATAAATGTATCCTCTGCCGCAGATGCGTTGCTGCCTGTGAAAAATGCCAGAGCATCGCTGTCATCGGCGCTAATGAACGTGGTTTCAAGACCTCTATCGGTTCCGCATTTGAGATGGGACTGGGTGAAACCAGCTGTGTATCCTGTGGTCAGTGTATCGCTGTCTGTCCTGTAGGCGCGATCTATGAAAAGGACAGCACGCAGGAAATTTTCGATGCAATCAATGATCCTGATAAATTTGTAGCTGTTCAGGTTGCTCCCGCAGTACGTGCTGCACTGGGCGAAGAATTCGGTTACGAAATGGGTACTCCTGTTCAGGGACAGATGGCAGCAGCTCTCCGTCGCCTGGGCTTTGACAAAGTATTTGATACCAATTTTGGCGCTGACCTTACAATCATGGAAGAAGCTCATGAATTCCTGGATCGTGTACAGAACGGCGGCGTACTGCCCATGATTACCTCCTGTTCACCCGGATGGATCAAATTCTGCGAGCACTATTTCCCTGATATGCTTGATCACCTGTCATCCTGCAAATCTCCTCAGCAGATGTTCGGCGCAACTCTGAAGACATACTATGCACAGAAGATGGGTCTGGATCCCAAGAATATCGTCAGTGTCAGCGTAATGCCCTGTACAGCCAAGAAGTTTGAAATCGGACGTGACGATCAGAACGCAGCAGGCGTTCCCGATGTAGATATTGCTATTACTACAAGAGAACTTGCTCGTATGATCAAGAAATCCGGTCTTGATTTCAGAAAACTGCCTGAAGAAACATTTGACGATCCGTTAGGCGAAGGTACCGGCGCAGCTGTTATCTTCGGTGCAACCGGCGGCGTTATGGAAGCAGCTTTAAGAACAGCAGTTGAAACACTGACAGGTGAGACCCTGCAGAATGTTGAATTTACAGAAGTCAGAGGTGTTGATGGAATCAAGGAAGCTACATATCCTGTAGCTGGAATGGAAGTTAAGGTTGCAGTTGCATCCGGTCTTGCCAATGCAAGAGAACTTCTGAACAAGGTTAAAGCCGGTGAAGCTGATTATCAGTTCATCGAAATCATGGCATGCCCCGGCGGCTGTGTAAACGGCGGTGGACAGCCTCAGGTTCCTTCCAAGATCCGTAATGTAACAGATATCCGTGCAGAACGTGCAAAAGCACTGTACTCTCTGGATGAAGGCAACCCGGTAAGAAAGTCTCATGAGAATGAAAGCATCAAGAAGGTTTATGCTGAATTCTACGGCGAACCCGGAAGCCACAAAGCTCATGAAATTTTACATACCTCTTATGTAAAGAGAACCATCAACTAATTAAATATAACCAATCATCTTATTAACCTACAGGCCCCCCGGCAGAGAAATCTGTCGGGGGGTCAACATGTGCGCAATATGTGTGCAATAAAAAAACAACCCCCGGTTTCAGAAACTGATCCTGAAACCGGGGGCTGTTTTGGTTAGTCGAGAATCTCCATCAGTCTGCCGCAGCAGAAAGGAATGGGCTCTCCGGCTTTTACATGCAATGTTTTGTTGCAGGTAACGCAGTAAACATCAGTATCATAAGGAGCCCGGATGACGGGAACTTCCTTTATCTCTTCCGCGGTAAGCCCATCAATATGGAAAGTCGCGGTCTTGTTCTCGGAAGGAGTATAAACTCCGATTGGTGATAACTGCTTGGATCCGCCTACACAGTTACCCATCTTCACCCACAGAGCTTCCAGCTCAGCTGCTTCTGCAGCATGTTCGGGTGTAAATTCTACGATATCTTTATTAATGCGGATTTTCATCTTAATGCCTCCAATGCTGATCTATTGGTTACTTTTTGCCGGGATCTATCCGATCGAATTATTTACCAAAGTATCTGTCATGCAGTCCCTTGAATGCTTTGCCGTGACGAGCTTCGTCTCTTGCCATTTCATGAACGGTGTCATGGATAGCGTCCAGGTTAGCTGCTTTTGCACGCTTAGCCAGATCTGTCTTGCCTGCTGTAGCACCGTTTTCAGCTTCAATTCTTAATTCAAGATTCTTCTTGGTGCTGTCTGTGATCACTTCGCCTAACAGTTCAGCAAACTTTGCAGCGTGTTCAGCTTCTTCCCAAGCAGCTTTTTCATAGTACAGACCGATTTCAGGATAACCTTCTCTGTGAGCAACTCTTGCCATAGCCAGATACATACCTACTTCTGTACATTCACCGTTGAAGTTAGCTCTTAAATCTTCCATGATGTCTTCGCTGGAGCCCTGAGCTACACCAACAACATGTTCGGATGCCCATGTCATCTCTTCAGCCTGTTCAACGAATTTGGAAGAGGGAGCGTTGCAAACGGGACATTTTTCGGGAGCTGCTTCGCCTTCTGCTACATAACCACATACCATACATACAAATTTCTTCATGTTCAGGATCTCCTTTAATTAAATATAGTTAATTGAAATATTAAAATGTTGCATCATACTTTCTTTGAAACAGTAATTATTACTGTTTATGGCTTAACTTTATCATAGAATGTCTATCGTGTCAAGTGTTAAATAAAATTAATTGAAAACTTTTTGCAGCAGGGTTAATGGGTGACGGAACCGGGGGTATCTTCTTCGCCCCTGGCAGGGTCTTTCTCTTCGCAGTCTTTACAGATGCCGTAAAAATAGGTCTGATGCCCTGTAATTCTGTGTTCTGTAAAGTTCTGTGCCAGTTCATTGATACTGTCAATAACCTGTATGGGAATATCATGAACAGCGCCGCATTTTGTGCAGATGTGATGATAATGCGGGGCGGTAATCCCGTCAAAACGATCAGATTCCCCAGTGCAGCTGACTTTTCGGATCTCTCCCAGCGAGCACATCAGATTGAGGTTCCGGTATACGGTTCCCAGGCTGATATTGGGATACTCTTTCCGGAGTTCCTGATAGATCACAGCGGCTGTGGGATGATCGGTTCTCTGCATGAGAAACATCTTGATGGAATTTCTCTGACGACTGTTTTTCATCATGGGAATCAGTTCCTCCAGTTCGTGATAAAACAATAATGATTACTGTTTTATTTTACCATTGGTGGATAAGAAGTGTCAAGAAAATTTTGAAACTGTTCAGGCTTTTGCGGAGGAATGAAGCCTGAACAGTATGGGAGAGAAGTAAATAAATGAGTTAAAATATTTTTCTTTCTGTTTTTTACGCGGCAAGCCTTTTAAGAACACGTTCAATAGCTTCATCGATAACCAGATCAAGCTCTGCATCATCTGCTTCAGGCATCAGTGTTGCTGCATCTTCATCGGAAATCAGTTCGACCAGCATACCGAAAGATTCTTTGTATTTTTTCTTGCAGACAATATAAAATACAACGCCTAACAGTGACCAGCCTCCGACCATGATCCATTCCTGCCATACAAGATTGCCGCCGGAGCCGGGAATGCAGTACATGAGAACCATAAATCCTGACATTAAAACTGCCATGGTTCCCACGAATTTATATGCAGGAACTTTATAAGGTCTTGGCATATCAGGCTCTTTCTTTCTAAGGATCAGGAAAGAAAGAGAAACCATACAGTATGCCAGACAGCAGCCGAAATTACCTGCATCACAGATCCAGACCATCATTTTGCGGCCTGCCAGAGGTGCAAGCATAGTCAGCGCGCCGATCAGGTATAAAGAATTCACCGGTGTTTTGTATTTCGGGTGCAGTTTTGCAAAAAACGGAGGAATCATATAGGATTCAGCCATGGAATACATAGCTCTTGAACCGCCGATCATAAAGGAGTTCCACGAAGTAACTATACCACACATACCTCCGACGATGACAACCTTGGCCATAACAGGAGTTCCAAACGCCTTTGCCATGGCATCTGCAGTTACAAGACCGGTACCTGCTTCAGAAGCAGTAATGGCATCTCCATCCAGCACATAACCGACTGCCAGAATAACCAGTGCATAAAAGATAACAGCCAGTACAACGGATAAAATCAGCATTTTACCAATCTTTTTCAGAGGAACATTGATTTCCTCCGCAGCCTGTGGAATAACATCAAAACCGATAAAATAAAATGGTGTGACAACAGCTACTGCAAGGACATTTTTTATCATGGAGCCGCCTGTAGATCCCACAAACATCTGGCCGCTCAGGTTATCCACACTGCCGTTGATTACAGATGCCACAATCAGCAGAATACCGGCACCGCCAATGATCACTGTCAGTATCGTCTGCAGTACTGCCGCTGTTTTTGCTCCGAGAATATTGATTACCGTTATCAGAAATGCAAGCGTAATTGCCACGGCAAGCCATGATGCATAAATATCAAATCCTGCAACACTGTACAGATATCCTTTCAGGAAACCCGGCCACAGATATGTAAGAATGGTCGGGAATGCACATGCCTCAAAACAGGCAACTCCCACATATCCCAGAATAATTCCCCAGGTACATATGAATGAACCGTTGGGACCCATTGCCCGGTGGCTGAATACATGCTCGCCGCCGCACTGCGGCATGGCAGCTGTCAGCTCTGCGTAAGTAAGACCAACAAAGAAGATCATAACACCGCCAATTGCAAATCCAAGTGCTGCGCCGACAGCACCGCCTGTTTCGATCCATCCTCCTGAGGAGACTACCCAGCCCCAGCCAATCATCGCGCCAAAAGCAATCACCAGGATATCCCATGCACTAAATACTTTGTCAAATTCCGATTTTTTCTGAGCCATATCTTCATCCTCTTTCCTGTATATTGAAGACCTTTTTCGCCAGATCTTCTATGTATTCAGCAGTCCCGTCTACTCCCAGCATACTGCTGTCGATCAACAGATTTCTATTGTGACGGTCGCCGCGGTTGCTCCCCGTAAAAGCGAGATGCCTTGTGTGATACCGTTTGTCTTTTTCATAAATCAGCAGCTTTGCATCTTTTTCTGACAGATTATGGCTCTCACAGACATTCCTGATCCGCACTTCATCCGGTGCATATATGAACACACATAAAAGGTTCTCCTGACCTTTTAAAATATAATCTGCAGAGCGGCCGATAAATACACAGGATTCCCTGGCCGCCAGTTTCCGGATGATCTGTTTCTGTACATGAATTGCACGATCTGTCAGATCCGAAAGTTTGGAGAAAGAACCTCTTTCCTGTCCCTCTACACCTTTTCCTGCTATTGTTACACCGGATTCTACCTTATCCATAATATCCTGCGGAATACCAACTTCATCTATAATAGCATCCACAGTCTCGCGGTTATAAACCGGAATTCCCAGATCCTCTGCAATTTTTTTGCCAATAGCATTTCCTTTTGCCCCATACTCACATCCAATGGTTATTACAAAATGCTGCATATCAGTCACCTCCCTTGCTCCTTTCCGCCGCAGTATGATCTTTGCGGAGTGTTCTGTACAACAGAAAATGCAGTTTCCTGTTATACAAAAAGACGCCAATGATCCCTCTGGATCATTGACGCCGTTGTCTTCATTCTTTATTTTGTTGTGTACAATATATCATACAAAAGCAGGTCTGTCAATTTCGTTTTTACGTGTTTTATGGCTTTTTTCAATTTATTTGCTTATTATGTTGTACGTTATATCGCACATATTGTTAAAAGACATACGTTTTTCCTGATATGCCTCATGGTAAATATTATTCTGAAGCTCATTTCCTTTCTGGCACTGTTTCCTGTTTTGCTGTAGTCGCTGAATCTGTCTGACTTTAAACAACTGCAGTTACAGCTCGCAGCTTCCTACGGTTCTGGGATAGGGCAGTACGTCGCGGATATTGGATACGCCGGTGAGATACATAACGCAGCGTTCGAATCCGAGTCCGTAGCCGGAGTGGCGGACGGAGCCGTATTTGCGCAGGTCAAGATAGAAACTGTAGTCTTCTTTCTTCAGACCCAGCTCGTCCATGCGGGCAACCAGTTTGTCGTAGTCGTCTTCACGCTGGCTGCCGCCGATGATTTCGCCGATGCCGGGTACGAGGCAGTCCATGGCTGCAACGGTTTTGCCGTTGTCGTTCTGTTTCATATAGAAGGCTTTGATGTCCTTCGGGTAATCTGTTACGAAAACAGGACGTTTGAAAATCTTTTCTGTCAGGTAGCGTTCGTGTTCTGTCTGCAGGTCACAGCCCCAGCTTACCTTATATTCAAATTCGTCATTGTGCTGCATCAGAAGTTCAACTGCTTCCGTATAGGTTACGTGGCCGAATTCGGAGTCCAGTACGTTCTGAAGGCGGGCAAGGAGTCCCTTGTCGATGAACTGGTTGAAGAAATTCATCTCTTCAGGGGCTTTTTCCAGTACATAGCGGATGATGTATTTTAACATGGCTTCTGCTACGGCCATGTTGTCATTCAGGTCGGCAAATGCCATCTCGGGTTCTACCATCCAGAATTCTGCGGCATGTCTGGCTGTGTTGGAATTTTCGGCGCGGAATGTGGGGCCGAAGGTATAAACGTTGCGGAATGCCATGCAGAAGGGTTCTACATTGAGCTGCCCGCTTACGGTCAGATTTGTCATGCGGCCGAAGAAATCTTCGGAATAATCGATTTCGCCGTCTTCGGTTCTGGGCGGATCGTTCAGGTCCATGGTGGTCACCTGGAACATCTCGCCGGCGCCTTCGCAGTCACTGGCGGTGATCAGCGGTGTGTGTACATAAACAAAATCGTTGCTCTGGAAAAATTCATGAAGGGCTGCCGCAATCAGATAACGTACGCGTAAAACGGCCATAAATGTATTGGTACGGGGACGCAGATGCGGCATGGTACGCAGAAATTCCAGAGAATGGCGCTTTTTCTGCAGGGGGTAATCGGGACTTGATGCACCCTCCAGTGTGATTTCAGCCGCCTGCATCTCGAAAGGCTGCTTTGCTTCGGGCGTGGCAACCAGCGTACCGGTGGCAATGATGGCCGTGCCTACATTGAAATGTGAAATTTCGTTGAAGTTGGGTGCCGAGTCGTTGTATACGATCTGCAGATTATTGAAATAGCTGCCGTCGTTCAGAACGATGAAACCGAAGGTTTTGGAACCGCGTACGCTGCGGATCCAGCCGCCTACGGAAATCTCCTGACCCACGTAGGTGTCCGGATTGCCGAAAATATCTTTAACAGTAACTAAATTCATGAGTAAACCCTCCATTATATTGATTCTGTACCGTCATACTCTCTGAAGACAGGGTACGGGGTCGGAAATTATGCTGTAAAAAAAGTCCGCCAGAGAAAGACAGATTACATTGAACGTTTTGTATCAGTATATACTATAAATCACATATCTTCAAGCTGTTTGAAATATGATTTCGTGTGGAGCATGATGAAATCTGAAGCAGATAAATGGGGAAAGAACTGGTAAAAATGGTAATTTATCATTTTTTGTGTGTCAGAAAAAGGAAAAGAATGATAAAAAAATGTCAAAATCTGTCTGTCAAGTCGTGTATAACTATAGAATAACAATGTAAAAAAATGGAAAATACGACGGATATATGCCGGAAAGTGTTGCGTCAGGCGGAAAAAGTCACGGTATTTTTCATAAAAAGACTTTTGGAAATTTGAAAATTTTGTTCACAATATAAGAAATGTGTGTTATAATGTACGCACGAATAAAAATTAACATCAAGAGGTGATAACGTGATTAAAAAAGAAATGGTCGCTATGCTTCTTGCAGGTGGTCAGGGCAGCCGTCTGGGTGTTCTGACACAGAATGGTGCCAAGCCTGCTGTTGCATTTGGCGGCAAATACCGCATTATTGATTTCCCCCTGAGCAACTGTATTAATTCAGGCATCGATACAGTTGGCGTATTAACCCAGTACCAGCCGTTACGTTTGAACTCCCATATCGGCATTGGTATGCCCTGGGATCTGGACCGCAATGAAGGCGGCGTATCAATTCTCCCCCCCTATGAAAAGAGCGCCAACACAGAGTGGTACACAGGTACTGCAAACGCTATTTACCAGAACATTCAGTTCATCGATACCTTTAATCCCGAATATGTCCTGATTCTTTCAGGTGACCATATTTACAAGATGGATTATGAGATCATGCTGGATTACCACAAGGCCAATGATGCTGCACTGACCATCGCAGCTATGCCTGTACCGTGGGAAGAAGCAAGCAGATTCGGTGTTGTAATTACTGACGGCAGCGGCCGGATTACAGAATTCGAAGAGAAGCCTGCAAATCCCAGAAGCAATCTGGCTTCCATGGGTATTTACATCTTCACATGGTCCAAGCTGAGAGAAGCACTGCTGGCTACTGAAGAGCAGCCCGAGTGTGACTTCGGTAAACATGTCATTCCCTACATCTTCAATAAGGGTGAGAGAATTTTCGCTTATGAGTACAACGGATACTGGAAAGACGTTGGAACTCTGACTTCCTACTGGGAAGCAAACATGGAGCTGATCGATATCATTCCCGAATTCAATCTGTATGAAGATTTCTGGAAAGTATACACCAAGTGTGATCAGTTCCCGCCTCAGTACATAGGTGACAATGCAAAGGTTAACCGCTGCATCATCGGTGAAGGCACCGAGATTTACGGCGAAGTTTCCAATTCCGTTATCGGTTCGGGCGTTACGATTGAAGAAGGTGCTGTTGTACGCAACTCCATCATCATGTCTGATTCCGTAATCGGCAAAGGAACAGTTGTTGACAAGTCCATCATTGCTGAGAACGTTAAAGTCGGTGATAACTGTGTACTCGGTACAACAGAATTCCCTTATAAAGAAAGCAAGCTGAGCACAAAGGTATATGCATCAGATCTTGTAACGATCGGCGAGAATTCCGTAATTCCGGACGGCGTTAAGATTGGTATTAATACTGCAATCTCGGGTGTAACCACAAAGGAAAATTATACAGACGGTTCTTACCTGGACAGCGGTGATTACATTGTAGTAAAGGAGGGCGCCTCCAAATGAAAGCAGTAGGTATTATTTTAGCAGGCGGCAATAACAAAAAGATGAGAGTGCTGACAAAGAAGCGTGCCATTCCGGCTATGCCCGTTGGCGGAAGCTACAGATGCATCGACTTCGCACTGAGCAGCATGACCAGTTCACGTATTAAGACAGTTGCTGTCCTTACACAGTACAATTCACGTTCCTTAAGCCAGCACCTGAATTCCTCCAAGTGGTGGGATTTCGGCAGAAAGCAGGGAGGTCTGTATGTATTTTCTCCCACAATTACAGCTGAGAACGGCGAATGGTACCGCGGCACAGCAGACTCCATTTACCAGAATCTGGATTTCCTGAAGAGACAGCATGAACCCTATGTTGTAATTGCTTCCGGCGATTCCATTTACAAGATTGATTTCGATAAAGTAATCGATTATCATATTGAGAAGAACGCAGACATCACCATCGTTACCAAAGAGATGCCCGAAGGCACTGACATGACACAGTATGGTGTTGTAACTGCAGACGAGAACAACAGAATTCTGAATCTGGAAGAGAAACCCATGGTTGCAGGCACCAACATTGCTTCCTGCGGTATCTATGTTATCAGAAGAAGACTGCTGATCGAACTGATTGAAAAATGCGCAGAAGAAGACCGTTACGATTTCGTAAACGACATTCTGATCCGCTACAAAGGCATCAAGAAACTGTATGCTTATCCGCTGGAAACATACTGGAACAAGATTTCCGATGTGGAATCCTACTTCAACATGAATATGGATTTCCTGAAAAAGGAGAACAGAGATTTCTTCTTCAAACAGTATCCTGAGATCCATTCCAAGATCGATGACAATCCGCCGGCTAAGTACAATCCCGGTTCCGCTGTTAAGAACAGCCTGGTTTCAAGCGGCTGCATCATTAACGGTGAAGTTGAGAACTCTGTATTATTCAAGAAAGTTTATGTTGGCAATAACTGTGTAATCAAGAATTGCGTTATCCTTAATGATGTTTATATCGGTGACAATGCCCATATTGAAAACTGCATTATTGAAAGCAGAGGAACGATCAAACCCGGTGAAGTCCGCATTGCAGAGGGCAAGCCTCAGGTTCTGATTGAAGAGAATGAAAGATATTCCATGTAATGGAGTAAAGCCTGAATTTTACGATTGGAAATGATTATTCTGATCAGAATTACAGCTTAATACAGCGGTAACAGGTATATGGTGTCGGGCCCGCATTTCTGTGCGGGCCTGACATTTACTGTCTGCAGATTGGATGCTGCATCTTTTTTGGTTCAGGATAATGTGAAGGCTATCATAAAAGGAGGACATTTTTTTATTATGCAGATAACAGATGTGAGGGTTAGAAAAATCTCCAGTGAAAGCAGCAATAAGATGAAAGCGATTGCTTCAATTACGATTGACGGTGTGTTTGTCGTACATGACATCAAGATTCTGGAAGGGGAAAAAGGCATGTTTATTGCCATGCCCAGCAGAAAATCTTCAGACGGCGAATTCAGAGATATTGCGCATCCGATCAACACGGAGACACGGGAGATGCTTCAGAGATTGATCCTGGAGAAGTACAATGAAACAGCAGAAGAGCAGGATTGATATGAAAATCCGATGTTTCATGACAAGGCATACAGCCGACGGTTTAGGGAAAGGACCGTCGGCTGTATGCATTTTCGAAATTGAGGAAAATGGTCTGAAAAGTCCGTTCCTTGTGAAAGATTGAGTAATTGGAAAAAGGGGGTGTTTAAATGAAGAGAAAAAACAGAAAGAGTCTGCGTCTTCTCCTGCTCCTGCTGATGACAGCGGCTGTGGGCCTCAGCGGATGTATGGGAGAAAAGAGACTGTGGACGGAAGCTGTTTCAGGAAGTGAAGCAGCTCAGAGTATGGAAAATACGCTGGAGACAGAGGAGAGTACAGTACAGACGGCATTGCAGGGTACAGAAGGGAAAACCGGGAAAGAAACGGAAAAGGAAACAGAGAATGAGACGGAAGAAAAAAGGACAGAAGAAGCGGTGAAAGAAACAGAGAAAGAAACTGCTGAAAGCCAGACGGAAGAAACAGAGAATGAAAACAGTCAGAAAACAAAGAAAGACAGCGGGGATATGGCGGGAAAAAGTGAAGTGATCAACTGGAACCCTGACTGGAAATATGCGGAAAATTCCAGAATTCACACCGGTTCTGCCACTTTGTATTATACAGCATCCTCCGGAGCAAAAGGCATGACGGTCTGCATCAATGCAGGGCATGGTACTTCGGGCGGGTTTGATGTGTACACCTTATGCCATCCGGATGGATCTCCCAAAGTGACCGGAGGCAGTACGGCGAAAGGACAGACGAAAGCAGCAGCGGTTTCCGGAGGGACAACTATGGATGATGGAACACCGGAAGCGGCTGTGACTCTGAAGCTGGCTCTGGTCGTAAAAGAACGGCTTCTGGAAGAAGGGTATAATGTTCTCATGATCCGGGAGAACGACGATGTTCAGCTGGACAATATTGCGCGGACGGTGATCGCCAATCAGTATGCCGACTGCCATATTGCACTTCATTATGATTCTACGGAAAGCGACAAAGGTACTTTTTATATCGGAGTTCCCGATGAAGGAGGGTACCGCAGCATGGAGCCGGTGGCTTCCCACTGGCAGGATCATGAACGTCTGGGCAGTGCTCTTATTGATGGAATGAGGCAGCAGGGGGTAAAGATATTCGGTGATGGATCCATGGATATTGATCTGACACAGACTTCCTACTCGACAATTCCGTCTGTTGACCTTGAGATAGGTGACCGGGCTTCCGATTATTCTGAAGAAACATTGGAAAAACTGGCAGCGGGGATTGCGGCGGGATTGAATTCATTTTAGCGCCGGTGCTTGACAATCCCCGAAAACATGCTTATAATGGATGCCATATCTGAAAGATATCTGAAAAAGGTAGTGAGGAAGAGGAGTACATCGAAGGCTTCATCAGAGAGGGTGGTTCACCGGCTGCAAGGCCGCCCGGAACAGTGTCGATGGAAGGTAGCTTCTGAACCGGATTGCTGAATGTAACAGTAGGCAGTCCCGTTGCCGGCGTTAACGGATATGAGACCCAACGAAGGTGGTACCGCGCTGATTCGCCCTTCTGCATGATAACATGCAGAAGGGCTTTTTTGTATGATAGGAAACTGCGTTCCCTATTATACAAAAAACGCTCCGCGGGGATCGCACTGCGGCGGAAAGGAAGATGTCACTGAAGTGACCCGCCGCAGGCGGAGAATCTCGTGAAACGAGATTCTTTTTTATATAACAGGAAATTAAAAAAGGAGAAAATTATGTCAAAAGAACTGGAAAAGAATTATAATCCTCAGGCTATTGAGGATAAACTGTATTCCAAGTGGATGGCAAAGGGCTATTTTAAGGCCAGTGTAAATCCCGACAAGAAACCGTTTACTATTGTGATGCCCCCGCCGAATATTACCGGACAGCTGCATATGGGCCATGCGCTGGACAATACCATGCAGGATATTCTGATCCGCTATAAGAGAATGGCAGGTTATGAAGCGCTGTGGCAGCCCGGCTGCGACCATGCAAGTATTGCAACTGAGGTTAAGATCATCAACAAACTGAGAGAAGAAGGCATTGAAAAGGCTGATCTGGGCCGTGAAAAGTTTCTGGAACGCGCATGGGAGTGGAAGGATGAATACGGCGGACGCATTATCAATCAGCTGAAGAAGCTGGGCTCCTCCGCTGACTGGTCAAGAGAACGTTTTACCATGGATGAAGGCTGCTCCAAAGCAGTTAAGGAGGTATTTGTACGCCTTTACGAGAAAGGATACATTTACAAAGGCTCCAGAATCATCAACTGGTGTCCTGTCTGCAAAACCTCCATTTCCGATGCCGAGGTTATTCATGAAGAGCAGGACGGACATTTCTGGCATATCAAATATCCTGTAAAGGATAGCGATGAATTTATTGAAATCGCCACCACACGTCCCGAGACGATGCTGGGCGATACGGCGGTTGCAGTTCATCCCGATGACGAGAGATATACACATCTGGTAGGAAAGACCGTTATCCTGCCTATTATGAATAAAGAGATTCCGATCATTGCCGACAGCTATGTTGACAGAGAGTTCGGTACCGGTGCCGTTAAGATCACACCTGCTCATGACCCCAATGACTTTGAGGTTGGACGCCGTCATAATCTGCCTGAAATCAATGTCATGAATGATGACGCAACCATGAACGGTGTATGTCCCAAATACGAAGGTATGGACCGCTATGAAGCAAGAAAAGCCATTGTTGCAGAGCTGGAAGAACTGGGACTGCTGGTAGGTATTGAACCTCATTCTCATAATGTAGGTACACATGACCGCTGCGGCGCAACGATCGAGCCTATGGTAAAACCCCAGTGGTTCGTTAAGATGGATGAGATGGCAAAACCCGCCATTGAAGCGCTGAATAACGGCACACTGAAATTCGTACCGGAAAGTTATGGCAAGACTTATCTTCACTGGTTAAACGGCATCAAGGACTGGTGTATTTCCAGACAGCTCTGGTGGGGACACCGGATTCCGGCATTCTACTGTACGAAGTGCGGCAAGATGACGGTAAGCCGTGAAGATCTGACGGTCTGCCCCGACTGCGGTGCTCCGGTTGTTCAGGATGAGGATACGCTGGATACTTGGTTCAGCTCCGCTCTGTGGCCTTTCTCCACACTGGGATGGCCGGATAAAACACCGGAACTGGAGTATTTCTATCCCACTGACGTGCTGGTAACCGGATATGATATCATTTTCTTCTGGGTAATCCGTATGGTATTCTCAGGTCTGGAACAGACCGGCGAAACACCGTTCCACACCGTTCTGATCCATGGTCTGGTTCGCGATTCTCAGGGACGTAAGATGAGTAAATCCCTTGGCAACGGTATTGATCCTCTGGAAGTAATCGACAAATACGGTGCGGATGCTCTTCGTATGACGCTGGTGACCGGCAATGCGCCCGGCAATGACATGCGTTTCTACTGGGAGCGTGTGGAAGCAAGCCGTAATTTTGCCAATAAAGTATGGAATGCATCCCGTTTCATTATGATGAATCTGGATAAGGCAGAAGTGAAGGATATCGATCTGTCCGAACTGACAGCAGCAGATAAATGGATCCTGTCCAAGGTGAATACGCTGGCAAAGGATGTAACCGAGAATCTGGATAAATACGAGCTGGGTATTGCACTGTCCAAGGTTTACGATTTCATCTGGGAAGAATTCTGCGACTGGTACATCGAGATGGTAAAACCCCGTCTGTACAGCGATACGGACAGCACCAAAGCAGCAGCACTCTGGACACTGAAGACGGTTCTGATCAACTCCCTGAAGATGCTGCATCCGTTTATGCCTTTCATTACAGAGGAAATCTTCTGTACACTGCAGGATGAAGAGGAATCCATTATGATTTCCAGCTGGCCGGTATATACGGAAGCATGGAATTTTGCAGCAGATGAGAAAGCAATCGAAACCATCAAGGAAGCTGTCCGCGCAATCCGTACTGTTCGTACATCCATGAACGTACCTCCCAGCCGTAAGGCGAAGGTATTCGTTGTATCTGACAGCGAAGAAATCCGCGGTATTTTCGAAAATGGTAAGGCGTTCTTTGCATCGCTGGCATTTGCTTCCGAGGCAGCGGTACAGGCTGACAAGGCAGGAATCGCTGATGATGCAGTATCCGCTGTAATCCCCGGCGCCAATATTTACATTCCTTTTGCCGATCTGGTAGATATCGAGAAGGAAATCGAGCGTCTGAAAAAAGAAGAAGCTAAACTGACGAAGGAAATTGCCCGCTCCAAAGGCATGCTCAGCAATGAGAAATTTATCAGCAAAGCACCGGCAGCCAAGATTGAAGAAGAAAAGGCCAAATATGAAAAATATCAGCAGATGATGGCACAGGTTCAGGAAAGACTGGCACACCTGCAGTAACAGGCAATAAAGTAAAAAACGGTGCCTGATAAGAGTATATCACCGGCCCGCCTGTTTTACGGTTTCAGACTGTAAAACGGGCGGGCTTTCTCATGTTTTACGGAAAAGTCATATTTATTTAAAATTATCATGAGAAGTTTTAATGGGGAAGTAAAAGGTTCATAGTATAATAAAGAAAAGCCGCGTTCCGCTGATAACGGAGAATACAGGTGCGGCACCCCTGCGGGGAGGATATTTTATATGGATCCGCCATATCTTCAGAGGGGAAGCAGGAAAACGGGGTGAGTGCGAATGAGAAAGTTTCTGACGGGATTATTGCTGATTTTATGTATGGGAATTGCAGGCTGCAGCGGCCCGGATGTTTGGGAAACCGGGGATACAGCTGCGGGTAATACAGTATCTGCGGAGAAGGAAAGCAGCCCGGCTGCGGCCAATATGTCTCAGAGCAGGGAAGAGGAAACACTCAGGGCACAGAGTGAACTCCTGAAAAAACTTTATCAGAAAGATGGAGACAATACGGGTGCGTACCGGATTCCACTGGAATTGGAGGAGGGCTCATATGTCACCCGTATGGAGTGTTTTGAAGATAAGCTTTTGGTTCTCAGCAGCGGTCATGGCCTGAATGTGTATCTATTTAATCTGGATTCAGGGGAATTGATCGAAAGTATCTTCTATGAACTGGGTTATGAGGACATGGGAGAAGGTGGATTTCTGGAAGATGGAACGATCTGGCTGTTTGTACCTGCCAGACAGAAGCTGTACTATTTTGATCAGGAACTGAAGGAAACAGATTTCGTGGATATGGCTGCACTTTACCATGACGTATGGTACAGCGATTACCAGAAAAATATTTTATGGACACAGGATTATGAAGGAGAAATGCTGTATTTTTACCGGATCGATGAGAAAGCGGGCGGTCAGTATGATATAAAGGAACTGCTGGGAGATCGGGGAGACAATGACGGCTGCTGGTGGAGTATTGACAAGACAGGCGGCGGATATGCCTATCTGACGATCACAATGGATTTTCATAAGCTGAGCCGGTATCGTTTTTCAGCTGTATCCGGGCAGATTGAGCCGGATGAACTGGCGAGCACTTCTGCCATGTCCTGCGGAGAGGGCGGAAGCTTTTATCAGTTTCATGACAAATACCGGATCGTGGATTATGCCTGTCCTGATCAGGTGATGATTCTGGAGGGAATCAATGAAAAGGAGCAGATTTTTTCCTATCGCCAGCAGTATCTGTTTGCCTGTTCTGACAACATGCTGAATGTGTATGACTGCAGCAGCGGGCTCTGCTATACAGCTTACAGGATAGCTGCTGCTCCGGAGAAAGACAGTCTGTGGAATGATATATCAGTTGTATCGGTGCGGCAGGGGATGAAGCAGGTGCTGTTTTCCATGATTTCGGAAGGGAAACAACGGATCGTTCTCTGCGATCTGAATCAGGCTGCAGAACCGGAAGAAATTGATATTTCCCGGATGAGTCCGGCTGAAGTGCGGGAAAAGATCGGGGACAACAGGAATGAGATCGGGCAGAAGCACGGCATTTCCATGATTACACTGGAGGAGGCCGGAGCAAAAGCAGATATGTCCGGATATACCCTGTGGGACAATATCGGTATTCTTGATGAGCTGGATGCATCGGAAGTTCTGCTGGAGTTTATGAACGGGCTTCCTTCAGGCCTGACCAGTGAGATGCAGTCGGGACAGGAAAATCCCGTAGAAATCTGTTTCTGCGGAACGATTTCCGGTGACACAAGTGCGGGAAATCTGGATTATGCGGGTGCATATGTTACATTCGGTATTTACGAGATCGACGGAGAACCGGTGTCATTTACACGCATGGTGTGTGATGTTTCCCTGAAAGATGCACTTTTAACTAATTTTGCTCATGAATGGTTTCATCTGATGGAGGATCATATCTGGGAAACGCTGCAGGAAGACTGGGAGGGACAGTGGGCCGCCATGTCCCCTGAGGATGCATATTTTTATGAATATAATGAGTATCTTGCGTTTGATGAAAATCTGGGAATCGATGTTTACGTCAGCGAACCGGATATGGAAGATGTCTATTTTATTGACGGATACAGCAGAACATTTCCCAAGGAAGACAGGGCAAGGATTTTTGAGAATCTTTATATGGCGGGCTCGGGATCGGAGCTTCCGGCCTGCTTTGAAAGCGCTCACATCCGGCAGAAGGTGGTGTATCTGTGCGAATTGATCCGCAGCTGCTATCCATCTGCGGACACTGCCGGGAAAAATGTCTGGGAACAGGGGCTTTGTGAAGAAGACTGGGAAAAAATCTGTGAAAACCGGCTGGAGCGGCTGGGGTACTGACAGGGAGAACGAAAGTACTGCCGGTTTCCGGTGTGTATCGGAAGAACGAACAGAATAAAATGCCGTCCGGCAGACATGATGTGTGTCAGCCGGGCGGCACTTTTTATCTTGTTCATTTGAAACGAAAGATGTTCACTTACTGCCGGATCGTATTTAAAACGAATGATATCTGTTTACTGCTGGATCATACGTTTGCGGATGGAAGCATCGCTTTCCAGATATTCATCGTAGGTTGTAATCTTGTCGACCAGCTTGCCGTCGATGATTTCCATAATACGGTTGGCAGTGGTCTGTACAAACTGATGATCGTGGCAGGAGAACAGGATGACACCGCCGAATTTGATCAGAGCATTGTTCAGAGAGGTGATGGATTCCATATCCAGATGGTTGGTAGGTTCATCAAAAATCAGAACGTTGGCAGCTTTGATCATCATCATGGACAGCTGGCAGCGCACACGCTCACCACCGGAAAGTACGGGGAGCATCTTCATGCCCGCATCGCCGGGGAACAGCATACGGCCGAGGAAACCTCTTACGTAGGTTGCGTCCTTGATGGCGGAGAACTGGGTCAGCCAGTCGGTAATCGTAATTTCATCCTTGAAGATATCGGTGTTGTCCTTGGCAAAATAAGCCTGAGAGGTTGTGATGCCCCATTTGTAGGAACCTTCATCGGGCTCCATCTCGCCTGCCAGAATTTTGAACAGGGTTGTCTTGGCCAGTTCGTTGGAACCGACAAATGCAACTTTGTCTTCGCGGCCAAGGATAAAGGAAATATCATCAAGAACTTTTACACCGTCGATGGTTTTGCTCAGATGTTCCACGGTCAGAACTTCGTTGCCGATTTCTCTTTCGGGACGGAAATCAATATAGGGATACTTACGGCTGGAGGGACGGATCTCATCCAGCTGGATTTTTTCCAGAGCACGTTTTCTGGAGGTAGCCTGTTTTGATTTGGATGCGTTGGCGGAGAATCTCTGAATGAACTCCTGCAGTTCCTTGATCTTTTCTTCTTTCTTTCTGTTGGCTTCCTTCATCTGACGGATCATCAGCTGGCTGGATTCATACCAGAAATCATAGTTGCCGGCGTACAGCTGGATCTTGGCGTAATCAATATCTGCGATGTGTGTGCAGACTTTATTGAGGAAATAACGGTCATGGGATACAACGATGACTGTGTTGTCAAAGTTGATCAGGAACTCTTCCAGCCAGGCGATGGCGTCCAGATCCAGGTGGTTGGTAGGTTCATCCAGCAGCAGGATGTCGGGGTTGCCGAATAAAGCCTGCGCCAGCAGAACCTTTACTTTCTGAGAACCGTTCAGCTCAGACATCATAGTGTAGTGCAGGTCAGTTTCAATACCCAGACCGTTGAGCATGGTAGCGGCATCGGATTCTGCTTCCCAGCCGTTCATATTGGCAAATTCGCCTTCCAGCTCAGCAGCTTTCAGACCGTCATCTTCCGTGAAATCGGGTTTCATGTAGATGGCTTCTTTTTCCTTCATGATATCGTATAATCTCTGGTTGCCCATGATAACGGTATCCAGAACCGTGTACTGATCGTACTGGAAATGGTCCTGTTTCAGGAATGAGAGACGCTGGCCGGCGGTCATGGTGACTTCGCCTTTTGTGGGCTCCAGTTCACCGGAGAGAATCTTCAGGAAAGTAGATTTACCGGCACCATTTGCACCAATCAGGCCGTAGCAGTTGCCTTCGGTGAATTTGATATTAACATCTTCAAATAATGCTTTTTTGCCAAATCTTAATGTTACATTATTAGCAGCAATCATTGTTTTGTCCTTTCATAAATCAGTGCGGTGATTTTGTGTGCCCGCAGGCAAAATCACAAATATCTGGGCAGACAGGCCTGCCCTGCAAACGATAATATGTTTCAGTGAAAATCGAAATACCTGAAATGATGTCAGGCTTCGGCGTCAGTACAGTTTCTGACAATCATGGGCTATTTTACATGAAAAGTTTACGGATTGCAAGAGGGTTTGCCTTGCGGAATCAGTATTTTTAAGATATTATGGAAGTTATGCGCAATATCCAAAGCGAATTGTGAAAAAAATATAAATTATTGCAGAACACTTGTTCTTTTTAAAGAGATATGGTATATTGCTTTTGAGAACAGATATTGATTTGAGACAGGGAGATCGTTATGTATATTATTGCAGGACTTGGTAATCCGGGAGCGAAGTATGAAGGAACACGCCACAATGTTGGTTTTTCGGTAATTGATGCGCTGGCAGAAGCGCATAATATTAATGTGGATAAAAAGCAGTTCAAGGGGCTTACAGGCAGAGGCATGATCGGCGGGCAGCAGGTGCTTTTACTGAAGCCGCTCACGTTTATGAACTTAAGCGGTGAAAGTATTCGAGCAGCATTCGATTTTTACAAGCCGGAGACGGATCAGGTGCTGGTTGTTTTTGATGATATCAGTCTGGAGACCGGTCAGCTGCGTATTCGTAAGAAAGGAAGCGCCGGAGGGCACAATGGTGTGAAAAGTATTATTGCCCATCTGGGAACTACAGAGTTCCCGCGGATTAAAGTTGGAGTCGGAGAGCCGAAAAGAGGGGAACTGGTGGATTTTGTGCTGGGACATTTTCATGGTGAGGATGCCGCAGTTATGAAAGAAGCAGTTAAAACGGCTGCTTCTGCAGTAGAGCTGTTTCTGGCGGAAGGGCCGGAAGCTGCCATGAATATTTATAATAAGAAGAAAGAGAAAAAGGTAAAGGAATCAGCGAAACAGGCGGAAAGGTCAGAGGCAGACAGGGAAGAAAACTGCAGTCTGGAAGAGAAGGGAAAGAAAGGTTCGGATCATGAAGCATTGGAGTGATTTTCTGGAAGAAGCAGGAGAGTATTCCGCGGTTCGGAGGGCTCTGCGGCAGGACACAGGCAGTGCTGTGGGGGTTTTTGGCTGTATTGATGCGTCAAAGGGTCATATGGTTCACAGTCTGGGTCAGGGATATGATTTTCGTATCCTGATTACGGCAGATGAACAGAAGGCGAGACAGTATTGTGAAGATCTGCGCAATTTTGAACAGGATGTCTGGTACTATCCGCCCAGAGATCTGCTGTTTTTCAATGCAGATATTCAGGGCAATGAGATTACGGCCCAGCGTATGATGGTGATCAGCCGTATCCTGGAATTTGGAAAGGGCACGATCGTGACAACCATTGACGGTTGTATGGATGCTATTGTTCCTATTGAGCAGATCAGAGAGAACACACTGGAGATTGCTGCAGGGGATATTCTGGATCTGGAGAAGCTGAAAAAACAGCTGGTTTATATGGGGTATGAACGGTGCGGGCGTGTTTCATCGCCGGGACAGTTTTCCGTGCGGGGCGGTATCATTGACATTTTCACATTGACGGAAGATAATCCGGTAAGAATCGAGATGTGGGATGATGAAGTTGATACGCTGCGCTTTTTTGACAAGGACAGTCAACGTTCGCTGGAGATCGAGGAGAACACGGACAGCATCCGTATTTACCCGGCATCGGAAGTAGTTCTTGATGAGGGGAGCGTTTATGCCGGCCTCCATAAGATTGAAGAGGAGTGCAGAACCTGCGAGGAGGCGCTGCGCAGACAGAAGCGTACGGAGGAAGCGTTTCGTCTGCGGAAGATGGTGGATTCACTGGCAGAGGATATGAAAGCGGGATTCATCACATCGGCCGTGAATGGTTTTATGAAGTATTTCTTTGAGGATACGGTTTCCTTTCTGGAATATTTTCCGGAGAACAGCTGCATTTTTCTTGATGAGCCTGCCAGACTGCAGGAGAAACTGTCTGCAATCAGGAAAGAGTTTCAGGAGAGTATGCAGATGCGTCTGGAAAAGGGATATATTCTTCCCGGGCAGGCGGATTCTCTGTTTCTTGAAAAGGATGTGGTATGGCGTCTGGAGAAGCATCATCTGGCGGTTCTGGGAGGGCTGGAACAGAAGGACACGCTGGTTCCCACCGGTCTTCATACAACCATTATGTCGCGCAATGTGAGCAATTATCAGAATCGGGTCTCAGAACTGACAGCTGATCTGTCGGGGTGGTGCAGAAAGCAGTACCGGATCGTGCTGGTTTCCGCGTCACGGACCAGAGCGAAGCGCATGGCGGAGAATCTGCGTAATGATTATATGCTGGCAGCAGATTATACGGAGGATCGGGAGGCATATCCTGTTCCCGGACGGATTCTTGTTACAACCGGTACGTTGTCACAGGGATTTGAATATCCTCTTCTTCGTGCTGTGGTGATTACAGAGAATGACATGTTTGGCATGCGCAATAAAAAGAAGCGCCGGAAAAAACATTCCTACAGCGGTCAGGCAATCAGCAGTTTTCATGAACTGAAGCCGGGGGATTATGTGGTTCATGAAAGCCATGGACTGGGCATTTACCGCGGGGTTCAGAAGATGGAGAGCCGGGGGATTACCCGGGATTATCTGAAGATCGAGTATGGAGACGGAGGCAATCTGTATGTGCCGATCACACAGTTTGATCTGGTACAGAAATATGCGTCTTCCGATGCGGAGAAGACTCCGAAGCTGAACCGGCTTGGAGGTAAGGAATGGAAGCAGACTCATTCTAAAGTAAAAGGTGCCGTACAGCAGATTGCGAAGGAACTGGTCAGCCTGTATGCGGCCAGGGAGTCTCAGAAAGGATATCAGTTCAGTCAGGATACGGTATGGCAGACCGAGTTTGAGGAGATGTTCCCCTATACTGAGACGGAGGATCAGCTGGAAGCGATCCAGGCGGTCAAGCAGGATATGGAAAGTGATAAGATCATGGATCGTCTGGTATGTGGTGATGTGGGTTTTGGCAAGACAGAGGTTGCGATTCGTGCGGCATTTAAAGCGGTGCAGGACGGCAAGCAGGTAGTATATCTGTGTCCTACAACAATTCTTGCCCAGCAGCATTACAATACATTTGTACAGCGTATGAGTAATTATCCGGTTCGTATTGATCTGCTCTGCCGTTTCCGCACACCTGCTCAGCAGAGGCAGACCATCAGTGATCTGAAAAAAGGTCTGGTGGATATTGTAATCGGTACCCACAGAGTGTTGTCAAAAGATGTGGTGTTTAAGGATCTGGGGCTTCTGATCATTGATGAGGAACAGCGTTTTGGTGTGAATCATAAGGAGAAAATCAAGCATTTGAAGAATACAGTGGATGTGCTGACGCTTACAGCGACTCCCATTCCACGGACACTTCATATGAGTCTGGTAGGGATCCGTGATCTGAGTATGCTGGAGGAACCGCCGCTTGACCGGACGCCGATACAGACTTATGTCATGGAGCATGATGATGAACTGATCAGGGAGGCAATCAATCGGGAACTGGCCCGTAACGGTCAGGTGTATTATGTGTATAACCGGGTGGAGAATATTACAGCGGTGGCTGCGAAGCTGCAGGAGATGCTTCCGGATGCAGCAATCGAATTTGCTCATGGGCAGATGAGTGAGCGGCAGCTGGAGCGGATCATGATGGATTTTGTCAATGGAGATATTGATGTACTGGTTTCTACCACCATTATTGAAACAGGACTTGATATTTCCAATGTGAATACGATTATTATTCAGGATGCGGACCGTTTCGGACTGTCACAGCTGTATCAGCTGCGCGGCCGTGTAGGTCGTACGAATCGGACATCCTATGCATTTATGACGTATACACCGGGCAAGATTCTGAAGGAAGTGGCTGAGAAGCGTCTGGAAGCAATCCGTCAGTTTACGGATCTGGGATCAGGCGTTAAGATCGCCATGCGTGATCTGGAGATCCGGGGAGCAGGAACGCTTCTGGGAGCTTCCCAGAGCGGGCATATGGAGGCAGTAGGATATGATCTGTACTGTAAGATGCTGAATACAGCCATCAGAAATCTGAAAGAGGATAAGGTAGAGGATCTTCTCCAGACTTTCGATACCCAGCTGGAGATTAGTCTGGATGCTTATATTCCTGCTTCTTATATCAGCAGTGAAAGCCAGAAACTCGAAATGTATAAAAAAATTGCTTCCATTGAGAATAAAAATGATTATACGGATATGCAGGATGAGCTGATCGACCGTTTCGGCGACATGCCTGCGGCTGTTCAGAATCTTCTGATGGTCGCATGGATTAAGGCGAAAGCGCATGAGAATTATATCGTGGAACTTATGGCAAAACCGGAGCAGATCACGATCAGGATGCTGGCAAAAGCTCCTGTTAAAAGCGACAGAGTACTGCCTTTTATGGAGAATTATAAAGGACGTCTGCGCTTTGTGAATGGAGACAATCCGGGATTTGTTTATAAGGAGATGCGCGGTGCGCTCATGACGCCCCAGGATCAGGTAATTATCATTAATGAGATGCTGGAGCGCATGAGAAAGGAATTGTTCTGAAAAAATGCTTTCCTTGATTCTGAAAAACAGGTCAGGATTTTACAAATCCGCATTCTGTATTTGATTGCAACAAAAATTGATTTGTTATATAATTAAGCCATTGGATTTGCGGAAGATTTTCTGCAAAACAAAATATTTTGGGAAGTTGTGATAAAGCGGCAGCAACTGGAAAGGAATGGATATGATAAGAGTAGGTATGTTGACAAGCGGCGGCGACTGTCAGGCATTGAATGCTACTATGAGAGGCATTGCAAAGGGACTGTACAATCTGTATGATGATGTGGAGATTTTTGGTTTTCTGGATGGATATAAGGGTCTGATCTATGCTGAGTACAAGAAGATGGAAAAATCGGATTTCAGCGGCATCATTAAAAGAGGCGGTACGATTCTGGGAACTTCCAGACAGCCTTTTAAATTGATGAGAGAGCCTGATAAGAACGGACTGGATAAAGTGGAGTCCATGAAACATACTTACAGAAAACTGAGACTGGACTGTCTGTTTGTCCTTGGCGGCAACGGAAGCCAGAAAACAGCCAATCTGTTAAGCCAGGAAGGTCTTAATGTAATCGGACTTCCCAAGACTATCGACAATGACCTCTGGGGAACTGATATGACATTTGGTTTCAACAGCGCAGTTGAGATTGCAACCAATGCCATTGACTGCATCCATACAACAGCTGCATCACATGGACGTGTATTTATTATTGAAATTATGGGACATAAAGTAGGTTCTCTGACTCTGGAGGCAGGCATGGCAGGCGGAGCTGATGTAATTCTTCTTCCCGAGATACCCTATGATATCAACAAGGTTGCCGATGCTGTCAGACGCAGATCAAAAGCAGGATGCGGATTTACGATTATTGCCGTTGCAGAAGGCGCGATTTCCAAAGAGGATGCAGCACTGACCAAGAAAGAATACAAGAAGAAAGTTGCGGAGTCTCCTTATCCGTCTGTATCCTACGAGATTGCAGCACGTCTGGAAGAACTTACCGGTTCTGAAGTTCGTGTTACAGTTCCCGGTCATATGCAGAGAGGCGGAGAACCCAGTGCATATGACAGAGTTCTGTCATCACGCCTTGGAGCAAGAGCAGCGCAGATGTGCAAAGATGGAGAATTCGGCAATCTTGTAGTAATTAAGAATGGCGAAATTGACAAATTCCCTCTGGCTGAAAGTGCCGGCAAACTGAAAGTTGTTGATCCCAATTCCAGTATCGTTCAGGAAGCACGCCTGCTGGGCATTACATTCGGTGACTGATCGGTTTGAAAATCGATTTTAAAACAGATGCTGAAAATTCTAAGAACAGGAGCAGATGAAATATGTCCTATACAGCGTTGTACAGAAAGTGGCGTCCGCCGGTTTTTGATGATGTAAAAGGTCAGGATCCCATTGTATCAGCTTTAAGAAATCAGATTCAGACAGGGCGTATAGGCCATGCTTACCTGTTCTGCGGGACGCGCGGAACAGGTAAGACATCTGTTGCAAAGATATTTGCCAGAGCAGTGAATTGCGAAGCTCCTGTCAACGGCAACCCCTGCAACCAGTGTTCCAGCTGCAGAGCAGTCAATCAGGGGAATTCCGTCAACGTCATGGAGATCGATGCGGCATCCAATAATGGTGTGGACAATATCCGTGAAATCCGTGATGAAGTGCGGTATGCACCCACAGAAGGACGTTACAAGGTTTACATTATCGATGAAGTGCATATGCTTTCCACGGGAGCATTCAATGCGCTTCTGAAGACACTGGAAGAACCACCGGCTCATGTTATTTTCATACTGGCTACCACAGAGGTCCATAAGATTCCCGTTACGGTTCTGTCCCGCTGTCAGCGTTATGACTTCAGAAGAATTTCAGTGGATGTCATTGCTTCGCGGCTGAAACAGCTGACGGATGGAGAGAATGTGGAGATTGAAGAGCGTGCGCTGAAGTATATTGCAAGAAAAGCAGATGGTTCCATGCGTGACTCTATCAGTCTGCTTGATCAATGTATTGCATTTCATTATGGAGAACTGCTGACCTATGACAAAGTGCTGGATGTACTGGGAGCGGCCAGTTACGATCTGTTTGGGAGCCTGCTGGAAGCGGCGCTGGACGGACGGACGGCGGACTGCATTGGACTGATTGATGAGATTGTCATGCAGGGACGTGAACTGGGGCAGCTGGTCAGTGATTTTATCTGGTATCTGCGCAATATCATGCTGCTGAAAGCTTCAGATCTGGATGCGGATACACTGGAGGTGTCTGAGGAGGAACTTCTGGAGCTGGGGAGGATGAGCAGAAAGATCAGCGAAGAGACATTGCTTCGCTATATCAGAGTATTCTCAGAACTTTCGGGCAGGATTCGATATGCCAATGATAAGCGTGTGCTTCTGGAGATGGCATTTATCAAGCTGATACGTCCGGAGACAGAGTATAATCTTGATTCTGTGCTGAACCGTCTGGAAATTCTGGAGAAAAAGCTGGCGCAGGGATATGTAGTTTCAGCGGTATCTTCTGTGGAACAGAATCCCGGAACGGTATCAGATGATGAGATGCATGCGGGTTCTGATCATGGGATGGAAGATAGTACAATGGCCATGCCGGTTTCTCAGACAGACAGAGAAGTGACAGTTCCGGCTGATCAGATGAGCAGATATGAGGTGCTTCGGGGCAGTTGGGGTAAGATTATTTCCGCACTTGTATCCAGGTCGGCCAGAATCGCATTGCAGAAATCGGGGCTGGAGCCGGATCGGAGCGGAAACGGTTTTTGTATTGTATTTTTTGAAGAAAAGTATTATGCTATTGGAGCACGGACTCCGTATCTTACGGCGATTAAGGAAGCTGCGCAGCAGATTACAGGGATTGAATGTGAATTCCGGTTTGAATTAAGGCAGGATGGTACTCCGGGCAGGTTTATCAGTGATGAACAGCTGAAATCTGTGTTCAGAGGCGTTGAGATAGAGGATGAATAATCCATAAAAAGGATGTTTGTGCAGGAATCTTCCGATGGAAGCGGTACATCGGAGACACGTTGATTTATGACCGGTGCACCGGTTGTATTTGGCGGATACGCCACATCGAGGAAACACACCGTGTTTTCGAGGTTGGCTCTGAACAGTTACCGTTTTATTATAATGTTTAAAGGAGTTTATTTATGGCAAAAAGAGGTGGATTCGGCGGCGGTATGCCTGCTAATATGAACAATCTGATGAAACAGGCACAGAAGATGCAGAGACAGATGGAAGAAGCTAAAAAAAATCTGGATGAAAAAGAATACTCTGCAAAAGCGGGCGGCGGCGCAGTGGAAGTAAAAATGTCCGGTAAAAAGGAACTTCTGTCTGTTAAACTGACAGAAGAAGTAGTAGATCCTGATGATATTGAAATGCTGGAGGATCTGATCGTTGCTGCTGTTAATGAGGCGAGCCGCGCGGTTGATGAAGATGCTGCAAAAACCATGGGACAGCTGACAGGCGGTATGGGCATGCCTTTCTAATCGGCGGAAATTGATATTTACTGACATTATCGAATAGATGTACATTTGTAACAGGTACAGGAGATTTATATGGATTATTATGGAAGTCAGATCAGTGCTCTGATAGAAGAACTTTCAAAACTTCCCGGAATTGGCAGTAAATCTGCACAGCGGCTGGCTTTTCATATTATTAATCTGCCGCAGGAGCAGGTGGAAAAGCTTTCTTCAACCATTATTGAAGCGAGAAAAAAGGTCAGATACTGCAGTTGCTGCTGTACGCTGACGGATGATGAATTGTGTCCTGTCTGCAAAAATCCGTCACGGAATCATAAACAGATTATGGTGGTGGAGAATTCAAGAGATCTGGCAGCGTATGAAAAGATTGGCAGATATGAAGGTGTTTACCATGTTCTGCATGGAGCAATTTCACCTACCCGTGGAATCGGTCCGGCGGATATTCGCTTAAAGGAGCTTATGACACGGCTCGCAGGAGATGTAGATGAACTGATTATTGCAACAAATTCCAGTCTGGAAGGTGAAGCTACGGCTATGTATATCAGTAAACTGGTAAAACCTACAGGTATCAGGCTGACCAGAATTGCCAGCGGGGTTCCGGTAGGCGGCGATCTGGAATACATTGACGAAGTAACATTGTTAAGAGCTTTAGAAGGAAGGGTACTTTTATAAGTACCCTTTTTATAAAATGTTAGCCAGAAAACCCATGGTCTTTAGACCGTGGGATGAATGGCGTCAAGTATATTTTTTGCTAAAATAATATATTTTTAGTAAATGATATGCTATAATGAATACATAGGGAACTTCTTTTCCTAAATCTGCAGAAAGGAGAAACCATATGTATCTTACCATAAAACAACAGATAAAGCATCTATCTAAGGAAGATTATCATTCTATCAAAGAATTATGCCATATAGCCAAAAACCTTACAAATGAAGCAATATACAATGTGCGTCAGTATTACTTTACCGAAGGGGAATTTCTTAAATACGAGAAGAATTACACTCTTTTAAAAAACAGTCCGAACTATAAAACTTTAAATTCCAACATGGCACAGCAGATACTGAAAGAAGTAGACGGCTCTTTTAAATCA
>JAQYDI010000073.1 GCA_028724245.1 Lachnospiraceae bacterium
CCTACAGCTGAATGAAATCTTATTTGCCGTTTATATTCCCTGCCAGGACGAATCGGACAAATAGATTTCCGGATTAGAGTTTCCGGATCTAATGAGGGATTTGTACTGAGCAGAAGTTCACGGCAGATCGTTATGGCAGTAGAAATATTGATCTGATACTCGTACTTTCTACCATCCTTGTGTGGAACTTCTATCTGTTTTATGATGATCTGACAGAAGTTGTACAGGATCATGCGTGCCAGAACTTCCTGCTCAATGAATTCCTCTTTTTTGCTGTGAAAATCTTTCAGTCCGATCGTGTATTTTAACTCCCTGAACGAAATTTCAATTCCCCACCTCATCCAGTAGATCGCTTTAATGTCCTGAAGTGAAAATTCTTCCGGAGACAGATTTGTAAGGATACACTCATAAGTGTCCCCTATTTTTATGCGTAAGATCCGCAGACGCATCTGGTGGTCTGGATTTTGCATGTTTAAGAAAACAGACTTTTTATTATAGTGTACCTGATGATATATATCAGGATGCTCTTTTACTTCTTTCGAATTCCTCATGGTATAAGTCCTGTCAAAACAAATGTCATACTCCCCTTCTTTTGGCAGATGGAAGCCATTTACGATACCACCGGGATTTCCATCCTTGGCCCTGCATACAAATTTCAGGTTGAGGGAATCTGCCAGGGCAAGCGGGTCATATCCTTCATATCCACGGTCCGTAACAATGATCGTATCAGGATCCAGATCTCTGCGTTTTAACATGGTGCACAGGGCAGCCCGTTCATTTGCATCTTTCGATGGTTCCAGGATGACATCCAGATACCGCTGGTTAACCAGATCAAACAGTGCATGGATACACATCTGGTAATAATCCTGGCTGTCCTTACGCTTACGTGATGCCCGGTAAGGAGAATCACTGTTTTTGGGAATAGGGATAGAGATATCCGAACCATCGCAGGCCAGAAGTGTGTAACCATTGTATTTTTTTTGTTCAAATGCCTTATTTAGTTCATAAAAAAGATGATAAAAGGCATCGAGTTTAATTTTTTTCCGCTGTTGTATAAAAGCAGAAGCAGACGGTGTCTGATCAGAAAAAGAAAAATAGCGGAGCAGTTCCTGATTCATACTTTTGGATTCCAGACTGATCAGGCATTTTAAAACATCGGAAAAACGGATTTTTCGATTTCTGACAAAATCTTTTTTCGGTTTCTGAACAAAATCGGAAGGATCAGAATCCATTAAATCGATGATACTGAATAATTTTTGTTTTACAAATTTTGAAAATGCCATGGTAAACCTCCTAAAAATAACATATTTCTAAGAGATTCGTTGCACATTTTTCATTATTTGTCGAGTGTTTTTCAAAAAAACCGGACAAAATTTATTTTTATGTCCGATTTTGGGAGATTATTTATCATTTATGCTTTAACTTAATGCCATTGCACCTGAGCGAGAGTGTGTCCCCGTACAGGATATCACAGTCATTCTGCCTTACAGCCCATACTTCTCCGGCCGAAGTCTGAACAGTTACAATTATTTTTAACTTTAAAGCATTAAACTACTTGACGCGTTTTGACTGCTTGTTTATAATAGTTGATGGAATGATTACAGAGCCTTTTATACTCCGGTGCCGATGGAGAGTGCAGTTTCCCGGCTCCTTTGCAGTATGACCGGTTGGATACGGCAGTGGCTCTGAGAGGGAATGAGGAATAGACATGAGTTTTAATTTTATTGAGAAGCTTCCGATTCCCATGGTAACAAAAGAACGTTATCCAATGGGTCCGGAGCTGGTTAAGATCAAAGAAGAAAAGGATGCGGAGATCCGAAAGATTTTTACAGGAGAGAGCGATAAGTTTCTGCTGGTGATCGGTCCCTGTTCTGCTGATAATGAAGAAGCGGTTCTTGATTACTGTACACGCCTTGCAAAAGTACAGGAAAAGGTACAGGACCGGATCGTTATCGTCCCCAGAGTATATACCAGCAAACCCCGTACCACCGGGTTGGGTTATAAAGGGATTCTTCATCAGCCGGATCCGGAGAAGAAGCCGGATCTTTACAACGGCGTGCTGGCAGTGCGTCAGCTGCATATGGATGTAATCAAACAGACCGGTTTTACCACGGCAGATGAGATTCTCTATCCGGAAAACTACCGTTACATGCAGGATATTCTGTCCTATGCGGCGATCGGTGCCCGTTCTGTGGAGAACCAGCAGCATCGTCTTGTAGCCAGCGGTATGACCATTCCCGCCGGTATGAAAAATCCTACCAGCGGTGATCTGTCCGTTATGATGAACTCCGTTATTGCAGGCCAGTCCTCCCATGACTTTATTTTCCGTGGATGGGCTGTCAATACCACCGGCAATGATCTGACCCATACGATTCTGAGAGGTTATACGGATAATCACGGAACGAACCACTCCAATTATCATTATGAAGATCTGCAGCATGTATGTCAGCTTTACGGAGAGAAAGACCTGAATAATCCCGCATGTATCGTGGATACCAACCATGCAAATTCCGCCAAGAAGTTCAAAGAACAGATCCGAATTGCAAGAGAGGTTCTTAACAGCCGCAGATATTCAAAGGATGTTCATGATCTGGTAAAGGGCTTTATGATTGAAAGCTATATTGAAGAGGGATGCCAGAAGATCGGTGAAGGCGTATATGGCCGTTCTATTACAGACCCCTGTCTGGGATGGGATGACAGCGAAAAGCTGATCTATGAGATCGCAGAGAACTGCTAGATAAAAAGGAACATATCACGAACCACTGGATACGGTTGGTGATATGCTCCTTTTTTATTTGGCAGGACTTAATCCACAAATACATATTTTTTCAGTCGCTCCATTGCCTCCTGTACTCTGCTGAAGGGAACGGCAAAGTTCATGCGGATGGCACAGGGACCGTGGAAAGGCCGTCCGTTCTGCCAGGTGACACCTACATCCCAGCCGGCATGAAGTACTTCTTCCTGCGTTTTGCCGTGAGCCTGGCACCATTCGCTGCAGTCAAGGAAAAGCATGTAGGTGCCCTCCGGTCTTGCAAAATGCACCTGAGGGAAATTTTCCTCCATAAAATCGCAGGCGTATTTCAGATTTTTGCTGAGCACTTCACAGAGCTCATCTACCCATTCCTGTCCTTCCGGGCTGTAAGCACCGATGAGGGCGTGCATACTCAGTACATTCATGGAATTGTAATGGCATTTGCTGCTCTGGGCAGTTACCCGGTCACGCAGGTAGGAATTGTAAATAATATGATAGGAGCCGATCAGTCCGGCCAGATTGAAAGTTTTGCTTGGCGCATACAGAGCAATGGTACGGTTTTTCGCATCTTCGCTGACAGACTGGGTGGGAATGTGGCGATGGCCGTCCAGCAGGATATCGGACCAGATTTCATCGGAAATGACAATGCAGTCATTGGCTCTGTAAACTTCCATTGCCTTTTCCAGTTCTTCACGTTCCCATACCCGTCCGCAGGGATTGTGAGGACTGCAGAAAATGGCAAGATGGATCTTATTGGCTTTCAGTTTGGCATCCATATCGTCATAATCCATGCGCCATACGCCATTTTCATCCTGTTTCAGCGGGCTCAGGACGATTTTTCGGCCTCCATTTTCCAGACTGCCGGTGAATCCAATGTAAGTAGGACTGTGAAGAAGAATCCGGTCGCCGGGAGCAGACAGTGCTTCCACAGCGGACATCACGCCGCCCAGAACGCCGTTTTCGTAGCCGATCTCCTTTTTTGTCAGCCCTTTCACGCCGTTGCGGGTTTCATGCCAGTTGATAATGGCATTATAGTATGCATCGCTGGTGGAAAAATAACCGTAGGCCGGATGGGAGGCACGTTCTATGATAGCCTGAGGAATGGTGGGAACCGTAGGAAAATTCATATCGGCAACCCACATGGGAATAGAATCAAAGCCTTCTTTTGGGGCAGCAGGTGCAAATCCCGGAGCGCTGCCCAGAGAATCCACCGCCATGGCGTCCTTACCATGACGATCCATAATACTGGTAAAATCATATTTCATTTGTAAAAACCCCTCTTGTACATGTTTTTGCAGCTGTCCGGCAGAAATCCGGCTGGCTGTGAACAGTAACGAAATCTGCGGATATCTGATGGACAGGTCTGCTTTTATAGATGAATACATGGTAGATATATAGATATCATACAGGAAAGCGGAGCAAATAGCAATATAAAAGTTACTGTTCGGACTTCGGGCTGAAAAGAGGAAAATGTGAGGCAGACTGACCATGGCCCCCTTTACAGGATACCATGGTCAGTCTGCCGCGTAGGTTTTCGCTTTTCAGGCGGAATGAAGTTTTGAACAGTACATGGGAGGGACGAATAATAATTGTAGGATGGGTGAAAAGCTGATATACTGTTGGCAGTGAGAGTGAATAGTTCTGACAGGAAAGAGAGGATGATAGAAATGAAGTATAAATCAAAAACAGGCAGTAAAGCCGGACAGAACAGTAAGAAGGGGAAGATGAAACAGGGAGGGAAGGCGATTCAGGGCAGTAAAACGGTTCAGAGCGGCAAAACGGTTCAGAGCAGCAAACCGGTGCCGTCTGTTCCTTCTGAGTGGCTTTACATGACTGACCGTGAAATCGGTGTTCGTGAGATTGCGGCGTCTTTTGAATCGGAGGAGATGACGGAAATCTGGGAGGCGGCCGGTGTGGCAGAGGTTCTTCTGGGAGAGAAGGATTCCATGGATATGGAACTGACAGAGAATGATCTGGGAGACGAGGAGAGCAATCGTTTTCTGGAAGAAAATCAGGTAAAAACTCTTTTTCTGGTGACAGTTCCGCCGCTGGAATTTGAAAAGGCAAAAGCATGCATGGAGAAAATCATTGCGGCAAATGGAGGATTTTTCTGCGGAGATACTGAGGATTTCACGCCGACAGTACGATAACGACAGGATGTCTCACATCGATGATCAATCGGTTTCATGCATGTGAGTCATACCGGTCGGCGTGAAATCGGAAGCTTATCGTTTATTGGAGGCTCTCCAGATCCTTTGTTTTTCTGCCTCCTTTATCAGCCAGTCACGGAAATCAGGATGGGCGATGGAGATGAGCTTTTCCGCCCGTTCCCATGAGGTGGTCCCCTCCAGATTGACAGCACCGTATTCTGTTACGATGTAGTAAACCTGACTTCGGGGTGAGGTGATGATTTCTCCCTGAAAGCGGGGCAGGATACAGGACTGCAGGGCGCCGTTTTTATCCCGGAAGGTGGAATTGACGCAGATGAAGGATTTGCCGCCTCTTGATATGGAGGCGCCTTCCAGAAAGTCCAGCTGTCCGCCGGTTCCGCTGATCTGGCGGGTGCCCACGCTTTCGGCGCTGACCTGTCCGTACAGATCTACGCTGATGCAGCTGTTGATGGAAATCATGTTGTCGATCATACCGATAACATCGGGCCGGTTAACGTATTCCAGCGGATAGGCCATGACGGTGGGATTGTCATCCAGCCATTCATAAAGCCGGGGAGAACCGATGGCAAAGCCCATGACGCTTTTGCCGGGATTGATATTTTTCATGCGGTTTGTCAGTTTTCCCTGTTCGAACAGTTCCAGATAGGCATCGGAACACAGCTCCGTGTGCATGCCCAGATCCTTCAGATCGGAGTCAGCAAGCAGGGTACCTACCGCGTTGGGCATGCCGCCTACCCCGATCTGAATGGTGGAACCGTTCTTAATAAAAGGAAGAATATGTTCGGCAATGAGAATTTCTTCTTCTGTCAGAATATGTTCGGGTGTTTCCCGGAACGGTTCGTGTTCTCCCTCCACGATATAATCTACTTCCGATACATGGATGCAGTCGTCATATCCGCCCCGGATTTTGGGAAGATGTTCATTAATCTCCAGAATCACGATCTTTGCTTTTCTCAGGATTTCCGCAGAAGTTCCTGTATTGATGGAAAAATTGAAATATCCATGCTTGTCCATGGGCGGCACTGCAATCATGGCCACATCCACATCAATGAAAAAATGATAGTAAGCCGTCAGATTGTGAAACACCATGGGAATAAAATAGCACTGTCCTTTATCACAAAGCTTCCGTTCATAGGGAGAGCAGTGCCATGTATTATAGGTAAAATGCTTCTGTTCGGGATCACATTCCACCACTTCGATGGGGCCGCTGATCATGTTGCCCCGGATCTTAACATCCGTCAGCTCCTCCTTTCTGCGGGCCAGAGCCTGATCCAGCAGAACAGGCTTCGCCGTAGCAGTCGTATAATCCACCCAGTCACCGCTTTTAACAACACGCACCGCCTCATCCGGCGTGCGCAGCTTGCTTCTGTATTCACTGTAATAATCCATACATAGAACCTCCTGCAGGTAAGGCATTTTCAGAATCCATTCTGTTAACCAGAGTATAACATTTTTCCCTGCAGACCGCCACTATTCGTTTATACCCCCGCCCTGAAGCTCTGAACAGAAAAAACTTCAAAACCAAGAAAATTAATGAAAAATTGAGAAAATATGAGAAAATACACAAAAATATAATAAATCAGCGTAAAATAGCCTGTTGCAAATAAGCAGGGGATTTAATAATATATACACAGTTCGTTAGCACTCAAACGAAAAGAGTGCTAACAAAGGTAAAAGCAAAGTCAGGGGTTTTGAAACCCGTCATTAAGGAGGACATAAAGATGAAGTTAGTACCTTTAGGTGATAAAGTCGTTTTAAAACAGAAAGAAGCAGAAGTAACAACAAAGTCCGGTATTATTCTGGCAGGCAGCGCCGCCAAGGAAAAACCTCAGGAAGCAGAAGTTATTGCTGTAGGTCCCGGAACCAGCGAAGTTACCATGATGGTAAAACCCGGTGACGTTGTTATTTATTCCAAATACGCAGGCACAGAAGTGAAACTGGGTGAGGAAGAATTCATCGTTGTAAAACAGGCAGATATCGTAGCTGTTGTAGAAGAATAATTGCAGCGGTTCAGAGCCGGGGGAGTATTTTCAGAACCGGTTTTGAATTGTTATGAATCATTGATATAATAATTTATCGTTTGGAGGATGAATCAACATGGCAAAGGAAATCAAATACGGTGCTGAAGCTAGAGCAGCACTGGAATCAGGTGTTAATCAGTTAGCAGATACAGTAAGAGTTACTTTAGGACCGAAAGGAAGAAACGTTGTTCTTGACAAGACATACGGAACTCCCCTGATCACCAACGATGGTGTTACCATCGCCAAGGAAGTGGAACTGGCAGATCCTTTCGAAAACATGGGTGCTCAGCTGGTTAAAGAAGTTGCTACAAAGACCAACGATGTAGCAGGTGATGGTACTACTACTGCTACCGTACTGGCTCAGGCTATGATCAATGCCGGTATGAAGAACCTGGCAGCAGGCGCTAACCCCATCATTTTAAGAAAGGGTATGAAGAAAGCAACCGAATGCGCTGTAGAAGCCATTAAGGAAATGTCTCATCCCGTAAGCAGCAAGGATCATATCGCAAAAGTTGCTGCAATTTCTGCAGGAGATGAAGAAGTAGGCGTTATGGTGGCTGATGCTATGGAAAAAGCTACTGCTGACGGTGTTATTACCATTGAAGAATCCAAATCCATGCAGACTGAACTGGAAATTGTTGAAGGTATGCAGTTTGACAGAGGTTACATTTCCGCTTATATGTGCACCAATATGGAAAAGATGCAGGCTGAACTGGACGATCCCTTCGTACTGATCACAGACAAGAAGATTTCTTCCATTCAGGAGATTCTGCCCTTACTGGAACAGCTGGTACAGAGCGGCAGAAAACTGCTGATCATCGCTGAAGATGTAGAAGGCGAAGCTCTTACCACACTGGTTATGAATAAACTGCGTGGTACTTTTACTGTTGTATGTGTAAAGGCACCCGGCTACGGCGACAGAAGAAAAGAAATGTTAAAGGATATCGCTGTTCTGACAGGCGGTCAGGTAATCAGCGAAGAAGTAGGTCTGGAATTAAAGGATGCGACCATCAATATGCTGGGACGCTGCAAATCTGTTAAGGTTATGAAGGAAAGCACCATCATCGTTGACGGCGCAGGTGATCCTGAAGCAATCAAGGAACGTCTGAACCAGATCAAGGCTCAGTACGAAGAAACTTCATCCAGCTTCGACAGAGAAAAACTGCAGGAAAGAATGGCTAAACTGGCCGGCGGCGTTGCAGTAATCCGTGTAGGTGCTGCTACCGAACCTGAAATGAAAGAAGCAAAACTGCGTATGGAAGATGCTCTGGCAGCTACAAAGGCAGCAGTTGAAGAAGGTATCATCTGCGGCGGTGGTTCTGCTTACATCCATGCATCCAAGAAAGTTGCAGAGATGACAAAAGAACTGTCCGGTGATGAGAAGACAGGTGCTGAAATCGTATTAAAGGCTCTGGAAGCACCTCTGTTCCACATTGCAGCCAATGCAGGTCTGGAAGGTGCAGTAATCATCAACAAGGTTCGTGAAAGCGAAGCAGGCATGGGCTTTGATGCTCTGCATGAAGAATATGTAAACATGGTAGAAGCAGGTATCGTTGATCCTGCAAAGGTTACAAGAAGCGCATTACAGAATGCTACTTCCGTTGCATCCACTCTGCTGACAACAGAATCTGTTGTTGCAGCAATCAAAGAGCCCGAACCGGCAGCACCTGCCGGAGGCATGGGCGGCGGAATGATGTAATATTCGTTTTTGACCGGAATTTTATGCCGGGCAGATGGACGTATGGTCTGTCTGCCCGGTTTTTTTGGTGGTGGGAGGCAATTCTGGTTTCCGGGTGCAGAAAAGGTCTGTTTAAGGGGACGCAAGGGAAGCACGATACGAAGTCCTTCTGCGGGCTGGGAATGCCCGCTGTCAGGACTTGTATCGTGCTTCCCTTGCTGTTTGTTGGAGAGCCTCTTCTGCAATGGAAAGGCGAATCGCGTTGGGAAAGGGAATTGAAAATTTTCTGTGTTATAAAGATATCTATGATGGCACATAAATCTGGTAGACACTGCAGGGAGAGGTGTGATATCCTGTCAGTATATGGATTTTGGTGAAACTTAGTAAAAAGAGGTTTTACATATGAATAGAGACATTATGCTGGTCTGCAATTCCATTATGCTTTTGATTATTCTGATAGTGTATACTGCTATCTATTATTGGGGCAAAAAGAAGAAAAAAGCGGTTTGGATAGAGCTTCTTGGATGGACAGGAATAGCTGTTGCGGTAATGGTTGTTTTTAATACAATTTATAAAATGTTAGCCAGAAAACCCATGGTCTTTAGACCGTGGGATGAATGGTGTCGAGTATATTAATTACTAAAATAATATACTTTTAGTAAATGATATGCTATAATGGATACATAGGGAACTTCTTTTCCTAAATCTGCAGAAAGGAGAAACCATATGTATCTTACTATAAAACAACAGATAAAACATCTATCTAAGGAAGATTATCATGTTGTCAAAGAATTATGCCATATAGCCAAAAACCTTACAAATGAAGCAATATACAATGTGCGTCAGTATTACTTTACCAAAGGGGAATTTCTTAAATACGAGAAGAATTACACCCTATTAAAAAACAGTCCGAACTATAAAACTTTAAATTCCAACATGGCACAGCAGATACTGAAAGAAGTAGACGGCTCTTTTAGATCATTCTTTGGTTTACTGAAACTGGCCAGACAGGGAAAGTATGCCTTCAGGGATTGTAAGTTGCCACACTATCTTCCAAAAGACGGATATGCCACACTTGTCATTGGATTTGTAAGGATCAATGGCAATAAACTGCTCCTGCCATTCTCGAACAGTTTCAGAAAAACGCATAGATCTGTTGAGATCACCATCCCCCCGATACTGCTTGATAAAAAAGTCAGGGAAATACGTATCATCCCCAGGGCGAAAGCCAGGTTCTTTGAGATCCAGTATATCTATGAAGCGGAATGTATTCAAAGAAA
>JAQYDI010000074.1 GCA_028724245.1 Lachnospiraceae bacterium
AAATTCAAAGATTTTTCATTTCGGAACTCTGTCCATGACCCATGAGGGTGTGCGTGCTGCTACGAAAAAAGCAATCCGCCTTGCAGAGGAAGCCGGTGCGCTGATTTCCTTTGACCCCAATCTGCGTCCTCCCCTGTGGAAGTCCCTGGATGATGCCAGAGAACAGGTACTGTACGGTCTGGGCCACTGCCAGATCCTGAAGATTTCCGACAATGAAATCCAGTGGCTGACCGGCAAAGATGATTATACAGAAGGGGTTCAGTGGATTCTTGAAAGATATGAGATTCTCCTGATCCTGGTATCCATGGGAAAAGAAGGAAGCAGAGCTTACTATAAGGGAATGATTGTTGAGTCAGCACCGTTTCTGCAGGAGAATACCATTGAAACCACCGGAGCAGGTGATACATTCTGCGCATGTGTACTCCACTACATCTGCGAGCATGGATTATCAGATCTGACGAAGGAGAGTCTGAAAGAAATGCTGGTATTTGCCAATGCAGCAGCTTCACTGATTACAACACGAAAAGGCGCACTGAGAGTGATGCCCCGTAAAGAGGAAGTAGAAGCGTTATTGCTGAGCAGACAGTAACGGGATGAAAACTTTGTTAACAGTGCTGCAATGCCATAAAAAAAGAAACCAATAAAAATCAAAAGGGGATAGAATCTATGACAAGTCAGACACTGCGTGAAGCACGCAAATATGAAGAAGCATCAGAAAAAATGATCAAAAAGGAAGAACGGCCGGATTTCCACCTGTCCTCACGGGTAGGCTGGATGAATGATCCCAATGGTTTTTCCTACTATAAGGGAAAATACCATATGTTTTATCAGTATCATCCCTATGAATCCGTCTGGGGCCCCATGCACTGGGGACATGCAGTCAGCGAAGACCTTCTGCACTGGGAGTACCTTCCTGCTGCACTTGCTCCGGATGAAATCTATGACAGAGACGGCTGCTTTTCCGGAAGTGCCGTTGAACTTCCCGATGGCAGACAGCTGCTGATGTACACGGGTGTACTGAGACAGCGGGAAGCAAATGGGGGATTTTCCGACATCCAGACCCAGTGTCTTGCAGTAGGTGACGGAGTCGACTATGAAAAGTATGAGATGAATCCGGTACTGGATGAAAAGGATCTTCCGAAAGGAGCAAGCAGGAAGGATTTCCGCGATCCGAAGATGTGGAGAAAAAAGGATGGCTCCTACTGCTGCGTGGTTGGCAACCGTCCTGCGGATGGAAGCGGTCAGATTCTTCTGTATACCAGTCCCGATGGATTCAAGTGGTCCTTTAAAAAGGTTCTGGCAGCCAACTGCAACCGCATCGGAAAAATGTGGGAATGTCCGGACTTCTTTGAGCTGGATGGACAGTGGATTCTGCTCACCAGCCCCCAGGATATGCTGCCCGCGGGCTTTGAGTATCACAACGGAAACGGAACACTCTGCCTGATGGGAGAGTTTGATGAAGAGACGGATACCTTTACGGAACGTCACAATCAGTCCATCGATTACGGCATTGACTTTTATGCACCTCAGACGGTGGTGACACCGGATGGCCGCAGAGTCATGATCGGATGGATGCAGAACTGGGATACCTGCAACTCGTCTACCGCGGAACGTCCCTGGTTCGGCCAGATGAGCCTTCCCCGGGAACTGTCTGTGAAAAACGGAAGACTGTATCAGAAACCGATCAGGGAGCTGGAAGCTCTTCGCAGCAGCAAAGTCGAACATCAGGATGTGACTTTTTCAGGCAATATCTCACTGGATGGCGTGAAAGGCCGGAGAGTAGATATGGAGCTGGAAATCCGTCCCGATGATGAAGAAAATGTTTATCGGAAATTCGCGGTTCGTTTTGCTCAGAATGATCAGTTCTATACCGCGCTCAGCTTCCATCCGGGAGACTCTGTCATGAAGATTGACAGGAAATTCTCCGGATCCAGAAGAGCCCTGATTCATCAGAGAAGAGCGCTGGTAAACAGCGAAAACGGAAAACTGAAGTTAAGGATTATTCTGGATCGCTTCAGCGCGGAAGTGTTCGTGAATGACGGCGAGCAGGTAATCACGGCCACACTGTATACGGATCAGGCGGCAGATGGAATTTCTTTCCTGGCAGACGGTTGTGTGAATATGAATGTTGTAAAGTATGACCTGTCCGGAGACGAAAGCAGACAGTAACAGGTTGAAAAACCGGTTATGAATGATTCATAGCTGCTTTAACCATATCTGCATTTCCTGTGATAAATCCGTCTTTTTTGATCAAAACACCTGTCTTCTCTCTGCATGTGAGAACCCACAGGTGTTTTGTTTCGTGCCATTCCAGTACATCCTGATAGGGAATGGTTATCATCATTTCCTCACCGGACAGGATACTCATATGGTCGGAATAAAAGCGTATGGTTCGCGAAAGAGTGCCGTTTGATTTGCGGCACATGGCCTGATAGCTGCTTTTTCTTTTGTTTTTTGGAAGTACAAAGGCAACCCAGACAAGCATTGCGGCAAAAAATACACCTTCGCCTGCCAGAAGGATCAGGCTGCCGCCTGTATGGAGCAGGTAAGCCGCTGCTGCTGCGGTAATAAGCAGCACTGCAAGGGCAACCTTCAGGGCGAGTTTCTTATATTCTTTATTTTCAACGGCCCGCATGCCTTCATCGAATAACTGGCGGGTGATTTCAATCCGGTTTTCAGCAATTGGTTTCACGGGGTTCCTCCTGTTTGCGTTTCAGCCATGTTTCATCATCTTCATAAAAAGGTACCTGCTCAGGGTAGGATTCTGCAATCTGTTCCTCCAGATGAAAAACTTCGTTGATGGTGTCATAAAGAAGGAAACCGGCAGAATAGAGTATAAACCAGATTCCGGTGATGGGAAGCAGGATGACGGAAACCGGCAGGAACAGGATCAGAACAGCCCAGTACACAAGCTGCAGAGCACTGACTCCCGCGGTTTTCCAGAAAAATTTCAGGATAAACAGAATGCAGTTTTTAAAACGCTGCATTCCGGTCTGTTCAAAAAGAACCAGCTGAGGCCAGAAAATCGAGAAAAACATGGTAAAAAACAGAAGACCGAACAGGTAAACTGCCAGAGTGCCAAAACCCGGAAACTGTGTGGACCACCAGAACATCATCAGCATAAACAGGTAGAAGCCAAGAAATGTGCAGAAAATGATGCCCGGGATAATGGACTGACGCCAGTTCTGCTTCCATGCATGCTTATAATTATCCATAAAGCTTCCGGGAGCTTCCCGCAGGCTGCGGAATACAGCATCGTACATACAGGAAAGAGCCGGACCTGCAATGGCACCGCCGATGATGCAGGCAGGCAGCAGAACCAGAACACTTGTTGACAGGATTGCCAGCAAAACACCTGCTGCAAAAGGAAGGAGAAACAGAAGAGTCAGAAGATTTGCTTTCAGAAGGATGGATGCAGAACTGGGATACCTGCAACTCATCTACAGCGGAACGTTCCTGGTTCGGCCAGATGAGCCTTCCCCGGGAACTGTCTGTGAAAAACGGAAGACTGTATCAGAAACCGATCAGGGAGCTGGAAGCTCTTCGCAGCAGCAAAGTCGAACATCAGGATGTGACTTTCTCAGGCAATATTACACTGGATGGCGTGAAAGGCCGGAGAGTGGATATGGAGCTGGAAATCCGTCCCGGTGATGAAGAAAATGTTTATCGGAAATTCGCGGTCCGTTTTGCTCAGAACGATCAGTTCTATACCGCGCTCAGCTTCCATCCGGGAGATTCTGTCATGAAAATCGATCGGAAGTTCTCCGGATCCAGAAGAGCCCTGATCCATCAGAGAAGAGCGCTGGTAAACAGCGAAAACGGAAAACTGAAGTTACGGATCATTCTGGACCGGTTCAGCGTGGAAGTGTTCGTGAATGACGGCGAGCAGGTGATTACGGCCACACTGTATACGGATCAGGCGGCAGATGGCATCTCTTTCCTGGCAAACGGCAGTGTGAATATGGATGTTGTAAAGTATGACCTGTCCGGAGACGAAAGCAGATAGATGCAATATGTGCAATAATCAGGAGGGTACAAAGTATATGAAAAAATATGACGTAACCGCACTGGGAGAATTATTAATTGATTTTACCGAAAACGGAAAAAGTGTTCAGGGAAATTCCCTGTTTGAAGCAAATCCGGGCGGTGCACCCTGCAACGTGCTGGCCATGCTGACAAAGCTGGGTTACAAGACAGCATTTATTGGAAAAGTCGGAAATGATTTCTTTGGGAAGCAGCTGAAAGCGGCACTTGAAGAAACAGGTATTGATTCCGCATGGCTTCAGATGGATGACGAAGTACATACAACACTTGCACTGGTTCATACATTTGAAGATGGCGACCGTGATTTTTCTTTCTACCGCAATCCCGGTGCGGATATGATGCTTACGGAAGATGAAATTCCGGAAGAACTGATTGAAAATTCAAAGCTGTTCCATTTCGGAACCCTGTCCATGACCCATGAGGGTGTGCGTGCTGCTACGAAAAAAGCGATCCGCCTTGCAGAGGAAGCCGGTGCGCTGATTTCCTTTGATCCCAATCTGCGTCCTCCTCTGTGGAATTCTCTGGACGATGCCAGAGAACAGGTGCTGTATGGTCTTGGTCACTGCCAGATCCTGAAGATTTCAGACAATGAAATTCAGTGGCTGACCGGTAAAGACGATTATACGGAAGGAGTTCAGTGGATCCTTGAAAGATATGAGATTCCCCTGATCCTGGTATCCATGGGAAAAGAAGGAAGCAGAGCCTATTACAAGGGACTGATCGTTGAAACGGCGCCGTTTTTACAGGAGAATACCATCGAAACTACCGGAGCCGGTGATACATTCTGCGCATGTGTACTCCATTATGTCTGTGAGCATGGACTGTCAGACCTGACAGAAGACAATCTGAAGGAAATGCTGGTATTTGCCAATGCAGCAGCTTCTCTGATCACAACTCGGAAAGGTGCTTTAAGAGTCATGCCGGAGCGGAAGGAAATTGAACAGCTGGTGGAAACACGGGGATGATCGATAACTTATTGAAATAGGGCAAATAATATTTTTATCTGTTAAAAATTACAAGCGAGAAGAGGCAGGCTCACGGAGCCTGTCTTTTTTCGCATAAAAAAGACTCCCTTTCGATAAGAATTGCTGTATCATCTTGATTCTTACCGAAAAGGAGCCATTTAAATCGACGGCTCAAAAGGATTCATTCATTTCTTCAGGTACCGGCGTTGCTCTGAATGCATTGGCCTTCCTGTCCAGAACAACCTGTTTGTCACTGCCGGAATCAAGGATTATATTCTGAACAGATTCCTTTTCAATCCGTACTGCCGTTACATCCAGTTTTACAAGCTTATCTGTATTTGTTAAGGCATTTACCTGTGCTGAGAAGCAGGAATCGGATAGTTCGGTTTCCATCCCCGCCTTCTCCGTAGAAGCAACAATATGATTATTGGAAATATAGTTTCCTTTACCGGAAACAACATGTATGATTACAGGCTGTGCACCGGACGATGTCCAGTGAAGCATGTCCTCTGATTTGTAAAGCAGAGCCAGACCTCTTTTATTACGGCTTGCACCGCAGACCATATAAAAAGTATCTTCATGGCGCCATACTTTCGGGTCTCTGAAACAGTCGACAGAAATTCCTTCTGGTGCAGTGATTACCGGATTGCCGGCGTATTTTTCAAAATGAATTCCATCCTCGCTGTATGCAATACACTGTGTCTGCTCTACGCCTTTTCCGGTATTGGCAGTTCCGGTATACATCAGAAACAGCTTTCCATCATATTCGATCGCACTGTCCGAAAAGCATCCTCCCTTCGGATAGTCATCATATGTTTCGCTGGGAGCTAATGCCAGCGGGAGATATTCCCAATGCAGCATATCATCACTGACTGCGTGTCCCCAATGCATACTGTCCCAAAATCCACTGTACGGATTCCATTGGAAAAAGAAGTGATATTTTCCTCTGAAATATATCAGTCCGTTCGGGTCATTCAGCCATCCTGTCTGCGGCATGAAATGATAACGCTGGCGCATTTTGCCCTTCTTTACAATATCTTTTTTTCTGTCTGTCTCAAGCTGAGCCTTTGCAATATTCTGTTCCAGTAATTCCTTAGACATGAGAATACCTCCATTATATTTAACCTTTTACAGCTCCGGCAGTCATACCCTGAACGATATATCTCTGCGCTGCAAGTGAAATAACCATTACCGGGAAACTGAACAGAAATGCACCTGCACACATGGGTCCCAGATCCAGATTATATGCTGACAGGAATCCGGCCAGCCCGACAGTGAACGTTTTCACATTTGTACTGGTCAGCAGCAGTGCCACAAGGAAATCATTCCATGCAAGGAATAATGTAAATATAAATGCTGTTGCCAGACCGGGCTTACAGATCGGAAGAATAACTTTTCTGAATGTCTGCAGACTGCTTGCACCGTCCATAAATGCCGCTTCAT
>JAQYDI010000075.1 GCA_028724245.1 Lachnospiraceae bacterium
CCTTGGCATCCTGCGCGGTTATGATACCGCCAATCACTGTGCTTTATATGAGACGCTGCAGATGTTCGTCCGGCAGCGTTTCAGTGCCTCCGCTTCCGCTTCGGCCCTGTTTATTCACCGTTCCACTTTTCTGCACCGACTTAACCGGATTCAGAAACTGACGGAAATTGACTTTTCCGATGAAACCACCCGCATCTGGTTGACAATTTCCTTTTTTATCCAGGAACAGAACAGCTGACAGGTCTCTGCATAAAAAACGCCAAAAAGCTGCCCCATCAGCGCGTCCGGTTACCCGGCCCCGCTGACAGGGCAGCTATCCTGTTTTTCTGTTTCTCTCTTTTGCTGCTGCAGCTGCAGAATCTAATCCCGGCACCTATCAGCCGGACACCTGTCAGCTGTCTAAGCCTTCTTCCTTCTCCGCAGCTACATAAACATACACATTGTAAAGACGTTCTTCATCGGCTGCCATGGCCTGATGCCTGACAAGTTCCGGTGCCATCATCTCATCCAGCAGAGAGAGAATTTTTTCATCCAGCTGATACAGTTTCCCTGCTGCTTCCGAAAAACGCGATCTCTGCACGGCCTGAAATCCCCCGGCTTCGCAAAGCTCATAGGACGGAAGAACCACATCACATACAAAGTTCTCCGGTCTCAGAAGCGGCGGTTCCCCGCAGGAAAGCATCCGCTCCTCATCGTAAACAGCAAGATAAAAACGGTCGTCCATAATCCGTACTTTCCCGGCAGCTGATTACATGCTCAGCAGCTTCTGCAGGATTTCATCTAGCCATTCGCCGTCAAACATCTCGATCATACCCTTATCGCAGGCAGCAGCCAGTTTTTTATTCATGGGAATCTGTGCGATCAGATCGATACCGTGTTTTGCAGCAACTTCTGCAGTTTTGCTTTCCCCGAAAATCTCAATCTTCTCGCCGCAGTGAGGACATTCTGCATATGCCATATTCTCAACAATGCCCAGCACGGGAATATTCATCATGGATGCCATATTGACTGCCTTTTCCACGATCATGGAAACCAGTTCCTGAGGTGATGTTACCACAATAATGCCATCTACAGGCAGAGACTGGAATACTGTCAGCGGAACATCGCCGGTTCCGGGAGGCATATCCACAAACATGAAATCCACATCGCCCCACAGTACCTCGGACCAGAACTGCTTGATCACACCGGCAATGACCGGGCCTCTCCATACAACAGGCGCGGTCTCCTCTTCCAGCAGCAGGTTGATGGACATGATCTTGGTACCCATTGCACTTTCTCTGGGATAAATCTCTGTCTCACTTCCGGTCGCTCTTCCCTTGATGCCAAATGCCTTGGGAATGGAAGGACCCGTAATATCCGCATCCAGAACAGCCGTGCTGCGGCCGCATCTCTGTGCCAGAACAGCCAGCAGAGAAGTAACCAGTGACTTGCCGACACCGCCCTTACCACTGACAACACCAATAACCTTCTTCACATTACTGTTGGGATTCATGGGCGCCAGTAAACTCTCCTGAGTTCTGTCTGCGCAATCGCCTTCCCCACAGCTTCCGCAATTTCCATTACAATCACTCATTGCTCATACCCTCCGTTTGTAAAATACCGTAACTGCCCCGAATCACGCTGGAAAATACCTCTTCACAGCCTGTCTGCAATTACAAATTGCCATCCGATCCAGATGAATGGCCTCTAAGAAAATATTATACTCTATAATCGGGGAAACGTCAACATATTTGACATATGTCGAAAACAGGGTGGGGGATTGTTTTTGGTTCACGGGAGTGAAAAGAGGTAGTGAGGCAAAATGGCAGCGGCTTCCTGTCCAGGGACCCGCTTTCGCTCGGGATCAAACGCAGCGCTAACTGTCCTTTTTATTTTTTATGAAATTGGCTATTTCTATCCGGCCACTTTTGCGGTATGATTGCCAACGTTAATATCAAAGCTTGAACCGGTTCCTATATGTTAACGCATCAGAGAGAATATAATTCGAAAAGAGGATAAGACTATGAGAAATGAACGTACTTTGAAGCTTGTTACGACTGCGTTGATGGCTGCGTTATCTTACGTTGTTTTTACTTTTCTGCAGATTAAGGTGACTTTACCGGGTGGTGATGCGACTTCTTTCCATCTGGGTAATGCGGTCTGCGTTTTGGGTGCTCTTTTACTGGGCGGTGTTTACGGCGGGATCGGTGGTGCGATCGGTATGACCATCGGCGATCTGCTGGATCCGGTTTATATCGTTTATGCACCGAAAACTTTCCTGTTAAAGTTCTGTATCGGTCTGATCACCGGTCTGGTGGCTCATCGTTTTGGGAAGATCACACATACTTCCGATACAAAGCATATTTTCCGCTGGGCACTGATCGCTTCGATCTGCGGCATGGCTTTTAATGTGATTTTTGATCCGCTGATCGGTTATTTCTATAAACTGGTATTCCTTGGTAAACCGGCTGCCGAGCTGGCTCTGACATGGAATATCACTACCACAAGTGTCAATGCGGTTCTTTCCGTTATCGCTGCTGTGGCCGTTTACATGGCTCTGCGTCCTGCACTGGTGAAATCAGGACTTTTTGTTAAAATCGGGTAATTGTTCAGAGCCAAATTCTAAAACAAAAACACGGTGTGTTTCCCGTAATACAAATATCCCCCATAATTTTCTGATTGTTCAGAATACCATGGGGGATATTATTTTCTGCGTTCGCATAAGTTTTTGAAGAAATCTTTCCGATCCATCTTCCGGACGCAGATTTTATTTTTATTTTTTACGCAAGATCTTCTCCGTTGGTTGCGATCACTTTCTTATACCATTCGAAGGAGTCTTTCTTTCTTCTTGCCAGACTTCCTGTTCCATCATCGTATTTTTCTACATAAATGAATCCGTAGCGTTTTGCCATTTCACCGGTGGATGCGCTGACCAGGTCGATGCAGCCCCAGGGGGTATAGCCCATGAGATCCACGCCGTCTTCTACTGCTTCACGCATCTGTTCGATGTGCTGGCGCAGATAATCGACACGGTAGCTGTCATGAATGGATCCGTCAGGTTCCAGCACATCTCTTGCGCCCAGACCGTTTTCCACTACCATTAACGGAATCTGATAACGGTCATAGATTTCGTTCAGTGTGTAGCGCAGGCCTTTGGGATCGATCTGCCAGCCCCAGTCGCTTGCCTTCAGATAAGGATTCTTCAGGCCGGATGCAATATTGCCGTCTGTCTTTTCGGCAGTGGGATCACAGCTGATACAGTTGCTCATGTAGTAGCTGAAGGTGTAGAAATCCACAGTTCCTTCTTTAAGGATCTCCAGATCACCAGGCTCCATTTTGATCTCGATGTTGTTTTCCTTCCAGAAGCGTTTTGCATAGGAAGGATATTCACCGCGTACCATGACATCGGAGCAGTACCAGTTGCTGATGCGCATCTGCTGCTGATTCAGCACGATATCATCGGGATTGCAGGTATAGGGATAGGAGGTGATAAAGCAGATCATGTTGCCCATCTTGAACTGGGGATATTTTTCATGAGCCAGCTTTACAGCCTTTGCACTTGCTACAAACTGATGGTGAAGTCCCTGATAACGCAGCTGGGGAATATCCACCTGATTGGTGAAATCGGTGGTTCCTTCATTTAAAATACCCAATGACAGGAAGTTGCCCATGGGCATGGTGCCTGCATTGATCTCGTTGAAGGTCAGCCAGTATTTTACTTTGTCCTTATAACGCTCGAAAATCACTTCGCAGTATCTTACAAAGCAGTCGATGCATTCTCTGCCTGCCCAGCCGTTGTATGCTTTGGTCAGGCCGTAGGGCATCTCATAGTGGGAAATGGTTACCAGCGGTTCAATGCCGTATTTATGACACTCGTCAAAGACTTTGTCATAAAAGGCAAGACCTGCTTCATTGGGCTCTGTTTCCATACCTGTGGGGAAGATACGGGTCCATGCGATGGACAGACGGAATACCTTAAAGCCCATCTCTGCGAACAGCTTGATATCTTCTTTATAATGATGATAAAAATCTGTTGCCTCACGGCTGGGATACAGGGTACCCTCTTCAAATTCTCTTGTGATCCGTTTCGGCTGCGTATGTGTGCCGTTTGTACACATATCGGAGGTTGACGGACCCTTTCCGTCCACATCCCACGCACCTTCATACTGATTTGCGGCTGTTGCGCCGCCCCATAAAAAGTCCGGTCTAAATCCCATAATGTTCCTCCTGCTATTTAAGAAGCGTAATAACGGTTGTATTCAGGTCAACTTTTCCATTTCCTTCCGGAATCACATCTGTAAAATCATCGGTATTGGATACGATGATGGGGGTTACTACGGTGTAACCTTCTTTTTTGATGAAATCCATATCAAATTTCAGCAGCAGCTGGCCTTTCTTTACTTTATCGCCCTGTTTTGCCATGGGTTCAAAGCCTTTTCCTTCCAGTTTTACCGTATCCATACCCACATGGATCAGCAGTTCCGCACCGTTGTCAGCCTGCAGGCCGATTGCATGTCCTGTGGGGAAGAAGGTTGTGATTTCACCGTCGCAGGGAGCATATACTTCACCTTTTTCGGGAACGATGGCAAGCCCCTGTCCCAGTGCGCCTGATGCAAATACTTCATCTTCCACTTTGCTTAATTCGATGGCTTCACCAACCATGGGAGATACGATGGTTCCGCCTGTTACTGCAGCATCATCTGCTGCAGGAATTTCTGCTGTTTCTTTTTTAACCGGTTCATCATCCTTATATGTAATAAATACCAGAATGAAAGCAGCTGCCATGGCAATAACGGAACCGATTGCTACGATGATCATGCTGTAAAGTGTGCCTTCGCCGATGTAACTGGGAAGACCGAATACGCCAAGACCGCCCATCTGATAGGATTTTGCACCCATTAAGCCGATGAAACCGCCGCCCACAGCGCCTGCGATACAGGACATGATGAAGGGTTTCTTCTTTGGCAGTGTGATACCGTAAATAGCAGGCTCCGTTACACCGAACATACCGGAGATAAATGCCGGCAGTGCATTGTCTTTCAGGTTTTTGTCCTTTGTCTTCAGATAGATAGCCAGTACTGCCATGGACTGACCGAAGGATACACAGAAGTAGGGAGAGAGGATTTTATCAAATCCCAGAGTCGCATAGTTCATCATACACAGAGGAACCAGACCCCAGTGAACACCGAAGATAACCAGTACCTGCCAGAAAGCGCCCAGTAAAACACCTGCAAGAAGACCGCCGACTACGGGGATATCATATAAAGCGCCGAATATCACACCGATCACGCTGCAGAGCAGAGAGGTGATTGGTCCAATGATCAGGAAGGTCAGCGGCAGCATGATCACCAGTGTAAACAGCGGAGCAAGGAAGCTCTTTACCACATCGGGAATGATCTGTTTTAATTTCTTTTCCAGTTTTACTGCAAAGTAGGTAGCTACGATAACCGGTACAACGGTAGAACAGTATCCGCCTGAAGGCATGATGATCGGAATGCCGAAGAAGGTATAAGCATAGCTCATCTCAAAAGCAGTTCCGGTAAGAATCGTTCCGACTGCTTCCGCATTGGCCATGGCGGTTGTTCCGCTGTAGGTCAGCGCAAAGCCCATGGACATACCGAGCCATTCACTTCCCTTGAATTTCTTAGCCGCATTGTAACCCAGAACGACGGGCAGGAAAGCGAAGAAGCCGTCACCGATGGAATACCATACATTATATGCACCGCTTCCCGCAAAAGAGGGGAAGAAGAAAGCAAACAGCGCCAGCATACCCTTGATGATACCTGCTGCACACAGATAACTTAACATGGGCTGGAAAATACCGGAAATCATATCTACAAATGCAGCACCCAGACTCATTTTTTCCTTAGGACCGTCAGCCTCTGCCTCTGTACCGGCTGAAAGATGTGCCTTTTCACATACAACAGCATATACATCCGGCACATGATTGCCGATTACCACCTGATACTGACCTCCGGACTGCATAACTGTTACGATACCGTCCGTGTTTTTCAGGATATCTGTATTTGCCTTGGATTCATCTTTTAATTTAAAACGAAGTCTTGTAATGCAGTGTGCGAGGCTGATGATATTTTCTCTGCCGCCCACATTCTGAATAATAATTCTGGCCAGGCCGTCATATTTGCTTGCCATTATGGAACCTCCTCATGTTTTTGGTTTATCCTGTCCGGCAGATCATAACCGCCGGACTTCTTTCTGTATTGTATCTATATATCTATACGCGGATTGCTCCGCTCTTGAAGAGAACCCGTACGTTTCTTAAACAGCCCGCCGGCCGCGCAGGCTGCCTTACATACCCTCATTCTGTGCACCTCTGAGTGAATGTTTACGCATTCGGTTCCCGATTCAATTCCGGATGATGATTATCTTCACCTGTTATTCTGCATCTGTTATCTGCATGTTCCGATCAGATCTGCGTTCCGGTCGGCTTAGTTTCTTGTAAGTTTTTCAATGTGAATGGTCAGATAACCCAGTTCTTCCTCCACAAGTGTATAATTGATCTTCTTTTCTATATATTCCTGAATCTTCCTGCTGCAGGCTGCCGCTTTGGGATACATGATAGAAACCATGCGGTACAGCCCTGTCTCTTTTTCATAACAGCTGTTGGTGAAGATACGCTTCAGGAAAAATTTCAGGTGGGTAACAAAACGGATATAATCCAGCGAACTGTCATCCAGTTCAATGCTGTATGTGTATCTCACAATATTGATGATATCCTGTATCATCATGATCATCTGCTGTGAAACCGCGGAAGTGGTGCCGTACTGCGCATTCAGAATATGCAGAGCCATAAAGCCGGCCTCGTCATCTGCAAGCCTCACATCCGTTTCCTTTTCAATGATATCCACCGCATCCATGCCCAGCTGAAACTCATCAGGATAAAATTTTCTGATTTCCCACAACAGGGAGTTGGCCAGCGCCAGCCCCTTTTTCTGCCGCTCAATGGCAAAACTGATGTGATCGGAAAGCATCAGCACCAGATTTTCATTCAATGGCTTCTGAATATGCTTCCGCACATGCTCCACGATCTGCATCCCTATGGAAATATGTTCCATGGGAATCCGCTCCAGCAGCTCCACCAGCTGTTCTTCATATCTGCGGTCGGAAAACCCGAAAAATCGTCTTTCGATCCTGGCAGGATCCGCCTCCATGCCGGGTTTCTTTCCAAACCCGATTCCACGTCCCATGAGGATTATTTCATGATTCTGGTCATCTGTTGAAATAACAATATTATTATTCAGTATTTTTATAATCTTCATCGTGATTTCTTCTCCTCTCATCCTGTGACTGCGGAAAGATGGAAATAAGCAAAAAAATAAACCACATCTATAAAAAACACGTATATAAACATATACCTGAATCTTATAAATCTGGTTTTGCCTGCCGTACAGTAACACCCCTGTGCAATCTTCAACTGTGCATAAAGCATAACATTATTCCAAAAATTATGCAATACCCATTGAAAATTTCGTTTTTTTTTTAACAATTCAGATATGCGTTTTCTTTTATGTTTTGTGCTTTTTGCCGCATAAATACGTATGTATGTTTGTTTTTTTGTCTGCAGGTTCTGAGTGTTCCCTGTATACCCCTTTTTCCCCGAAACCTGTATTCCTTTTCCTGACAGCTTTTTCTCCTGTCTCTACTCTGTCATTTTCTGAAACAGCATCCGGCAATTTTCCTCATAACGACGTTTCTGCTCCTGTTCCTGAAATAATTGTCCGAAACGGCAGTACTCCGCCGGACAGTACTCCGTAAGAAATCCCGTACAGACAGCAGACTTCTGGATCTCCCTGACAAAAATCTGCATTTCCATACCGGTTCCCCAACATGATTCCAGAAATGCAAATGATTCCTTCCATGCACGGACAGCAGTTTCCGCACCTGCCCGCTCCGTAAGGGAAAGCAGGGCTTCAAACAGCAGATGAACCAGTGTCACCCGCTCTTCATAGGGTGCTGCCTCTGCCCGCTGCCGTATCTCTTCCGGACACTGCCCTTTCAGAATATGCATAAGCTGATAATCGGAGCGGTATTTTTCATACAGCGCATAATAGGCTGCAAAATCCGCTGCCACCATGGGATACTGCAGAAATTCCTGTACAAAAGAAGCCGTTACGGGCAGCCCCAGTTCTTCATAGACTGTCATCATCCGGGAAAGATCCTCCCAGCCTCTTGCCGTTACGAAACAGGTGCCTTCTTCAAAGGCCTCCATCCGGTAAAAATCCTGCGGTTTGATTTCCAGAAAAGATAAAACAGCCTCATGGACTCCCGCTTCTCTGGCAAATTTCTGCCAGACCTCCAGGTCGGCCTCCACATTCAGCAGGCGAACACGGTCAAGGGTCACCACATCAAAATCCCGCACGGATTTGTTGTATCCTGCCGGATTGCCGGCTGCTGCAATAATCCAGCCCTCCGGTACACGATGGCTTCCGAAGGTTTTGCACTGAAGAAACTGCAGCATGGCGGGAGCCAGTGTTTCCGACACACAGTTGATTTCATCAATGAAAAGAATCCCTTCCTTTTTTCCGGTTTCTTCCATACAGTCATAGACAGATGCTATGATCTCGCTCATGGTATACTCTGTCACCGAGCAGATTTTTCCACCGTAATTTTTCTCCCGTATCACCGGAAGACCGATGGCGCTCTGCCTCGTATGATGGGTAATGGTGTACGCCACCAGTCCCACACCGCATTCTTCTGCCGCCTGCTCCATAATGGCCGTTTTCCCGATGCCGGGCGGGCCGATCAGCAGCACCGGGCGCTGCTTTACCGCCGGAATCCGGTAGCTGCCATCTGTATTTTTCCTCGTATAGGCCAGAACCGTATTGCGGATCTCGTCCTTTGCTTCCTGTATATTCATACTGCATCTCCCCCTGCGCTGTGTATCTGTGCTTTGTTTTGTTTGTAACTGTTCAGAGCCTCCCTCGAAAATACGATGTGCTTCCTGCTCTACCGCAGAATATTTCCCTGAAAGCCCCCTGTATATTCCGGCTCCCAGTCTGCTCCTTCCGGCAGTTCCAGAAGAAGCTTTTCAGCCCAGAAAGGCACCTCCACCTGTCCGAAACGGCTTTTCAGAAATATGAAGGCGGTTCTGCATCCGGGCTCCTGGGCCGGAAATGTCCCGAATCCATCGGTAAAATAGAGGACTCCCTTCAGATGCCTCAGTTCTCCCTTCCGCTGCAGTTCCCTGATCCACGTAAATGCTGCCCGGAAATCGGTGCCGCCTCCGCCTTTGATCACCAGATTTTTCATATAGTGCTCCGCTTCCTGCAGATTTGTCAGTTTCACATCTTCCTGGACAACAGAATCACACTGGAGGATCCTTACATGAAACTGATCAAAAAAATTGCCGCTCTGGCCGAAAACCGACCATGTCTCCTCCAGAAAGAAGCGTACCAGCCTGCCGGAACAGGAACCTGACGTGTCAATAACGATCACCAGCTCCTGAAGCCGCATGACCTCCTTCGTCTCCAGCGGCTCCACCAGCGGAATATTGCCGTAGGCATTCAGACCATAAGTGTAATAAACAGGATCATAACTGTCCAGATCCAGGATCCGGTCCTCCCTCAGAATCATAAACTGCCTGAGAAAATCACGGTAATCGTGTCCTTCCCGTTTTTCAAGCTCCGCTTTCTCCTGCTCATGGCCTGCCCCGGGAGACTGTTTTCCCGCCTTTTTCTCTCCTGCCTGAAGAAAACCTTCGCCGGCCGAACTCCACCTGTCTGCTGCTGTCTGCCTTCTTTCCGATTCGCTGCCGACCTTCAGAAAACTGCCTTCCGCTGTACCGGGAACCTGCCCTTTTGTGTTCATTCCCGACCAGAACACATGGCTGTCCCGCACAAACCACTCCGCCAGCTGTTTCTGCTTATGCGCATCCAGACAGCAAATCTTCGAATAAATACAATCTGCCGTCAGTGCAGATCCCGCCCCGCGGGCACTGGCTTTTGAAAATATCCGGTCTGCCATCAAAAGATAATCATAAACCTGCTGCCGCTCCATCATCCACTGTCCGTCGGGACCGAAAATCTGATCGGTTACATATTCCGCCGCCACATCACAGGCAAGTGCAAATACCGGATCATCTCCTCTGTCGGAAAAGGGATGAAGATACATACAGTGGACCAGCATATGCGTATAAAGTCTGGCAAGGGCTTCCGGACCGGACGGTATCTGTATTTCTCCGGCCTCTGTTCCCTTTCTGCCACCAGCCGTTTCCCTGAAAAATACCTCTTCCGTATAATAGATATTCCGTCCGTCGGTTCCCGCCGCAGGCATCCGGCAGCAGTTTTTCTGTTCTGAAGGCGGAAACGGTATCGCCTTCACCGGCATAAAAGATAACAGACCGCAGAAGGCTTCCATAGCCGGTTTTCTTCGACACAGTTCCTGCTCTGCCAGCCGCCAGAGGGACAGACCCGCATCCGCCTTCTGCCCCGGTTCCGGGCTGCCGCCTTTCAGCTCCGGTTCCATGCCGGACAGCAGGGCTGTAAATTCCGGCTGTCCGCATGAGGCGGACTTTTTCAGAAGTTCTTTTTTCAGGAAACGATCCACGGGTTTCAGGGAAAGCAGTTCTGCTGCCTTCCCGGGAATCCTCCCATACCAGTTCCATCTTCCGCTCACCACAGACAGCATGGCCGGGCGGAAACGGTTTTTCACCAGTTTTTCATACCGGATCCTTGCATCTTCCGAAAGCCGCACCGGGTACAGCAGCCGGGAGACAGCCATGGACAACTTCAGTTCCCGGTCCTGGATCCGGTCAAAACGGCTGTCATATTGTTCAAAATCAATCCTGTTTCCGTTCCGGGGGGACAGTGCCTGTTCAAATCCGCCTGTACGGGACAGAGGAAGCCAGATCCGTTCGTCATCCTGCGGACTGTAAACCTTCAATTCCGACCTCTGCGCCTGCAGAAGCGGCTTCCAGCTTTCCACCTGATTCACGTCAAACGTCTCCAGACTGATCGCAGCAATTCCATTTACCGCATCGTCCCCGATCCGGTGTATAACGGCAGGAAGCCTCAGCTTCCCGCATGTTTTATCCAATACCTCCAGCAGCACATCTCCCTGAACCGCCAGACTGCCGGCATAATACACCGGTTCCTCTTCTCCCCGCTGTCCCTTTATACGAAAAAAACTGCCGTTTCTCCGTATTCTCCCTGTTGTTCTCCCTGTTGTTCCGACTGTTGTTCTCTCTGCAGGGCAAAAAGCAGTTCCAGAACCAGCTTCATGCCGGTTCTCTGGCTGCGAAGATCCACCCACTCCTCTCTGGTGTGTGCACCGCCGCCCGCAATGGTACCCAGCGTAACCGCCGGAATCCCCAGAGAAAGGGGAATGTTGGCATCTGTCGAAGCAGCCTCCAGAGACACTTCCTGCCCTGCTGCCCGGTAAATCACTTCTGCCGCTGTTTCCACCAGCCTGCCCCATACAGCTTCGGACGCCTCATCCATCCGTCCTGCACAGGGGCGCTCCCCAACCTGACGTACCTCCAGACACATCCCTTCTGCCGAAAATCTCCTGATGATTTCCTCAAACCCCTGACGCATCTCTTCCATGCATCCTGCATCCACCGAACGGATTTCGTAAAGGATCCGTGCTTCCTGAGCAATAGTATTGACCGACGTGCCGCCCTCGATCGTTCCCACATTGTAGGTAGTCTGTGCCCGCCCCGGAACCTGCTGTCCGTACAGAGCGCACACAAGACGGGAAATCTGGTGAACCGCACTGGGATTTCCGAAAGCACTGAAGGAATGTCCTCCTTCTGTACGCACCGTCACCTCATACCGCAGGGAGCCTACGCACCGGTTAAAACACTGCCCCAGATACAGATCAAGGGAAATCACCTGCGCCAGCCGGTTTCCGAAATCCTTCATCAGCTGCCTGCAGCCCTTCAGATTGCCAAGGCCCTCCTCACCGGTATCGGCCACAAACAGAATCCCCATCTGCAGATTTGGTTTTTCCTGAGCAAAAAAAGCCGCTGCCATGAGGAGATTGACCAGATTGGCGGTATCATCTCCCACACCGGGTCCCGTCAGCAGATGTTCCTTCTGGCGGATCACCAGCCTGTCCTCATCGGGAAATACCACATCAAGGTGTGCCATGCATACGGCCAGACGGCTGCGGCGGCTGATTTCATACGGGTAAATAATATTACCCGCACTGTCCTCATACACGCCCTCCGCACCGTGGGTCTCCAGCCATTTTCTGCAGAAATCCCCGCGCCGCTTTTCCTTCCCCGAAGGGGCCGGTATAACGGCCAGTTCCTTCAAAAGCCGCTCCGCCTCCGCTGCGTGTTCCTCCGCATAATTTCTGATCTTCTCTTTCCAAAAAGTTACCGTCATCTCCGCGCTCCCCTCTGTATCTGTTCTGTTCTGCTCTAATCTAATCTGTTCCGATCTACTGCAGCCTGCTTATTCCGATTCTTTCCGATTGCCCTGCTCCTCCTGAAATACTCTGATACATTCCAGAAAACGCGCTCCGTATTTACCGAACTTAAACTCTCCCACGCCGGACACGCCAAGCATCTGTGATTTATTCTCCGGTTTTACGCTGCACATATGCACCAGCGTTTTATCGGAAAATACAATATAGGGCGGCACTTTTTCCTCTCTGGCGATCTCCATGCGCAGCATACGCAGACGTTCAAAAAGAGCTTCATCGGCTTCACCTGAAAGCATTCCGGCTGCCGTACCTCCTGCGGCTTTTTTCTTTGTCTTCACCTTTACTGCAGGTTCCTTTTCCTTTGCCATTTTCATAATGACCGTCCCGCCCTGCTCCAGCACTTCGGCGGCTCTTTCACCCAGCTTTACGATGGAATAACCGTCGCTTGTGACCGTCAGATAATTCTGCAGCTGCAGATGATTCATCACCTGACGCAGCCGGTAAACCGGTTCCTTTGCCAGAGAACCGTAAAACGGATTCTCATCCTGCCGGTACTGACGTATCTTTGCTGTATTGGCTCCATGCACGGTATCAATGATCACCGCCGCACCATACCGCTGTCTGCCGGTCAGCACACAGCCCAGTAATTTGCGGGCAATATCCGTCACATCAACATTTTCAAATTGTGTAATACAGTTTATACAATTTCCGCAGTAATTTGATGTGTATTCGCCGAAATATCTGAGAATATAATCTCTCAGACATTCATTGGTAAAGCAGTAGTATGTCATCTTTTTCAAGCGCTCATGATCCCGCTCCACAACAATTTTCCGTGTAAAATCGTCCAGTTCCCGGTTATCCTGATTATTGTCAATGAACCACTGATTGGTCACCACATCCTGACCGCTGTAAAACAGAATACATTCTCCCGGTTCTCCGTCGCGGCTGCACCGGCCGATTTCCTGATAAAAAGCTTCAATGCTTTTCGGCATATTGTAGTGGATCACATATCTGACATTCGATTTGTCGATACCCATGCCAAATGCATTGGTGGCCACCATGATCTGACATTTATCGTAAATAAAATCGTCCTGATTCTGTCTTCTCTCCTGATCACTCAGCCCGGCATGATACCTTGTCACAGAAAAACCGTCCGCCTGCAGCCGCTCGCAGACCTCCTCCACCAGCTTTCTTGTCAGACAGTAGACGATCCCGCACTGTCCCGGATGGGTTTCAGCAAAATTTCTCAGCGCTTCGTATTTATTCTTCGGTGTCTGCACACTCAGGAACAGGTTGGGTCTGTCATAGCCCGTAGTCACAACCACCGGATCCTGCAGCATGAGAATATCCACAATATCTTCTCTTACTTCCTTTGTAGCAGTTGCCGTAAATGCACTGACCACCGGCCTCCGGGGCAGTTTCTGAATAAAATCCACAATTTTCAGATAATTGGGTCTGAAATCCTGTCCCCACTGTGACACACAGTGAGCTTCATCCACCGCCACCATGGAAATCTCCGCATGCAGGGCAAAATCAAGAAAAGACTCCGAGGCCAGACGTTCCGGTGCCACATAAATGATGGGATATCTGCCGTTTTTGGCAAATTCCAGCGCTTTATAATACTGATTGACCGTCAGGGAGCTGTTCAGATAGGCAGCATGGATTCCCGCCTGATTCAAAGCCGCCACCTGATCCTTCATCAGAGAAATCAATGGAGAGATTACCAGCGTAATCCCCTTCATCATCAGCGCCGGGATCTGAAAACAAAGGGATTTCCCCGATCCCGTAGGCATGATTCCGAACACATCCCGCCCTTCCAGAACGGCATCGATCAGCGTTTCCTGCCCTTCCCGAAAAGTATCATATCCGAAATACTGTTTCAGTACCTCATATTTATCCATACAGCCCTCTGTCCTCCGCTTCTTTTAATCTGCCTGGCTCCGAGCAGTTACCAATCTGCTTATTAAATCCGGCCTGTTTCCGTATTTCCGCCCGTTTCCTGTAATGCCCAAAAGGCCGGGCCGATTGATCCGGGCCCGGCCTTGTATACGATTTACATCCGCACGTTTTATAAAAAACAGCAGCTGTTCAGATCCAGCCTTGAAAATACTGCTTCTTTCCCCGATGCGGCGTATCCTTTTCGAAATCACTTCAGCGGTTCTCCCACGGCCTGCAGCCATTCCACAGCCAGCTGCTCTCCCGCAGCTGCTGCTTTCTGCATCCAGACAACTGCCTGCCCATGGTCGGCTTTCACGCCCTGTCCGTCTTCATACAGTTCTCCCACACGGAACTGCGCCACCGACATGCCGGCTTCTGCAGCTTTTTTATACCACTCAAATGCCAGCTCCGGATTTCTGTCCGTACCGGTGCCGAAGCAATACATGTTGCCGACCACAAACATCCCCGGCGCATACCCCTGCATGGCCGATTTCATGTACCATTTGAAAGCTTCCTGCGGATTTTCTTCCATTTCAAAGCCAAAATACAGACATTCGCCGTACGTATACTGTTCTTCCGGTGTAACCGGATTTGTATTGATATTCATACCGTCCTCCTCCTGAATCTTCCCCCATGCAGCCTGTCATCCCGGACAACCCGCTCCTTTTAAATTTTCCTGATACTCAGTGCCTTCTTTTATATGCATTCCAAAGATAAAAAGCAAGTACTGCTGCAATAATCAACAGGGGATATGCTGTGATGAAACGGACCAGCCATATGGCAGCCGCCAGAAAAACAAATATCACCACAAGTCCGATCAGAAAACAGCCGTTCTCTCCCATATTCAAATGGAAAAACCGGCCTCCCTGTGTCTTCTCATCACTGTCCTGCCTTCTTTCCCCCGTATCTCTGAAAGACGCATAAGAAGAGCCTTCTTCTCCATTATACACACCATGCTCTGCTTCATAAGCATCAATAATCGTATGCGCGATCAGCTCCGGCGGTCCCAGTTCATCAATGATATCTGCTTCCGTTTTCCCTGTTTCCTTTGCCCGGTCTGTAATATACCGGCGGTAAAAATCAGCCTTTTCCGAAATCAGCGCTCCGGGAACCCTTCCCACCAGCGTATCCGTTAAAAGCTCAACAAATTCACGTCTGCTCATCTATCCACACCTTTCACTGTATGATTTCTTATATCAATATAAAGCGGCCGCCGGATGAACAACCTGTCCACCGGCGACCGCGGCAATTACAGCCGCCATGCGGCTATTATATCATATTTAAATCCGGCAGTAAATGAAGAGTTTCAACGCCGGGGTCAGACGTGCGTTAACTTGTTACTGTTCAGAGCCAAGCAGATTTGTACAAAAAGTGCGATGAATGCTTGCATTCAGGAGTACTTTTTCGTACAAATCTATTTGGCGGATACGCCACACCGAGGAAACACACCGTGTTTTCGAGGTTGGCTCTGAACAGTTAC
>JAQYDI010000076.1 GCA_028724245.1 Lachnospiraceae bacterium
TGGAAAAGCCAAAGCGGATCAGGGGCTTCCTGTTTTCAATTTGGCTATAGCATATGACAAGAATAACCGTGTCCCTCTTTTTTATGAAGAGTATCCCGGCTCTATCAATGATGTATCGCAGTTTAAATATATGGTAGACAAAGTCGAGCAGTACAACTATAAAAATGTTGGCTTTATTCTGGACCGTGGATACTTCAGCAAAGATAATATTCGATATATGGAGGAGAATAACCACCCATTTATCATCATGGTAAAGGGCCAGAAAGAGTTCGTATCCTCACTTGTTTCTGCACACCGTAATACCTTCGAAACAGACCGTGAGTGCTGCATTCGTTCCTACCGCGTATATGGAAAAACGGTCAGGTCGAAGTTATACGAGGACGATACCTGCGAAAGATATTTTCACATATTTTATAATCCATCAAAGCAGGCAGCAGAGCGCGAACAGCTTGAGCAGCTGATTGACAGGATAAAAACGTACCTTGATAAACACATAGGTGAAAAGATCACTTTGCCTAAGACATACCAGGAACTGTTCACATTCAAATTTAACAGGAAAGGTGAATTTATTTCCTACTCTGAAAAAACAGATGTGATCACAAAACGCCTCGAATTATGCGGTTATTTCTGCCTGATCACTTCAGAAAAAATGACTGCATCGGATGCCCTGATCCACTACAAAGGCCGTGATATATCTGAGAAACTTTTCAGTTCTGACAAATCTTTTATCGGTTCTAAAAGCATGAGGGTTCAAACTAATGAAGCACTTTCTGCAAAAATCTTCATTGAATTCATCGCACTGATCGTAAGGAATCGTATGTACAATCTACTGAAAGATACGCTTCTTAAAATGGAGGCGCGGCAGAATTACCTTACTGTGCCTGCATCGATCCGGGAACTTGAAAAGATAGAAATGGTACGTCGAAACAAAGGGCAGTATCGACTGGATCATGCAGTTTCCAAAAGGCAGAGGACAATCCTCAGTGCATTTGGAATGGACGACGATGACATACGTTCTCTGGCAAATGACATCAGCAACATGCTGGCGAATAACCAGTCACTATTATCAGAAACCAAGGAGGAAGACACCTATGAGCAGGACACGTTCGATATCTTCGATTGATAATGAGATCAAAAAAGTTGAGGATGAACTTATCAAGGTTCAACAAAAGCAGGAGGCTCTTGAAGCCAGGCTGCTTGAACTACAAAAAGCAAAGCATGAGATAGAATCCAGACAGATCATGGATGCGTTCCATAACAGCGGCAAAAGCTTAAGGGAACTGATGATCTTTTTGGAAGGATGAAGGCCTGCCCCGAAAGGGGCAAAATGGTCTTTAGTGTAACTTTCATGCAAAGTCCACAATATACAACAACGATGATTGCCAATTCTCTAATAATTTGAACTTTATAGCTTTCTTCTTTCGTCTGCTTCATCTCTTATAGTCCCTATATTTATCTTATCCTATGAATCTCCATTTGAGGTATTTCAGCTTATTTTTATATCCTGGAATTTCATTTAGCGGTGTAATTTCCCCTGCTATACGATCGCACCATGCCTCATACCTCGTATTACTATTAACCAGCCACTTTGGATTTTCCAAAAATTCGTCAAGGCACTCGCTAAGGCCATCAAAGCAAGACTTGTAATTATATTTTCCTCTTACAGATTCAATTTTCGAATTATCAAATGTTCTATCATATAATCTATCGTACTTTATTTGCCAGGGATTCCATACCTTTTGTAAGTCTTTTGAATCCATTATCATTTTCACCTTTAGCTTTTTTCCAGTTTTTTGCTCAATCTTTTCACAATAAAAATCCAGAATTTCACCCCAAGTGTGTGATTCCGCTGTTGTAATGTGAAAAGCCTGTCCATATGCCTGCTCGTTTCCAATCAGTTCAACAACTGCTCCAGCCACATCCGGCCCAAAAGTCAATGATGTTTTCTTATTTGCGATATCCTCTGGGAAAACAATAGTTCTTCCTTCTAACGCCCTTCGCAGCCAGTTTTCTTTTTCATAGACACCAAGTTGAATTCGATAAGCATTATAGGTAATATAAGGGCGGATAATTGTCCAATTTTTCTTCTTTGAACTAAATAATAAATTTTCCTCTTTTCCCTTTGCAAGCCCATATTCATCTGTGGCTAGATATTCCGGATTTTTACAGACATCCACTAATCTCGGTGAATTTTCTCTTATTGCTACGCTGGAGTCTGCATAGCATCTCGAAGAACTAAAGAAAAAATACTGGCTTGTGTGATTTAACAAACTATCCAGTCGCTGTTGAAATTCTTCTGTTCCATAAACCATGAAATCCACGATAGCATCATAATTCCTATTCATCAGCTTTTCAAAGAACACTGGATCTTTTGCATTTCCACATATATATGTAACATTCCCAGAATTTTGCTTCTGCGATCTGGTAGTCACATATACAGTATCTCCTCTTTGTGATAACAGCTTAACCAGAGGAACTCCCATCGCTCCTGTTCCACCTAAAACCAATACTTCCAAACTTATCCCTCCTTATAGATCATAAGAAGTCCTTTACTCTTACTTAAGACTATTCTTTTTACTTCATCTGATTTCAAACAATCACCTTTAACCTCACACGTTTCGAATTTCATAGCTGCTGCGCAATCAAGAATCATCTTATTTCTCTCTGGAGACACAACAATGTAACAAACCAGATCATTCATGTTGATATTTCCAAGCGTATTAATATCATGAATGAACTCATCTTCAGAAAACAGTCCAACATATTTTTTACGTTTTCTTGCTAAAGAGGCCCCCAGAACATTCGCCAGTGCTCCTTCATAGCAATCTGGCATTCCTCCATATACTACTTTTCCATTAAACTGAACTTCAGCCTTTTTTATGCCTTGCGAAACATACAAATATGTATCTTCATCCAGTACAGAACTCAAAAACATTTGCAAAACATCGCATTCGATTTTTTCATGTCTTGGTTTTTCCGTAAGCAATTCAATATGCATCGGGAACTCACCGTCAAGAAGTTTCTGAACATCTGCATAATTTAATGCGGTGTAATGCCCTACTACAACATCATTTAATTCTCTTGTATAATCCAATTTTTGCCCGATAGTGATTAAGGCAACCGGAAGCTTTCTATAAAATGCTTCTGTCATGCCAGAAAAGGTACTTCTTGATGCGTTACCAGCATCCACACAAACTGCAACTTTGTTTTGATTCTGTGCACAAATTCCCGTTGCTACATAAACTGCTGATCTGGCATCAACTACCGAAATGCAATTTGCCCCTTTGTTTTTACACTCCTGCACAAAGGGCATATTCTCTAAATCTGCTGTATAAATTAAAGTTGTCACTTCATCCATATCATGAACCTCGGATTATTTTTTTTGCAATTCTGCCAACTGCACTCCTTTTCAATTTGGACTTCATTGAAGTATCCCTTTCAATGCTGTTCATCAACCTTAAGGCATCACTTTCATCCTTATCCGTTGTGAAAACCTCCATCAGAACTGGAGCATTACTCTTTGATAACCAGTTATCTTTATGGACAATGAATTCTTCCTTGTTAACTGCGGAAAAATACCGTATTCCCAGATTATCACAGATACTTCTGACAATATCCGGATTTTTAAAGCCATTATGGCCCTTCGCAGCCATAAATTTATCTGCATCTTCTCCGAAGTATGCTGCACGATGGTTATAATTCTTAAATTCCGTACCAACACCATTGTTTATAAGCATAAAATGGACATTGGCTGGAATTTCATTAAACAATGTGTCTATATCATAAAAGAATGACAGATCGCCTACTATCATGAAATGTTCGATATTTTTATTCGCAATAGCAGAGCCAATAAAAGAAGAAACACAGCCATCAATCCCATATCCACCTGAGTTTGAATAGCACAAAACATTACTCGGCGTTTCAAAATAATTCCAAACGCGTAACGTATTCAAAATACTAAGATGGAGCACTGAATTTTCAGGAATATTTTGAGCAGTTTCCTTCGCAATCCACATATTAGAAAAAGGAAGCTCCGGTATTTGTTTTTCGAGTTTCTGTACAGCTTCATCGCATATTTTAATCAGTGTGTTGCCTTCATCATTTCCAGTATAACGCTCAAAGAAATCTTTTTCTTCCATTTCAAAAACATAAGTAAGGTTTCGATAGGGATCTCTTATGACGCCATCTCTGTTGACACGCCAAGTTTCTTTTCCGTAAAAATTAAGGTAAGCTCCGTGAACATAGCCAATATATATAATCAAATCAAACTTTCTTGTTCCCAAGTCTTTTTCCTGGCTATTTACAAAATTGGCCAAAAACCTATACTTGCCACGATAATTACTGATTTGATCACATATCACAACTGCATTATTTGTTTTGCAGAATTCATCGATTGCTGCTGTTTCCTCTGCAGTGAATTTTTCGTGCGCACCTACAAAGATTCCAATATTTCCTTTCGGTATTTTCGGAAAATCTTCATTTATGACTCTATGGATAACTCTATAACTGGGCAGTTCCCTGGTTATAAAATTGTTGGAGAATGTCGTAAACAAGTTAATATGAACAGGTCCATTTTCACCATGATGCAATTCAAGGATAGCATCATTGATGGCCGTTACTGTATACTGTTTATCCTCTTCGCAATGCACCGTTGGAATTTGGTAGCTTTTTTTTACCATATCTGGAAATTGCTCCGATCGATCAATAACCTGCGCAACGTAATTTCCAACTCTTCCTTCATGCTGTGTCGATGTAACAGCAAGCACAGGAAGGTGTCTATAATATGCCTCTGTCAATCCCGGAATATAGTTTCTCGATGCTGTAGCTCCAGTGCAAGTCAGGACAACCGGCTCATTTGCCTCCTCTGCTAAACCACATGCCATAAAAGCCGCTGCACGCTCATCAACAGCGGAGTAAATTTCAAAATAAGGATCAAACTGAATAGATCCAACAAAAGAAATATTTGTGGTCCCTGGAGATGCAATTACTTTTCTTATACCGTGTGCCTTCAAAAGAGAAATCAGTACCAACGTATTAATTTCATCAGTATAATAATGATTCATTTACATATTCACCTTCTTTACAATAAAGTCAAGTTTTCCATGAAGCATCTTATTTACAAGCAAGACACTCTGCTTAAATTCACTTCTTCTGCTGTAAACTATCAAAAACACAACATTGGGAATAATTAGGCAAATAATAAATCTTACAATCAATGTCACCCAAAGTCCAAAATTGATAAAATCACATACAAAAACAGAAATTACGCTTGCAACGATTGAAATCAAAACATAAAATGCTAAAGAAACCAAATATTTTCTCATGTTTTTCTTTTCAAACATTGTAGTAAACAAATTATGAAAAAGCCACGGCATACCAACTAAAAGCATGGATAACACAGTTGACAGAATGATTCCATATAATCCCCAAAACTGTACCATGACCAAGTTCATGCCTAAGTTAGCAATTGCTGTAACAAGTGGTCTAAATCTATCTTCATGCCAAATACCTCCTGCATCCTTGTATGTATTAAGCAATTGATTCACTTCGCACACATAGAAATAGATGACAAAGCAGATAACGATAGAAAAATCCAGCATCAGGTCTTTTCCAACCCACAACTCCATAAAAGGCTGATAAAGATTTAAAAAGCAGCAAGAACAGAATCCAGAAATCCAACAAATAATAAATGTAAACACATTCAAATCTTTGAAGTTTTTTTCTTTTGTTTCAACAACCAAGCTATTTCCAATACCTGCTGTAACTGCCGAAAAAACGATCGTAACAAACCCTATAATTGAAGTCAGAATAAAATAGTAATTTTGATACACGGCCAACGCTGTCAAACCAAGAAATGCTGATATAACGATTGTGTCTGCTGAATTTACAATAATTGCTCCAATTTTAGAAGTAAACAAATCTCTTATTCTGCCATTAATTTTAGATATTTCTTGTTTCGGCAATTTCCCCATAGGACTAAACTGCGGATACAGTTTATCTGCAGCTACCGCTGTAGCAACATTAGTAATTGCCTGCGTCGCCAGCATAACAATGACATAAAAATAATAATTTTTGAAGGCCCATAAAACAAAAATCTGCAAGACGTATTGAATTGAATTTGTCACCAAAGTAACTTTACTAACGATATCCGTTCTCTGATGTGCCTGCAGAATACTGTTTTTATACGCAAATAACCAATACGAAAGTACTGTAGCTGCAAGGTTTAGCAAATATAGAATATATAGATTGATATCTGAAGGTACTTCTCCTGAAATCAATTTCGGTATGAACGGTGTCAAAGATGCACCAACTACAGCAATTACCAAGCCAATAACTCTATAGTAGGTTCTGTATAGCTTCATCAGTGCGCAGATCGTAACTTCATCATCTTCTGCGATTGGTTTGTACATACTATAGACCATCGCGGATCCAACACCCAATTCCGCAAGGTTAAGGACTTGAAGAATGGATGTAAACAGTGAATTTAATCCAAGATACTGAACACCCATGAGATAAATCATGGCTGTACGCATTAAGAAAGGCACTATGATCTGGTATGCCTTTAAAATTACGCCAAAAATTATATTTCTTGTTGCATTTCTTGTTCTCTCTATTTTTGCCACTGTTACGCCCTCTTGCTAATAATTGTTAAGAGCCCCTTCCAAAAATCCAATCGACTTTTTGCGCTCTTCTTTCAGTATTTCATCTGTATTAAAAAAATCACACTTTAACTCCAGCATTTTCAATTGATCTGTACTGTTCACCCTGCGCTCATTTAATTTAAACGTTTCTAACAAGGTATCTAGTCTTGAAGACATCCTGCCATATCCTTCCTCATAAGGTCTTTCAAACACAATAAATGGTTTATGAAAAAGTATTGAAAAAACCGTACCATGGAAAGAATCCGTGAATACTGCCTCACTATTATATAGAAGCGATACAAATTCAGCAGGCCCTATCTTGTTTTTTATATCGCACGGTAGACTCATAATATCAATCAGCGCAATCCCCATCTCAGCAGCCTTTTTAGTGATATATGAATCGAATTCAGCAGTACGTATTCCAAGAAAGTAAGCTACGGCATACCTTTTCTTTATTTTCAGTTTGCTCTGATTGATTACAACTTTCCACTGCTCCACGGACAATAGCATTGTTGGATCCAATACCACTTCTGGACGAATGCAGACTAAACTTTCAACAATATCTGCTGCCGATTTTTCCCTTACAGATACAGCTTTAAATGCGCTGATATGCCTTCTGTATCTATCAATCTCATTGTACGGTAATTCATCTAAACCTATGCTGGCAGAATATGCAATTCTTTTCTCTTTTGATGCAAATGTCAAAAATTCTCTATCTGAATTAAATTCAAAGTTTGGATTCCAAATCTGGTCACTTCCTGCCACAAAATAGTCGTATTGAGTTCCCACGTCATTGTCCGCTGCTGTGTACCTGCTCCAACGAATATTTTGATCAAATAGATCCCAACATACTCCTGAATATCTTTTCATAACAGGAGCAACAATTGTCTTAATCCATAGTTTGATTTTTCCTTTCAAATTATACTTTATTTCAACAGGTATTGTCTCAACCTGAACGTTCAACTTCCGCAAAGTCTCCTGCAGCGCATAGTTTTGAAGACGATTGCCGTAGTTGTAACTAATAATTGTTACGATTGCTATCTTTAATTTCTTTTCCATTTTCCAATTCTCTGCCTTTAAACACCTTTATCCTATATTATTTACGGCGATGCCGTAAAAGTGGCTAAGAGCCACATAGTTACTGTATTTTAACTGAATATTGCATTTCACTTATCAAGTGAATAAAAAAGAGCTTCCATTTGTGATAAAATTTAAGCAAACTTGACATTGTTCCGTGAATAATTCAAGCTTATCTGTATATTCTTATCATAATATCTGGTAATATCTTAAATAATTTCATTTTCACTCGATGTTTAAACGATAATTTACCATGCAGACTTCTAATTTTCTTAATAGACTTACGAATGCTCTCTTTATCACATACTTTTCTTTTCCCCAAAGCGCTTGCTAAATCATTTGCATAAAAATTTCTAATGTATTCTTTAAAAGCGCCCTCAAACGGTTGAACTTCTTTCCACATACATTCAAGTGCTTTCCAATGCGTATACTGATTCCAGATTGAAGGATCATTCATCGCACTTCCCTCTCGCTGTACGTAGTAATAAATTGGTTTATGAATATATGATACACTTTCAATATGTGCAAAATACTTCAAACAAAACAGCATATCTTCCCATATTTTTATTTCCGGTTCAAAATACAAATCATTGTCAATGATAACCTTTCTCTCAAATATCTTATTCCAAAGATATCCCTGATAAAAACTTTCATGGCTTAGTAAATTTATAGCCTCATTAGAATTCATGGTAACTACAGTTTCCGTTTTATCAGAATGTACTTCGATTATATCAGCAGATTCCACATAGTAATCAGCACACCCGACCTCAGCTGTATTACACTTTATCACTCTAACAAGCGTACTAATATAGTCCTCAGCAACATAATCATCGCCGTCCACAAAAACAAGATATTTTCCTTTAGCTCCCTTTATTCCCTGATTTCTACTATCAGAAACTCCGGAATTATTTTTATGAATCACTCTGAAGCGTTCATCTTTTTTTACAAATTCACCACATATAACACCTGTATCATCTGTTGATCCATCATTTATAATCAAAATTTCCATATTTTTGTATGATTGTTTTGATATGCTCTCCAGACATTTCCTTACATATGACTCTATATTATAAACGGGTATTATAACTGATACCAAATCTGTTTGTGTTTTTTCCTGTGCTATCATATTAACCTCGAATAATCCGATATACTTTGTTAGCCGAAAAAGAAAAGATCCGTGCAATCATATAATATAGATATTGTGATTTTGATGCATATTTTTTGACTGATTTTTTAGTACAGGCATCTTTTAGAAATTTATGCACGTCATCAATATCATTTTTAAACTCTTTTTTTTCAGTCTCAGTAAAAGTATCCTGCACCATTGCCAAAGAAATAACTACAGCCATTTGCGCCTTGATTTTTTCCTGATATTCTGGATTTGAATTTATCAAATCATCGGCTCTCTCCTTTAATGCATCATACCATTCCAGTTTGTTTTTAAGTTTTACTACATTCGAAATAGAATTATCACGAACATAATAATAATAATATGCATCCGGAATAATGCATATTTTTTTAACCATCTGGAAAAGCTTATGTGTAACTCTTATATCTTCAAATATTCTGCCTTCTGGAAATTTTATAGTATCAAATACCCCTCTGGGATACATATTTCTTATGACATGACTTGTAAAAATTGTATTATCCACAAGTAAATCAATCGCTTCCTCAGCAGATATAACCATTTCTTTGTCAAACCATTCAATAGGTATGCATTCAGTATCAGTTGCCCTGATCATTCCACAACTTACTATTTCTGCCTTTGACAAATTACAGACCATAGAGTAAATCATATCTGTATGAATCCAGTCATCTGAATCCACAAACAATATATACTCTCCCCGTGCTGCAGCTATACCAGTATTTCTCGCAGCAGAAAGTCCACCATTTACCCTGTGTATTGGTACTATACGATTATCCACTTCACTCCATTCATCAACTTTTTTTCCACTGGAATCTTTGGAGCCATCGTCAACAAGTATGATTTCCAAGTTATGATATGACTGATCTACAACCGATTGAATGCAGCGATCCAAATATTGCTCTACATTATATACTGGAATTATTACTGACACCAAAACTTCTTCAGTCATGTGTAATCCCCCCTGCAAAAGTAATTTCACTTTCTATACATACGGCATTTATAATCGCAATATAGAAGAAGAAATATATGCCATATACAATTTCACCTATTCCCATAAAGATATATACATATATCATACATACCCCAAACCATAAATAGTATTGGAACATATCTTTTTTCTTCACAATTTTATGTTGTCTATGAACAACGAATACCAACAGGACTACCATGATTATCATGGTAATGATCCCATAACGTATAATAAAATCCCAGAATGCATTCTGAACATTAGCATACCAGATTGTTGTTTCCTTAACAATTGTTGTACCGTATCCATATCCAAACCATTTATGGTTCGATACTAACTGAGAAATATATGGATATACTTCCATTCTTCCTGTTAATGTAGCATCTCTATGTAGTATGTTTTCAATAAAGAATCTCAGAGGAGCAAAATTTAAAATATCAGAAAATAAAATAAGCAGTACTGAGGATAATCCGAAAACTAATATAACCGAAATGGGACTTGATAAAATATTTCTGATTTTAGGACCTAAAAAGTAAAGAAAAACAAATACCCAAATTGCCAGTAAAGCCGTTGTACAATCAATAAAAATACAAAGTACTGACATAATTACAGAACAAATAAAAAGCTTTTTTTTCCGTTTAGCTTCGTTTTGTTCCAAAAAACAAACAATAAAGATATAAAGCATATGCGCATAAGCTACAGAAAATTTATTTCCCAATAAACAGGTTCCTATGTCGCGCTCATGAATATTATAAAACACATCTGGTAAGAGTATCATTAACACATCATTTATGCATAATACAATTGTCAAATATATCTTTCCGGCCTTCAAAAATTCATTTACTTTTCCATCGGATGCAATCACTGCTAAATAAAAGAAAAGAATGGTCAAATAAACTGCGTAATAAGCAGCTGCACGAATATAATAAGACTCTACGTGATTGATACACGCTGAAATAAAAATACATATACCTAATATCGCAACAATTGAAATCACTCTATACTCTTCCTTGTTGATTTTGTTTGCATGTCGAAAAGAATACAATGCTGCAACAAACAAAAATATATATTCTGCCAGAGTATATACAGGAGAATTGATAAACTCAATATTTACGATTTTAAAAAAAAGTAAAAAACTGATAATTGGTATAATTTCCAGATGTTGTATTTTTTTTTCCAGCTTCACATTAATTTTCATTCTTCTGCTCCTATTACCATTTCAAAATTTTCTATTTGAGCAAAGATATTATACTCTGAATTTTCAATTTTATTATCTTCGTCTCTAATAAAAGAACCAACCATTCTTACTATAGTATCAACCCATTGATTAATCGGAGCATCTAAAGAAAGAAAAGCAACATTTGGGTTAACCTTTACAATCATCGGAACAGTATCTGCCAATAGACACGGCAATGAGCATGCCTGCGCTTCTAAAGCAACTACTCCCAAACCTTCAAATATCGACGGTAAAACGAATAAGTCCATTATCTGATACATATTTTCCACATCTGATCTAACACCTGCAAATGTGACTTTTTCAGTAAGGCCTTTTACTTTTACCATCTTTCTGATTTCCTGTTCCATCGTTCCCTGACCAACCAAAAGCAAATGGTATCTCGGATCTTTTTTTGAAAGCTCTTCAAAAACATTCACTAAAAATTTATGATTTTTCTGAAAATGGAACCTGCCAACATGTCCAATAACAATTTTATCTTCTAATCCAAACTGTCGTCTGTATTTATCTCTCAGTTCATGATTCTTTCGATATTTTCTAATATCTATAGCATTGGTAATCACTTTATAATGCGCGCTTGAAACTATATCTTTTGTAAAAAACCAAGGCGACGCACTTTCTGAACATGACCAAAAATCTGTTGCATATTTTTTCAATCTGAAACGATTAAATTTATGAATGTATTCTTTTATGAAACCTGCATCATTATCTGCATTGTGACAATGAATGATTCTTTTTGAAATTCCATATTTCTTTGCAAATATCAAGTAATCAATATTAACCAGACTGCAAAGATTAACCCATATCGCAGAATATTTAACTGCATTTTCCGCCATAAAACTATTAAGTTCGCGTCTAAATTTAAAATAACTTTCTTTTCTAGGGGTAATTTTATATACATTCCCCCCCAATTCTATTATTTCATCTTCATATGCCACAATTTCACTGTTGCATAAAAAATCAAATTGTATTTTTCTCCTGTCTATATTTCTATAATAATTCATAATAACACTTTCAACCCCACCCGGATTGTCAGTCATTCCAAAAACTAATACTTTTTTCATATTCCACCATTACTTTCTAAATTTCAACCGAGAATTTCCACGCAATGTATTATAAATCGAAGGACTGATTTTTGATAATAAAAGTGCTATAAAATGTTTTTTTGACATATATTTAATTGCGTTGAAGATACTATATTCCTGTATATCTTTTTTAAGTTCCTCATAAATTTTTTCAAAATTCCTTTTCTCACTACTTGCATACAATTCTCCATAAAGTCTGCATTCCATACTTACATACATACTTTCAGCATAAGGCATCATATCAGGATAAACATCGCGGGTCATCTTCTTTATTTTTTTTCCCACTGTAATATTGTCCAGATTCTTTTTTGAAAAAGATTGATTCATTACAGAATCCTCATTTTGGAAGTAATGATAAAAACAATCTTTCATCATGTATACAGTATTCGAATCTATTATGCACTCATATACAAACAACCGATCTTCTGCAATATTGATATTGACAGAAAATTCATGAGCAGCAATCACCTCATGTCTAAAAATTTTAGTACAAACGTGAACATCCATATCTCCACAAAGATAACTCTTCACAGCATCAATCTGGTGAATCAAAGCATCTTCATCAACCAACTTTCTCACAACCAGTTCTTCTGCACCAGCATCAATAAACATACCCGCTGCGACTATATCTGCAGAAGAATCCTTAGCCACTCTATACATTTTTTCATAACAATCCGGTTCAATCCAATCATCTGCGTCTACAAATGTAACGAATTCTCCTTTTGCATTTTGCATTCCAACATTGCGGGCGTTAGAAACACCACCATTCTCAATTTTAATTATTGTAAAATTACTATGCGCAGATGAGTATTTTTCCAATACCATATCTGTCCCATCGGTAGAACCATCATTGACTACAATAACTTCAATTTCTTCGTAAATTGTTTGTGCAATAATTGAATCCAAACACTTTTCAAGATATTTTTCAGCATTATACACAGGTATAATAACACTTATACAATATTTATTCATCATGGAACATCCTATCAACTAGTTTTTCAAATTCTTCACAAAATTTTTCATTGTTACTGTGCCTATTAACATCCATACCAGCAACCAAAGAATCATATTGGGTGATTACTTCTCCTAGCCTTTTCATTTCCTCCACCTCTATAATATTTCCCTGTCGTCTGGCAACTTCTCTGCAAAAAACGATTTGATGATCATTCACATGTTCATTATATTTTTTTTGCCTCGGAACAACAATCGGAATTTTACCAACCTGTAACGGCATAATAAAGCTGGACGGACCACCATGTGTTATTACGATCCTTGCCCGTTCAACGTATTCATTCATTTCCGCAAATGAAAATAATTTTTTCCATTTACAATATTTAGGTTCATATGTACTAAAACCAGTCTGCATAATAACTTCTTCCACAATTGTTCCGTTACCCTTTAATTCATCTATATATTCCAGCAGTCTATTAAATGGCTGTTCATGTGTACCAACTGTTATAAAAATCATTCTCCATCTCTCCGTCAGAAAATACTTCCTAAGTTTACAGATTTAGGATAAACTTTTTTCATTTCTTCCCATTCTACAACAAACTGATCTGTAATCGGATAAACCATTTTTCCTGTAATAGTCGGTTTATCAATTCGATCAAATACCTCAATATAAATTAATTTTGCTCCAAATAATTTACCCAAATAGAAAAAAGGAACCGCAACCGCAGCGCCAGATGAAATAATTAAATCCGGTTTTTCTCTACGTAATACTTTCCATGCCAATTTTGTATTGATAATCAGTGCTTTTAAACTTCTGTTTGTAGGAAAATAGCATGGAATCATCTTTTCATCCTGCAATAGACTTCTTGCATCCTCCTTGTCAAACGTAACAAAAAACCTGTCATGCTTTTCCCAAAAAGGTTTCAACATATATAAATGAGTTAAGTGACCACCTGAAGAACCCACCAAACAAATTTTTAATTTTTCCTTCCTTTTAGCCATATCCTCTTTCTCCTAATACTACACTAATCTTTGCTTTCAGCGTAATATTGCATATCACATAATCTCACACAGAGCCTTTTCCCATCAGTACCACCTGTACTGTCTTAAACAGCAATTTAATATCCAGCCACAGATTCCATTCCCGTATATATTTCAGATCCAACGCTACAACCTCTTCAAAATTCGTAATATCGCTTCTGCCGCTTACCTGCCACATGCCTGTCAGTCCGGGTTTTGAACAGAGTCTTGCACGGTGATGAGGGCTGTATTGCTCCCACTCATCCACTGTAGGGGGACGGGTTCCAACCAGACTCATGTCTCCTTTCAGGATGTTGTAAAACTGAGGCAGCTCATCAATGGAAAGCTTTCTCATCAAACGTCCAATCGGTATAATGCGTGGATCATTATCTATCTTAAACATGAGCCCTTCCATTTTGTTCTGTGCCATCAACTCTGCCTTTCTTTTATCTGCATCAGGATACATGGAACGGAATTTATAAATTTTAAATTTTCTCCCATTTTTCCCGATGCGAACCTGAGAGTAGAAAATTGGTCCCGGTGACTGAATATATATTATGGGAGCAAAAATCACAAATGCCACAGCAGTGATCATAAGACCAACCAAACTGCCCGCAATATCCATCATTCTTTTCAACAGCAATTGAGCCGGAGAAGCAACACTGACACTCGAAGTCAGCACAGTCAACCCTCCGACTTTTTCCACCATCTCATTCGGCAGATTGCCGAATGTATGTGCCAGATTAATGTGTACTGTCAATCCGGTAACCATCAGATTATGAACCATTTCCTCCGCCAGCGAATTATCAGAAAGGTCAATTATCGCCTCATCAATAACCCCATTTCTCATATATGTATATAATTCATCCAAGTCATTAAAAAAAACAATATCTGAAAAATCAGGACAACTGCGAAGATAATTTTCCAGTTCAAAGTTCCTGTCATCCGATGAGTTCACCAACAAAACGGCTTTCATTTTAAAACGGTTTTCGCTGTGACGCTCCAAACGTTTCAACGTTTTCTCAGCTTTCTGAGCATCTGCAATCAGCAGCATCCTTGCCATTCGTCCATGTTTCAAAAGATATGAGCGCACGATCTGTTTATATCCGATTCGAACAAGACACATCCCGCCGCATGCACATATCCAAAATGTTATAAATACTGAACGAGAAAAGAAATATGCTTTCTGCATGAAATAGAGATAAAGCATCATTGCAACTACAAGAACAGTTATATTCTTAATCGATTCCAGAAACTCTTGATAAACTTTTCGTTTTAAAATGTTCTTATGCACAGGAATGGTACATATAATGATACCATCTAATAAAAGGATCAACACCCGCATGGTTCTGTACAAATCAGTAAACAGATACCAACTGTTTTTCATTCTCAAATAGCACGCAAATAAATATGCCAGTTCAATAACCAGCAAATCTAAAATAATAAAATCAAAGTGTTTAAACCATCTATTTTTTGCCCGTTCGTACATGAACTCCTCCTGTTACTCCCTCTCTTTTTCAGATATATTTCAAGTTGAAATATATTTTCTTATGTTAATATCCTCTCAAAATCTAAATCTATAATATTTTACTATAAAACATATTATATGTCAATCTTCCTTCTTTTTATCCAGTTTACTCATCAATATACGCAAATCAGTTTTTCCTATAATACTCTTCTCTTCAGGAAAAACAAATCCCCATTGAACCAAATGGAAACAATGGGGATTTGTATTCTGCTACAGAACCTTATTCAAGGATTTTTTAGAACTTTCCTGCAGTAGCTGCTTCTTCGATGGAAACAGCTACTGCAACAGTCATACCAACCATGGGGTTGTTGCCGGCGCCGATCAGACCCATCATTTCTACATGAGCGGGTACAGATGAAGAACCTGCGAACTGTGCGTCAGAATGCATACGGCCTAAAGTATCTGTCATACCGTAGGAAGCAGGACCTGCTGCCATGTTATCGGGATGCAGTGTACGTCCTGTACCGCCGCCTGATGCTACTGAGAAGTATTTCTTACCCTGTTCGATACATTCTTTCTTGTATGTACCGGCTACGGGATGCTGGAATCTTGTAGGGTTGGTGGAGTTACCGGTGATGGAAACGTCAACACCTTCCTTGTGCATGATTGCAACGCCTTCACATACATCGTTAGCGCCGTAGCAGTTAACTTTTGCACGAAGACCTTCAGAGTAGGATTTGCGGAATACTTCCTTAACTGTGTTGGTGTAGGGATCGTATTCTGTTTCTACATAAGTAAAACCGTTGATTCTGGAGATGATCTGTGCTGCATCTTTACCCAGACCATTCAGGATAACACGCAGGGGTTTCTTACGAACCTTGTTGGCTTTTTCAGCGATACCGATTGCGCCTTCAGCTGCTGCGAAGGATTCATGTCCTGCCAGGAATGCGAAACATTCTGTTTCTTCTTCCAGAAGCATCTTACCAAGGTTACCATGTCCAAGACCTACTTTACGGGTATCAGCTACAGAACCGGGGATACAGAAAGCCTGAAGACCTTCACCGATTGCTGCTGCAGCTTCGGAAGCTTTTCTGCAGTTTTTCTTGATTGCGATTGCTGCACCTACTGTGTATGCCCAGCATGCATTCTCGAAGCAGATAGGCTGAATGCCTTTGATCTGATTGTAAACATCCAGACCAGCATCTTTTGTGATTTTTTCAGCTTCTTCGATGGAAGCAATACCATAGCTGTTTAATACAGCATTGATCTTGTCAATTCTTCTTTCATATGATTCAAATAAAGCCATCTTTCAGTTACCTCCGTATTATTTAATTACTTCATCAGTTCTGGGATCGATAATCTTAACTGCGTCTGCAACACGGCCATACTGACCTTTTGACTTTTCATAAGCAGTTGCGGGGTCATCACCCTTCTTGATGAAGTCTGTCATCTTACCAAGGTTAACGAACTGATAGCCAATGATTAAATCTTCTTCGTCAAGTGCGATACCTGTTACATAGCCTTCTGCCATCTCCAGGTAACGGGGACCTTTCTTTAATGTACCGTACATGGTACCAACCTGAGAACGGAGACCCTTACCCAGATCTTCCAGACCTGCGCCAACCGGCAGACCATCTTCTGAGAAAGCACTCTGGCTGCGGCCGTAAACGATCTGCAGGAACAGTTCTCTCATAGCGGTGTTGATTGCATCACATACCAGGTCAGTATTCAGAGCTTCCAGAATGGTCAGACCGGGAAGGATTTCAGAAGCCATAGCTGCTGAATGGGTCATACCGGAACATCCGATGGTTTCCACCAGTGCTTCCTGGATGATACCATCTTTCACGTTGAGGGTCAGTTTGCATGCGCCCTGCTGAGGTGCACACCAGCCAATACCATGTGTTAATGCTGAAATATCGGTAACTTCTTTTGCCTTAACCCACTTGCCTTCAACGGGAATCGGTGCTGCGCCATGCTTAACGCCCTGTCCTACCGGACACATTTTTTCAACTTCATGTGAATAAATCATTGGTTTTACTCCTTTCGAATATGTACTGCTGCAAAAGCTGCCATGGGGGGCGGCCATTGCTGCCAGCATAATCAAAATCACTAATTTGGATTTTATCAGCGAAACCTTCCGTTCCGCTTTTCCATTCCTAATTTTCTCACAAAAAAGCGAAAATGTCTATTAAAAAAACAGACATTTTCACCGAAAAAAACACTTTTGTGAGATTTGCCGGATTTGCCCTCGGAATCAACTTTGTTTTTTTACAAGAACATTTTGATTTCGACCAGGCGGGCAGAATCTGACAAAAAAATCACAGTTTTTATGTTTAAGAATTGCATTTTTCAAGTAAAAAAGTACACACTGCCGAATCTGGCCTGCCGTTTTTGCATATTGCACAGCTTCCCGCTCTGTTATTCTGCTGTAGCAGCTGCCAGCGCCTGTTCAATATCTGCAAGAATATCATCAATATCTTCGATTCCGACAGAGAAACGAATCAGATCCGGGCTGACACCTGCTTCCACCAGCTGTTCATCGTTCAGCTGTCTGTGAGTATGGCTTGCCGGATGGAGTACGCAGGTCTTGGCATCGGCTACATGTGTTACAATGGAACCAAGTTTCAGATGATCCATAAATCTGATACAGGTTTCACGTCCGCCCTTCAGGCCGAATACGACAACGCCGCAGGTTCCCTTCGGCATGTATTTCTGTGCGTTTTCATAGTATTTATCGCCTTCCAGACCGGGGTAGTTTACCCATGCAACATGTTCATTATTCTTCAGATACTGAGCCACCTTCAGGGCATTGGAGCAGTGTGCGGCCATACGAAGCGGCAGAGATTCCAGACCCATGTTCAGCAGAAACGCATTCATGGGAGCCGGTGTGGAGCCCAGATCACGCATCAGCTGTGCCGTTGCTTTTGTAATATATCCGGCTTTACCGAATTTCTCCGCATACACAATGCCATGGTAGGATTCATCCGGTGTGGTCATGCCGGGAAACTTATCCGCATGTGCCATCCAGTCGAAATTACCGCTGTCAACGATTGCTCCTCCGATCTGTGCTGCATGACCGTCCATATATTTGGTGGTGGAATGGGTCACGATGTCTGCGCCGAACTGAAACGGCTTGCAGTTGATGGGTGTTGCAAATGTATTGTCCACAATCAGCGGAACGCCGTGGTCATGTGCCAGTTTTGCAAACTTTTCAATATCAAGAACCACAAGGGAAGGATTGGAAATGGTTTCCCCGAATACCAGCTTTGTATTGGGCTTCATGGCTTTGCACAGCTCCTCATAGGAAGCATCGGGATCCACCAGTGTTACATCAATACCCATTTTTTTCATGGTTACGGTCAGCAGATTGGAAGTTCCGCCGTAAATCGTTGCTGCAGATACGATATGATCGCCTGCACTGCAGATGTTGAACATGGCGAAGAAGTTTGCTGCCTGTCCCGAAGAGGTCAGCATGGCTGCCACACCGCCTTCCAGCGCACAGATTTTGGCTGCTACCGCATCTGCAGTGGGATTGGCGAGACGGGAATAGAAATATCCGTCTTCTTCCAGATCAAATAAACGGCCCATCTGATCGCTGTCATCATATTTGAAGGTTGTGCTCTGAATAATGGGGAGCATGCGGGGTTCTCCCTTTTTCGGCTCATAGCCGGCATGCAGACAATTGGTTGCGTCTTTAAAGTTGTTCATCTTTCTGTCGGTGCATTGCTGCACCTGCTCCTTTCTGTCCGTGTATTTATGATTCTACCTGCGTACCGATATAGTAGAAGCCCTTTGCTTCATCCAGCCTGACATGCACAAAGCTTCCGATCAGGTCCTCGGTACCGGGGAAATGTACGACCATATTATTGCTCAGACGTCCGGAAACCATCCCTTCGTGATTGCTGGTGGTTTCCACCAGAACTTCTTCTGTCTCACCGGTGAGAAGAGTACATTCTTCTGCTGCAATTTCCTGTACCAGACTGAGCAGTCTGCCGAAACGCTCTTTGGAAACCTCCTCCGGAATCTGATCCTCCATGGCGGCTGCAGGCGTTCCCGTACGTTTGGAATATATAAAGGTAAATGCGCTGCTGTAGCGTACTTTGCGGACTACATCCAGTGTTTCTTCAAAGTCTTCCTCAGTCTCTCCGGGGAAGCCAACAATAATATCCGTCGTCAGCGCAATACCGGGAATTTCCCGCTTGATTTTTTCTGCCAGAGCCAGATATCTTTCCTTGTCATAGCGGCGGTTCATGATCTTCAGGATCCGGCTGCTTCCCGACTGAAGCGGCAAATGAAGATGACGGCAGATTTTTTTACTTTCTTTCATGACCTGGATCAGTTCATCTGACAGATCCTTGGGATGGGAGGTCATAAAACGGATCCGCTTAATGCCTTCAATTTTTTCCACTTCTTTTAACAGCTGCGCAAAAGTCATGGGATTTTCCAGATTTTTGCCGTAGGAATTGACATTCTGTCCCAGAAGCATCACTTCCACAATTCCTTCATCGGCCAGTTTTCTGCACTCTGCAAGAATTTCTTCCGGTGTTCTGGAGCGTTCCCTGCCTCTTACATAGGGAACAATACAGTAGCTGCAGAAATTGTTGCAGCCATACATAATATTTACACCGGATTTGAAGGAATATTTGCGATCCACCGGCAGTGTCTCCACGCTGGTATCCGTATCTTTCCAGACATCAATGATCATACTTCTGCTGGTCAGATGGGCATACAGAAGCTCCGCCAGTCTATATACATTGTGTGTTCCGAAAATGATATCCACAAAGCGGTAGCTTTTTTTGATTTTTTCAATAACCTCCGGTTCCTGCATCATGCAGCCGCACAGAGCCACGATCATCTCCGGATTCTGTTTCTTAAAGGTTTTCTGATATCCCAGACGGCCGTAAACCTTCTGGTTCGCATTATCGCGGACCGTACAGGTATTATACAGTACAAAATCCGCTGTTTCTTCCTCGGTTATCTCATATCCGATCTTCTTCAGAATGCCGCGGAGTTTTTCCGCATCCCTGGCATTCATCTGACATCCGAAATTAATAACGGCAGCCGTCAAAGGTCTGCCTGCCGCTTTCGCCTTTTCTTCCACCAGCTCACGGCATTTATCCATAAACAGAAGCTGTCTTTCGGGCTCCCGAAGCGGAGCGCCGGGGATCAGATCTCCCACAGCCTGCATTTCTCTGATCTTCTTCAAACAAAACTCTCCCTGATAATAAATTTTTAACGGGTCTGTCCATTCCCGTATATAATATATTTTGTGGTGGTCAGCTCGGTCAGTCCCATGGGACCTCTTGCATGAAGTTTCTGGGTGCTGATGCCGATTTCCGCACCAAATCCGAATTCACCGCCGTCCGTAAAACGGGTGGATGCATTGACATAAACTGCTGCCGCATCCACTTCATCCAGGAATTTCTGTGCGTTGGCATAATCCCGGGTGATAATGGCTTCGGAATGTCCGGTATTATACCGGTTAATATGATCGATTGCTTCATCAATACCGGAAACCGTCCGGATGGATACGATATAATCCAGATATTCGGTTCCCCAGTCTTCTTCCGATGCCGGAAGTATCCCATCTGCCCGTCTGCAGACCGGTTCATCACCGCGCATCTCCACATGCCGTGCCTTCAGCGCTTCTGCCAGTCTGCCGGTAAATGCATCAAGAACCGCTTCATGAAGCACGATGGATTCACAGGCGTTGCACACACCTACACGCTGTGTCTTGGCATTGATGATAATATCCAGCGCCATATCAAGATCTGCGCTTTCATCCACATAAATATGACAGTTTCCGGTTCCCGTTTCGATAACCGGCACGGTACTGTTCTGAACCACAGAGCGGATGAGACCGGCTCCGCCCCGCGGTATCAGTACATCGATATATCCGTTCATCTTCATCATGGCGGTGGCTGTCTCCCGGCTGGTATCGCCGATCAGCTGAACGGCATCCTCCGGAAGCCCCGCCGCCTTCAGTGCATCACGAATCACCGATGCAATGGCCAGATTGGAATGAATGGCATCGCTTCCGCCTTTTAAGATCACAGCATTGCCTGTTTTGAAGCAAAGGCCGAAAGCATCCGCTGTTACATTGGGGCGCGATTCGTAAATAATACCGATTACGCCGATGGGAACCCGTTTTTTACCGATCAGAAGACCGTTGGGACGCTTTTTCATGGAAAGGACCTCTCCCACCGGATCCTCCAGCGCAATGATCTGACGCAGTCCATCCGCCATGGCGGCAATTCTGTCATGCGTCAGAAGCAGACGGTCAAGAAGCCCCTGAGACATGTTTTTGGCACGTCCGGCTTCCATATCTTTTGCATTTTCCTGAATCAGCAAAGCTTCGCCGGCCAGCAGCGCATCTGCTGCAGCTGCCAGCCCTCTGTTTTTCTCCGAAACTCCCAGTTTATTCAAAATACGGGCTGCTCTGCGGGCAGCCTGCCCCATTTCAATTAAATCAACCACATTCATTCCTCACTGTCTTTATATAGTAACTGTTCTGCTTAATAAATTGCTTTCTCCGATACAATGGCATCCGGAAGGATATCATGTGCTTCAAAAGGAACCGTATCCAGAATCTGGAATTCAAATGCCAGCGCTGCTTTATAATGCGTATTGGGCTTTTCCAGATATCTGTCATAAAATCCTCCGCCGTATCCGACTCTGTGATGCGCTCTGTCAAATGCAACACCGGGCATTACGAAAAATGCATCGGTCTCATGGGCTTCGGGAAGCGTGGTTTTCGGCTCGCGGATTCCCATATAACCGGATTCCACATCTTCAAACTTCGTTATGTAGTACCATATCAGATCTTTGCCGACAACCTTGGGCACTGCTACGCGCTTGCCGGCTGCCCATGCACGGGAAATGATCTCGTCCGTCATAACCTCATGGTTGTAGTCAATATAAGCGTAAACACATTCCGCTTTCTGAAATTCGGGAATGGATACGATAAAATCGGCCACCTTGCTGCTCATGGCTGCAACTTCCGCATCAGTAGCTGCATCCCGGAACTGTTTGATCATTTTCCTGACTTCTTTTTTTTCCTGCATAAGAAAATACCTCCTCAGGCCTGAGGCTTTTTGCCTCCCTGGCCATATTTTTTATCATGGCGCGCCTTAACATCGATCATACTGCCATCAGGATTCTGGATTTTAATGGTCTCAAGCTGCCCCCGCAGATTTCTCCTCATGGCCTGAATGTATTCGCCGCGCAATCTGGACTGTTCTTCCTTTTCTTCAGGAGTCAGACCAGTTTCTTTCATCTTTCTATATAATTCATTGATTCGTTCAATGTCTTTTTCATCCATTGGATGTACCGCCTTTCCGTCATCTGGTAGTTCAGTGTTTTTAATACTTTTCAATATACTCCCTTAAATGAAAGGAAGGGTTTTTATGGGCATGGAACAGGGTTCCGCAGTCTTCTCCGTCAATGATCCGGTAAATGTTCTTCACATCATCTGCATTGGCGATCACCATATCCACGCCGGAATCTGCGGCGATCTGCGCTGCCGCCAGCTTTGCCGCCATACCGCCGGTTCCCACATCGCTGCCTGCACCGCCTGCCATGGACAGAAGCTCCTCATCAATACGCTCCACTTCCGGAATCAATCTGGCCTGCGGATCCTTTCTGGGATCTCCCGTATACATACCGTCAATATCCGACAGCAGGATCAGAAGATCCGCATGAACCAGCGCCGCTACTACGGCAGACAGCCGGTCATTATCACCAAACACGATTTCATGAGTGGCAACCGTATCATTCTCATTCACAATGGGGATACTTCCCAGCTGAAACAGTTCCTCAAAGGTATTTCGCGCGTTCATATAACTTTCTTTATTGATCAGTGTATCCTTTGTCATGAGGATCTGTGCCGTCAGATGGCTGTACTCACTGAATATCCGCTGATAAGTCATCATCAGATGGGCCTGTCCAATGGCCGCCAGTGCCTGCTTCTGGGAAATCCGGTCAGGCTTCGGAAGCCGGCCGGCCGCCTGTCTGCCTGCTGCAATGGCGCCGGAGCTGACCAGCACCACATCCTTATTGAGATTTTTCAGTTCACAAAGCACACGTACCAGCGCTTCAATCTTACGCAGATTCAGAGAACCGTTGTCCTGATGGGTAAGGGAAGAAGACCCTATCTTCACCACGATCCGCTTTTTATCTTTCAGTCTTTCTCTCACATTCATAGTGTTCCTTCTCCATTATAATCTATTTTTATTTACCTGTCCAGAACAGGAAAAGGGGCAAACTGTGCGGCAATGGTTTCAGCAGCCCGGCATCCGTCCATGGCCGCAGACATGATCCCTCCCGCATACCCGGGTCCTTCCCCGCAGGGATACAGTCCTTTGATATTGCTCATCATATTCTCATCCCGCAGGATCTTAACCGGCGAAGAAGTTCTTGCTTCCACCGCCGACAGGACAGCATCTTCTCTGGCAAAGCCCCTGATCTTATGTTCAAAGGCTTCAATTCCCTCAATCAGCGCTTCGTTCAAAGCTTCCGGAAGAATATCCCGCAGATTTGTCAGCGTACTTTCTCCCTTATGATCGGGAATCACTTCTCCCAGATGATCAGAAGCCCGGTTCTCACGAAAATCACCGAAAAGCTGCATGGGAATCTGCCCCTGCCCGGTCTTCCAGGCTGCCTCTTCAATCCGGCGCTGGAATTCCACACCGGAAAGTACGCCTTCTCCGGGAAAATCTTCCGGTGTGACCGTAACGATGAGGGCGCTGTTTGCATTGCGGCCGTCTCTTGCCCGGTAACTCATGCCGTTAACAACAAGGCGTCCGGGCTCTGAAGAGCTGTTTACAACCTGTCCCCCGGGACACATACAGAAAGAATACACTCCTCTTCCGCCGGATGCGCGGTGTGTCAGTTTGTAGTCTGCCGCAGGAAGATCTTCAGGATGCGCCATTCCATACTGGCTTTCATTGATCATGGACTGCGGATGTTCGATCCGCATGCCTACGGCAAAGGATTTGGGTTCCATACGGATTCCTCTTTTTTCCAGCATGGAAAAAGTATCCCGTGCACTGTGCCCGATGGCCAGTACCACCTGTTCTGCAGGAATCACGCCTTCTTCTGTTTCCACACCGGTTACCCGGCCGTTTTCATGCAGGATTCCTGTTACTTTTGTCTGAAAGCGGATTTCTCCTCCCGCTTCCAGGATCTGCCGGCGTATTGCGGCAACTACATGCTGCAGGACATCTGTTCCGATATGAGGTTTATTCACATACAGGATATCCTCCGGCGCGCCGGCCTCCACAAACAGTTCCAGAACCTTCCGTCCTCTGCCTGCCGGATCTTTTACCAGCGTATTCAGCTTGCCGTCGGAAAATGTACCGGCTCCGCCTTCTCCGAACTGCACATTGCAGTCAGGATCCAGTTCACCGGTTTTCCAGAAAGTCTCCACGGAACGGATTCGTTCTTCCACGGCTTTTCCCCGTTCCAGAACAAGGGGACGATAACCTGCCCGGGCCAGTAAAAGTGCACAGAACATACCTGCAGGACCCATACCGATCACAACAGGACGATGTTCCATGGGGACATTGCCCGGCTCCGGGAAACGGTATTTCACAGGATGGGCGACCGTGATATTTTTATTCTTAAGCTTTTTAACCAGCTTTTCTTCCCGATCCGCACCCATACCGGTATCTACCAGCATAGTGTAAATATAATAAATATCCGGTTTCTTTCTGGCATCAATGGACCGTTTCCATATGCTTACCTTTTTTACGGAAGATGCGGATAATTTTAATAATTTCAGAGCCTTTCGGGCCGGTTCCTCCGGATGATGACCGGGTCTGCATTTCATTTGAGAAATCTGTATCATATTATCAACCTGTCTGCTCCGGCGTCAGATTCACAGACGCCGTGATTCCATTGTATCGTTATTGTTTTTATCATATTCCTGCTGCTGCCTGTCCTGCCAGCCATCCGCTTGACCAGGCCCACTGAAGGTTATAACCTCCGCAGATTCCATCCACGTCCAGCAGTTCCCCGGCAAAATACAGGCCGGGGCAGAGAAGTGATTCCAGTGTGTCTCCACTGACTTCCTGCAGATCAACTCCTCCGCAGGTAACCTGAGCCCGGTCAAATCCGTTCATCTCCCGGCAGGTACACAGCAGATGCCGGGTAAGATCAGGCAGACTCTTTCTCTGCTCCTTTGTCAGCTGCTTCAGCACCGCCAGCAGCTTTGCCGGATAAAGACCGGCATACTGTTTTTCTGTATGTGTCTGCAGATAAACGGTCAGCTCTGCTTCACTGAGTTCCGGGAAAAATGTAATCTCCGCCTGAACACGTTTTCGCTCTTCCAAAGCTTTTGCTGCATAACGGCTGACCTGAAAAACAGGGATTCCCGATATTCCGTAATCCGTCAGCTGAAGTTCTCCGGTGTCGGAAGCCAGAGGCTTTCCGTCTGCCAGAATCGTTACACGGGCAGAAACCCGTACACCGGCCAGCTGTTTGAACCAGGCTTCCCCGCAGCGGATGCCGGTTAATACCGGCAGAGGAGTCACGATATGGTGACCCAGCAAACGGGCCAGTTCATATCCGTTTCCATCCGACCCAAGAGCCGGTGATGCTTTGCCGCCGCAGGCCAGAATCACACGGTCGCTGTACAGAACCCGTTCCTCACAGCGAACGGTTTCACAGGCCGTCTTTTTTCTGCCGTTTTTCCCGGCAGCATTCTGCATACTATTCTTTTTACTGTTTTTTCGCCCTGTTTCCCGGGCATCACACCGGATTGCTTCTTTTTCTGTTATCCGTACCAGAATCTGAAAACCGCTCTTTCCTTTTTCAGCCAAAGAAACCTCCGTTTTTTTCTGCGCTTTTTCAGCTTTACGAATTTCCAGCACTTTACAGTCTGTCAGAATTTCCACACCAAGTTCTTCCGCTTTTTTCCGGAGCAGATCGGCAACCGCCTGCGCCTGTTCCGACATGGGATAATAATATCCGTTCCTTTCGTGTGGAAATATGCCCAGTGTCCGAAAAAAATCCAGCGTTTTTTCCACATTGAAGCGCTCAATCACCTGCATGGCAAATTCGTTTCCATGATAGCATGATACATCCATTCTGTCATTAGTAAAATTACAATGGCCGTTTCCGGTGGCAAGTATTTTCTTTCCTGTTTTTTCCTTCTGTTCCAGCAAAGTAACATGCGCCCCTGCTTCTGCAGCGCTGATTGCTGCCATAAGCCCCGACGCTCCTGCTCCTGCAATCACAATATGTAATTTCCGTTTTTTCACATTTGTTCTCCTGTCTTTCTGTATCTGAAAAGAATCCGCATCCGGCTGAATAAATCCCGATGCGGATATCCTGCCGCTCAGCTGCTGCAGTTTTCAAGGTACTCATAAAGCGCCGGCAGATTCTCCAGATAAATCCCCTGCTTCAGTTCCTGAATCAGTGCCTCTGCCAGCTCCTCTTCATCAATTCTTGTCCGCATACAGACCTGCCGGTGATCTCCGGTATAGGCAATAATTTCATCATTACTCAATGTGACATAATAAAAAGCATCCGAACCGGCCGCCTTCTGTGTTTCTTTCTGCGTCTCTTCTTCACGGTCCTCTGCATATTCCTCCTGCCCCGTCAGCGACGAAGCCGTCTGGTTTATACTGTCCTCATACTGCCTGTTTAAATCAGCATACTCTTTTTTAAGAGACATATATCCGAAAACGGATCCCGCCGCAATCAGAGACATTACAGCGAAAAGGCAGATACAGATACGTAATCTCATAAACAATCACTCCTTTACGTATAGTATCTGCCATATTCTTCATTTTTATTCAATATAACCTGAAAAATTCATATATCCTGTTTCAGATAAATTGATTCAGGCTGTTTTTCTTAACAAATGCAGTTTTTTTGCAATCTTAACCAGCAGCGCGCCTTTGGGAAAAGCTTTCAGATCCGATTCCGAAATCGCGCCGGTTAACAGCAGAGCTACCGCATAAACTGCCACTGCCACGCAGATGGCCAGCAGTACGGCAACGGTGTTGCTCTTCAGAAGAATGTACAGACCTTTCCAGGTTCCCCATGCGGCAATGCCCATCAGAACAGAGCTTACGGCAGGAAGCAGGAAGGTACATTTGATCTCCAGCTTAAAACGGATTGCCCGGTAAATGGAGCGATAATTCATGACATTCATCATCAGGCCGAAAATAATATCGGCAACAACCACACCGTAAATACCGAAAGGCAGCAGCCACAGACAGAGAATCAGGATCACCAGATGCGCAGCCAGCGAAACAGCTGCATTCTTGGCAGGCTCTTTAACCCGGCCGATTCCCTGCAGTACACCATTGGTAATGGTGGAGAAAGAATACAGGATCACTGTAATTCCGCCCATGATCAGCAGTCTGGAGGCCAGATCATTGCTTTCCGGAGTTCCTGCAAACAGAAGCTGCAGAATCGGTCTGCTCAGTACAGCCAGCCCCACGCAGGAAGGAATGGCGATCAGCATGGCAAAACGAATAGCCGTACGGATCTTCTGCGTGATCTGCGCCGGTGTAGAAGTCTTCAGGGTACGGGAAAGATTGGGTACCGCAGAAGCTGATAATGCCGTCGCAAATGCCAGCGGCACATGGGTCAGCAGATGATACTTGCCTGAATACGCATTCCAGCTGATCTGATAGGCATTTCCCGACATACCTGCAAGATCCGCAAAATTACTGAAAATTGCCGAATCCAGTACACTGCTGATATTGTAGATTGCCGAGTTCAGTGTAATCGGAAGAATCATAAGCACCAGCGTAGACAGAAGCTGTTTATAGGATTCCTTTACCTTTGATTCTCCGGAAATCTTTTCACTGCTTCCCGCATAATACATGCGGTAAATGACAATGCAGACGATCAGACCTGCTGCAGCACCCGACAGGGTACCGACAGTACCGCCGGCGGCACCCAGAGCATCCGCCCACAGATCATCACCGTGCAGCAGATCAAGACGGTGCCCCATATTCCACAGGATCCATGCTCCCAGAATACTCATAACTGCATTCACGATCTGTTCAATAATCTGGGAAATCGCCGTAGGCACCATGGTTCCGTATCCCTGGAAGAATCCACGGAAAGCTCCCATAAAAGCAGAAATCCAGACTGTGGGTGCAAGAACCATCAATGCATACTTGATCTCCGCTCTTTTATACACAACATCAGCAAAAAAACCTGCCCCAAAAAACAGAACACTGTATGCCGCAGCGCCCACAACCGTGGCAAATAAAAGCGCAGTCACGAAGACCCGGCTGGCATTCCATTCCTGTTTATTGCCGATACGTTCCGCAACCATTTTTGATACGGCGGTGGGAATCCCGAAGGAAGCGATCATCCAGATCAGAGAATAGATTTCGTAGGCATTGGTGTATGCCGCATTGCCTCCATCTCCCAGGATATTGGTCAGCGGAATCCGGTATACAATACCGATCAGCCGGACAATAACCGAAGCAATTGCCAGTATGCTTCCCTGAATCAGAAAATTGGCTTCTCTTCTGCGCTTTTGTTTCTCTGCCATAAAAAGTCTCATCCTCCATTATATAGAACCGGCAGATGTGCATGGTATCCGCCGGCATCACAGCCTGTCACTCAGACTGTTCCTGCTTCATTTGTAACCAGTTACTGATAATACACCCTGAAAACGGAAGCGTCAATCACTTTTTCGGTAAATGACAAAGCACACCCCAAAAAACGACTCGATGCAGCTTTCTTTGCAGCTATCGTGTAATCCCCAGCTGATTCAGCAGTTCTTTCTGCCTTTCCTCCATCACCAGACGTTCTTCCTCTTCCATATGATCGTATCCGAAAAGATGGAACATGCTGTGAGCTGCAAGAAATGCCAGCTCACGCTCAGCGGAATGTCCATAAGCTTTGGCCTGCTCCAACACCTTGTCAACGGAAATCACGATGTCGCCCAGAACCAGTTCTCCTGTTTCCGGATTAAAACAGTCCTGATCGGAATCTTCGCAATGATCAAAATTACCCGGTTCTTCATATTCAACCATGGGAAAGGAAAGTACATCCGTCGGCCGGTCGATTCCCCGGAATTCCCGGTTGATCCTGTGTATTTCTTCATTATCTGTCAACAGGATGCTGACTTCGGCTTCATAGGGGCAGGGTTCAAAATCCATGGCTCCCATGACAACTTTTCTTAACAGAGCATCCCAGTCAAAAGGCAGCACATCCTGACTGCCGTATTCATTTTCAATTTCAATTGTCATAATCTATTCCTCTGATTAATGTTTCTCCCTGTATTCCGTGCTTCGTCTGCCGGAAGTACTTTTGCTTTCTGCAGATCCCCTGCGTCCCGCTGTCCGGTTCTTTTTATTCTCCTGTTCTTCATAAACTTCATATGCTTCGACGATCTTCTGCACCAGCGGATGACGGACAATATCTTTCGCTCCCAGCTGTGTAAAGGCAATCCCCTCTACGTTCTTCAGTACACGCATGGCGGTATCAAGACCGGAGGTAATATCCGGTGCCAGATCGCGCTGGGTGGCATCACCGGTCACGACCACTTTGGAACCGAAACCGATTCGTGTCAGAAACATCTTCATCTGAGCTGAAGTCGTATTCTGAGATTCATCCAGAATAATAAAAGCATTGTCCAGCGTACGCCCTCTCATATATGCCAGCGGAGCCACCTCGATCAATCCCTTTTCCATATTGCTGACCGTGGTTTCCGGTCCCATCATCTGGTAATGTGCATCATAAAGCGGCCGCAGATAAGGATCTACCTTACTCTGCAGATCACCGGGCAAAAACCCCAGCTTTTCCCCGGCTTCAATGGCAGGCCGGGTCATAATGATCCGGTTTACCTCACCGTTTTTAAAGGCTTTAACCGCCATAGCCATGGCCAGATAGGTTTTGCCGGTACCTGCAGGGCCGATTCCGAAGGTGATCATATGATTCTGAATAGCATCTACATAACTTTTCTGTCCCAGTGTTTTGGGTTTTACAGGCTTTCCATTAATCGTCCTGCACAGGACATCATCATCCAGCTCCAGAACGGCCTCCTGCTTCTCTTCAAAAACCAGTGCGAGGGTATAATCCACATTCTGTTCCGTAATGGTATTGCCCCTTTTCGACAGTTCCAGCAGACTGGTAAATACTCCGGCTGCTTTTCCGACCATCTCCTCCGGCCCGATAATCTTCATAAAACCATCTCTGGAGATAACGGTCACCCGGAGTGCCCTCTCGATTTTTTTCACATATGCATCAAACTGCCCGCAAATATTCCTTTCATGCTCTGTAGGAATTGCCAGCGACTGTTCAATTAAACTCATAAAATAAAAGACTCCTTTTTCAGTGCCTGCTGACTGAAAGGTCCGCTGATCTGTTACTCTTCGGAATTCTCCTGTTCCGTCTGATTCCCCTCTGCTTCCAGTGCACTGTAATCAATTGGCTGATACCCTGCCTGTGGGCTGAGAAATACAATATTTCCGCCGGCACGGTACACAACAGAATCATAATATATTCTGACATGATTTTCAACTACCTCATTCTCATTTTTCTGCATATTTTCAAGGAATTGATCCAGTTTTTCCTGCAGAATAACAGAAGCTTCTTTCTGAGAAAGCCACTTGTGACAATTTCGGTATTCTTTCTGCTCTACTTTGTATAAATGAAGTGAAATCCCTGCCCCGGGAAGTCTGATTTTCCAAAAGCCGCTCCCGATCTCATCCACGCCATTTCCCAAGGCCGGTTCCTTCCGGCTGCTTTCGTCATCTGTGTCATCCTCTCTACTCCCCATACTTCCTGCTGTTTCTGCAATCCTGTCCGTCAGATTCCAGTACAGCCTGACAGGGTCGGAAAAGGAAAAGTTCCTGCCTGTGATGCCGATATGATAAACAGCTCCCTTTCCTTTTATATAAACCTTTTCTATCTGATCCGGATCCAGACTGTCATCATATATCAGCGTACTTCTCACTCTGACATCGGCATCAGCATGTACAAATTCATAACCGGTCAATTCCCCGGCATCGTTATACCTCGGTACGCTTCCCGAAACCAGTATCTGTCCCTTTGTTACCAGATCACCCGGTTTTACCATGGCTATGCCCCTGCGTACCACCAGTGTTTCCAGTACACCATCCGTTTCCGCTGTCAGATCTCCCGGTTCTGTATCAGCCATGACCGCTTCCAGCACACCGTAATTTTCCGCCACACGGATCGTAAGGACTGTTCCTTCCACGCTGGCTGCCGTCCAGGATATCCTCTCAAAAGTATCACGCAGTTCCTGCTCGACAGCCTCACAATCCACTGCCGACTTTCTGACACCTCTGAAAATCCCCTGTTCTTCCAGACAGCTCAGAATCTGATCATCTGTATAGTATAAATTATTCTCAATCTGTATATCCCACAGATGAAGAGATGCAAACCCGATGACGAACAGAACCAGAAAAAAAGCTGCAAAAAAAGCATGTCTGTGCCGATATCGCTTCAGATAACAGGGAAGTCCGTATTCTCTCATGCAGACGACCCTGATCCCTGCTTTCCGAATCAGATCACTGCAGCTTTGATAGTCATTCTGATACATGCAGAAGATATATTCGTCCTCATGAAAAACAATATTCCATACAACAATCCCCCGGTTCCGGCACAGATTCAGAAAACGTTCCTGACCGCAGCCTGCTGCCGACAGCCGTACCCACCCCCGTATCCATCGAAGCATTCAACTCCTCCTGTCGAACCGCACTGACGTGATCATCCCGGTAATTCGCATGATCAGCTCGGAATAATATGCAATCTGCAGCTTCTTTCCTTCCACGCAGATCATATAACCGGAAGCAAGAATCCGGATCTCTGTGTCAAAATAACTGCATATTCCACGAAAATTCTCAATCCTGATTTCCTGATAACCGCTTATCTCCGTCAGGGTAACACCTCTGGCCATGTCCGGCGGTATCTGCATTGCATGGAAAATCCGGTCTTTCATCTCATCACCAGATGTGTTTTTTATATTGTATGTAACAAAAGCATGTATGTATTCAATAAAAAGAAAAAGCCGCAGGCTCAACACCTGCGGCTTAATTCTTTCAATCAATACCATATGGCGAAAATCCAGCCAGATCCGCCAGAATAGAACGATTAGTTATATTTACGTTTTCTTGCAGCTTCTGACTTTTTCTTACGTCTTACGCTGGGTTTCTCGTAATGTTCTCTCTTACGAATTTCCTGCTGAATGCCAGCCTTTGCACAGTTTCTTTTGAATCTGCGTAAAGCGCTGTCTAAACTTTCGTTATCTTTTACGATTACGTTTGACATAGCTCACACCTAACCTCCCTTCAGTTGCGTATTGTGTCTTTACAACTGTTTGGGTAAAATTCTAACACATCTATTATTATAACATAATTCTGCTATTCGTCAACACAAAAATAATCAAACTTTGCATTTTTTTGGTTACTATTCAGCAGAGCATGATTTTAGATGGAACAGATGCGTCAAGCTTGCTTGGAAGCATCTGTTTCAATCTAAAATCATATTCGGCGTTTAGCCGAATGAGTAATTTTCGCAGAAAATTACGAATGCTTGCTGAATTTGTTTAAAACAGTTCAGCAACAGCTGAACTGTTACCTTAGACACACCTGTATGTTATTTCAGCTGACCTTCCACAGTTTCTACAGCTTTAGACAGGGCATCGTCGATTCCTGCGGGATTTTTGCCGCCGGCCTGTGCCATATTGGGACGGCCACCGCCGCCGCCGCCTACAAGTCCTGCAATGGCTTTAATCAGATTGCCTGCATGTGCTCCGGCTTTCTGTGCTTCGGGAGTTACCATGGATATCAGATTAACTTTTCCGTCCAGATCGGATGCGATAACGATAACACCTTCGCCCAGCTTCTCTTTCAGCTGATCGCCCAGATTTCTCAGGCCGTTCATATCTACACCGTCTGCACGGACAGCCAGAACCTTAACGCCGCCTACTTCCTTTACCTGATCCATGACATCGCCCAGAGCATCCTTTGCCAGCCTGCTCTTCAGCTTTTCATTCTCTGCTGACATGGATTTCAGTTCCGCCTGCATGGCTTCAATTCTTGCCACCAGCTGAGAAACCTCTGTTTTAGCTGCCTTCGCTGCTGCCTGAAGTGTCTCCTCAAGTTCATTATAATATGCAGTGACACCCTTGCCGGTTAATGCTTCGATTCTTCTGACACCTGCTGCGATACCGCTTTCGGAAATAATCTTAAAAGATCCGATGGCGGAAGTATTGGCTACATGAGTACCGCCGCAGAGTTCTTTGGAAACATCTCCCATGGATACGACGCGGACATCCTGATCATACTTTTCACCGAACAGAGCCATCGCACCGGATTTCTTTGCTTCTTCTACATTCATAATATCTGTTGCAACGGGAATTGCTTCTGCAATTGCATCATTGACCAGCTTCTCAACTTCTGCAATTTCCTCAGGAGTCATTGCCTGGAAGTGAGAGAAGTCAAAACGCAGTCTGTCTGCATTGACCATAGAACCAGCCTGCTCCACATGGCTGCCCAGTACCTTTCTGAGGGCTGCCTGAAGCAGATGGGTTGCGCTGTGATTCTTTGCCGTATCAGCGCGGTTTGCTCCGCATACGGAAGAAGTAACCGTATCATTCACAGCAAACATTCCCTTTGTCACGACACCCACATGACCGATCTTGCCGCCTTTTAACTTGATCGTATCTACAACCTTGAATTCTGCATCAGCTTTTGTCAGAACACCCACATCGGCATTCTGGCCGCCCATGGTTGCGTAGAATGTTGTCTGATCAAGAATGATGGTGCCTTCGTCACCTTCTGCCAGTGCCTGTACAATTTCTTCTTTATTGGTAATTACCTGAATTCTGCCTTCTGCGTTCAGTTTATCGTATCCAATGAATTCAGAAGTAATCTCAGGATCGATTTCATCGTAAACAGTGGCATCGGCACCCATGTAGTTTGTGACTTTTCTTGCTTTGCGGGCTTTTTCCTTCTGCTCTTCCATGCATGCGTTAAAGCCTTCTTCATCAACCTGAATGCCCTTTTCTTCCAGAATCTCTTTGGTCAGATCAAGAGGGAATCCATAAGTATCATACAGCTTGAATGCGTCTGCACCGGAAAGTACGCTGCTGCCTTCTGCTGCCAGTGCTGCCTCCATATCATTCAGAATGCTCAGACCCTGATCGATGGTACGATTGAATTTCTCTTCTTCCTGTTCGATTACCTTGAAGATGAACGGTGCCTTTTCTGCCAGCTCCGGATAACCATCCTTGGAAGTTTCAATTACGGTACTGCTCAGTTTGGTCAGGAAAAGGCCTTCGATACCCAGCAGTCTGCCGTGACGTGCCGCACGTCTTAACAATCTTCTCAGAACATAACCGCGTCCTTCATTGGAAGGCATAATACCATCGGCAATCATATTGCTGACAGAACGGATATGGTCAACAATAACACGGATCGATACATCCTTTTTGGGATCTTCGCCGTAAGTTGCTCCGCACAGTTCACATACTGCATCCCGGAGAGCAGCAAATGTATCAATACTGAATACAGAATCCACATCCTGAACAACAACCGCCAGACGCTCCAGTCCCATACCGGTATCAATATTTTTATTCTCCAGTTCGAGATAATTGCCCTTACCGTCCGCATTGAACTGCGTAAATACGTTGTTCCATACTTCCATATAACGATCACAATCACAGCCTACCGTACATCCGGGCTTGCCGCAGCCGTACTTTTCACCGCGGTCATAATAGATTTCGGAACAGGGACCGCAGGGACCTGCGCCGTGTTCCCAGAAATTATCTTCCTTGCCGAAACGGAAAATACGTTCTGCCGGAATGCCCATCTCCTTGTTCCAGATCTCGAATGCTTCATCATCATTCTCATAAATGGAAGGATACAGACGGTCGGGATCAAGTCCGACAACCTCGGTCAGGAATTCCCATGACCAGTGAATTGCCTCTGTTTTAAAGTAATCGCCGAATGAAAAATTACCAAGCATCTCGAAAAATGTCAGATGACGTGCGGTTTTGCCCACATTCTCAATATCGCCGGTACGAATACACTTCTGGCAGGTAGCCATACGTGTACGGGGCGGTACCTCCTGTCCTGTAAAATAAGGCTTCAGGGGAGCCATACCTGCCGGAATCAGCAGAACGCTGTTATCATTATGAGGAACCAGAGAATAGCTGCTTCTGCAAAGGTGACCCTTTGTTTCAAAGAAGTCAAGAAACATCTTTCTCAGTTCATTAACACCGTATTTCTTCAATGTTGTTACGCTTCCTTTCTTCTGTTATCAATTCATTCGGTTCTGCCCGGAATCTCCTGATGCGTCCTGAATCCGCAGGAGAATTCTTCTGAAAGCAGAACATCCGGCGGATATCCTGAATGCCGCCGGAATATGGAGATCTGACACGGCAAAAGATGCAGGCTTAACACCCGCATCCTTCTGCACGCATACCCATCGGACCGCCTTAAAAATCGTGCTGTAAAACCTGCTTTTCCGTCAGCATGTTTCTGCGTGTCTTCAGGATGCATAACTGGAATAACCTATTATTCGTTCGCAGAATCTTTTGCTTTTTTACGATCCTTTAATCTGGCACCGCAAATGCAGGCTCCGACGATGATCGCCAGATAAATTACGAACTTTACTGCACTTGTTACAAATGCTCCCAGAAATGCCATCTGAATCCCCCTCCTTTATCTTCAGATTCTATGATCTGATATTCAGCTATACCGCCGCCGGACCGACGGACAATCCCCCTCGCCGTCCGTTTGCAGCATACTGTGTGCATCTTCTGGTATTCCCGCAAAGGATACCTGTTATGCAGAGTTTAATTTATATTAGCACACCAGAGACCAGATTGCAAGCAAAAAGGTTTTCAGAAATCAGGAAAATCAGGCAGACTCCTGTCCGGAGCTGCCTGATCCCGTATATCTGTCAATACTGATTATTACTGCATCCCAACTGCAGTTACCGTCTATAAAACTGCGATAAAACGTTCAAATGCCTGACGTCCTTCAGGTGTACACTTGTATACGCCTGCGTCCTCCAGAACATGAACAAATACCTTTCCGGTTTCTTCCTTCAGGATATCCATTACCGTATCTTTCCGGAAAGAACCGTATTTTCTGCAGAGTTCATCTGCCCAGTCGGCATGTTTTTCCAGTTCTTCATGACTGCGGTAATCTTTTCCTTCCACCAGATATTCGCCCAGCAGTTCCAGTTCGCCTTTCAGTCTTGCCGGGAGAACAGCCAGTCCCATAACCTCGATCAGACCGATATTCTCCTTTTTAATATGATGGTACTCATTGTGAGGATGATACAGACCAAGAGGACATTCATCTGTGGTAATATTATTGCGCAGTGTCAGATCCAGTTCGAAGAGATCTCCGTTCATGCGGGCGATCGGCGTGATGGTATTGTGCGGTTCTCCGTCTGTTTCTGCAAAAACGTATGCATCCGCATCCGTGTAGCCGCGCCATGCCTTCAGAATATGATCTGCCAGATCGATCACACGGTCCGCATCCTTTCCGTCAAGACGGATAACAGACAGCGGCCAGTGAACAATACCTGCCTGAACATCTTCATATCCGGGAACGGTAAATGTCTTTTCCAGTTTTGCCTTTGCCATGGCAAAGGTATAACCGCCGCCCTGGAAATGATCATGGCTTAAAATAGAGCCGCCTACAATAGGCAGATCTGCATTGGAGCCCAGAAAATAGTGCGGGAACAGCTTGACAAAATCAAACAGCTTGCAGAAAGCAGCCCTGTCAATCTTCATGGGAACATGTTCTCCATTGAATACGATCGTATGTTCATTATAATAAACATACGGTGAATACTGCATTCCCCACTGACTGTTGTTAATAGTAATGGGAATAATTCTGTGATTCTGTCTTGCAGGGTGATTCATGCGGCCTGCATATCCTTCATTCTCCCTGCAGAGCTGACATTTGGGATAAGAACTCTGTTTTGCATTCCGTGCAGCAGCAATGGCCTTGGGATCTTTTTCCGGTTTGGAAAGATTAATGGTAATATCGATTTCTCCGTAAGGACTGCCTACCTTCCATTTCATATCCTTCGCAATGCGGTCGCGGCGGATGTAGTTGGTATCCTGACTGAATTTGTAGAAATAATCCGTTGCTTCCTTCGGGCTCTTTTCATAGAGCGCATTGAAGGTATCGATTACCTGCTTCGGTCTGGGGCAGAGACAGTTCATGATTTTGGTATCAAATAAATCTCTGGCAGTAATGCCGTTGTCCTTCATAATACCATGTTCAAAGGCATAATCCATCAGCCCGTCCAGAATTTCCGGCAGGGTCAGGCAGACAGGCGTCTCCGGTTCCACATATTCATCACATTCAAACAGTTCCAGAAGCATATTGGTCGTATAGATTTTTTCCTCAGCCGGAACCAGTCCGCAGTCCAGTCCGTAACGGACAAGCGCTTCAATCAGTTCATTCAGATTCTGCATGATATCAATCCTCTGTTTTTATAATGTTTTGTTGTCAGTCACTATGCCATTTATGTAGCCCGTATCAGTCATTGTACCCGTTCGGATTCTGGGACTGCCATCTCCAGGAATCTTCACACATCTCATCAATACCGTATACAGCTTCCCAGCCCAGCTCTGCTTTAGCTTTGGAAGAGTCGGCATAACAGCAGTCGATATCGCCGGGTCTTCTGGGTGCGATCTTATAGTTGATCGGATGTCCGCATGCCTTTTCAAATGCATGAACCACCTGCAGAACGCTGTAACCGTGTCCGGTACCGAGATTGTAGATCAGAACGCCTTTATTCTCTTCCAGTTTCTTGATTGCTTTTACGTGTCCAACTGCCAGATCCACAACATGAATGTAGTCACGTACACCGGTGCCGTCAGGTGTGTTGTAATCATCGCCGAATACGCTCAGGCATTCGCGTTTGCCGATGGCAACCTGCGCGATATAGGGCAGCAGATTGTTGGGAATACCTTTCGGATCTTCGCCGATCTTACCTGATTTATGTGCGCCGATGGGATTGAAATAACGGAGCAGAATGACATTCCATTCAGGGTCTGCCACGTTGAAATCAGTCAGGATCTGTTCCAGCATACCCTTGGTCTGTCCATAGGGATTGGTGATCTTTCCTTTGGGGCATTCTTCTGTAATCGGTACAAATGCCGGGTCGCCGTAAACCGTTGCAGATGAGCTGAATACAATATTTTTGCAGCCGTGTTTTCTCATAACATCACAAAGTACCAGAGTACCTGTAATATTGTTGTAATAGTATTCCAGAGGCTTTGCAACGGATTCCCCGACAGCTTTAAGTCCTGCAAAATGAATAACCGAATCAATGGATTCCTTTGTGAAGATCATCTCCATTGCTTCCCGGTCCAGGATATCTGCCTCATAAAATGTTACATGTCTGCCGGTTATTTCTTCTACTCTTTCAATTGCTTTCCGGCTGGAATTGTAAAGATTATCCACTACTACAACTTCGTATCCCTCATTTAAAAGTTCGACGCAGGTGTGACTTCCGATATATCCTGCACCGCCTGTTACCAAAATTGCCATATTGTCCTCCATTCTGCTTCCATGAAGCCTGTTGATAGATTCTTCCGTAAAAAACTTCTGCCGGGAAAATCCGCCGTCAGGGTAATCCGGCCTTTCTCCGGCTTTTCCTGCGTTTTTTACTTCCTGTAAATAATCTACTCCATTCAGGCCGTATTAGGAATACAGAAATGATTCAATCTTATGTAATTTTGTTGCATATTCTTCTGTGATAGGTTATGATGGCAGTATGGAGGTATTTTCGTGAACAGAACATTTAAAAATTCCTATTATGTACAGAATCTGAATCTGACTGCCCTCTCTATTTACAATGTTGGCTTTCAGAAATGCGATCCCGGTTTTTCCTGGGGACCCGGTGTCCGCAACCACTACCTGATCCACTATATCATAGGCGGCAAAGGAATCTACGAAAAAAACGGCCGGATCTTCCATCTGAAGGCCGGTGACTGTTTTCTGGTGTATCCGGATGAAGAATGCATGTATCAGGCAGATGAACATGAACCCTGGGAATACAGCTGGGTGGGGTTTGCCGGCGTCGATGCAGAACCCATCATCAATGCGGCCGGGTTCACTCCGGAAGAACCGCTTCTTCGCCAGCTGCAGAACGGCGATGCTCTGGATCGGCAGATTCACCATATTTATGATGCACGCGGCAATACGTTTGCCAGTTCGGTGGAGATGTCAGGCCGCCTGTATACGGCTCTGGCCTGCCTGCTGAAAAATACCGGCATGCGTGCGGCAAACAACTCCTATAACGATTACGTAAAAACTGCCATGGATTTCATGCAGTCTCATTATTCTTATCCCATCAGTATCCAGGAAGTTGCCGATTATGTGGGAGTCAGCCGCAGTCACCTTTTCCGTGCCTTTGAGCAGTGTCTGAACCAGTCGCCAAAAGAATACCTGACTTCTCTGCGTATGGAAGCCGCATGCCGCATGCTGGATGATACCAGTCTGTCTGTCACTGTTATCGCCAATTCTCTGGGATTTGACAACAGTCTGTATTTTTCCAAGGTTTTCCGTAAAGCCATGGGCTGCTCTCCCACAGAGTATGCCCACCGACGCAGACAATATTGAGAATTTTGTATTGTAATTCCCATGAATTTTCGTTATAATTTACAGAAGAATTTTTACAGAAAGGATCTATATAATTATGAATACTGATTTTGGGATGACCCGGGATGGAAAAAAAGCTCTGCTGTATACCATCCGCAGCAAAAAAGGAATGTGTGCGCAGATCAGCAATTTCGGCTGTGCCGTTGTTTCTCTCATGGTTCCTGTAAAAGACGGAACAAAAATTGACGTGGTTCTGGGTTATCCGAATGTAAGCGGATATGAAGATAATCCGTTATGCGCCGGATGCTGCATCGGACGTGTGGCCAACCGTACAGGCCGCGCAGTATTTACCCTGGAAGGCAAAGAATATCATCTGGAAGCCAATGAAAATGGAAACAACCTGCATTCCAGTCTGACTTCCGGCTTCCACAAAAGAATCTGGGAAACTGTTTCCGAAAAAGAAGATTCCGTTTCCTTCCGCATGGAATCCCCCGACGGCGATGAAGGATTCCCCGGCAGCTGTACTACAACCGTCACCTACACTCTGACAGATGACAATGAACTGGTCATGCGCTATGACGGTGTCTGCAGCCAGCCAACACCCTGGAATGTGACGAATCACTCCTATTTCAATCTGTCGGGACATGACAGCGGAAGTACAGAAGATACGGTGATCTGGCTTGATGCATCCGCTTTTACCCCTGTAGATGCAGAATCAATCCCTACCGGCGAAATTGCACCTGTAGCCGGCACGCCCATGGATTTCACAGTTCCCACTGCAATCGGTGAACATCTCCATGACGATTATGAGCAGCTGAAGCTGACAGGCGGCTATGATCACAACTACTGTCTCAATCACAAAACCGGTGAACTGTCCCTGTTCTGCAGAGCCGTTTCTCCCAAAACAGGTCTGACTATGGAAGTCAGTACCGATCTGCCCGGCGTACAGTTCTACACAGGCAACTTTATCGGTGAAGCAGCAGGCAAAAACGGCGCTGTTTACAGGAATTATGACGGATTCTGTCTGGAAACTCAGTATTACCCCGACAACCTGAATAAAGAACAGTTTGCCTCTTCCGTCATTGAGCCGGGAAAAACCTGTACAACCGTTACTGTTTATAAATTTTCCTGAACACGGGAGGGGATCCTATGAAAACGTTACGAGTAATTCCCGGTGTGTGTGGACTGGAAACCATACTGACAGCAGAATCAGAAGACGGTTCGGAAGTAACTCTGAAAGCAGAAAGCGCCTGCGGTGCCGTACGGAAGCTGATTGAATCTCTTGAACAGCCTCTGGATGCTTACGAAATCTGTTTTGTAAAGCCGGGCCAGGGACCTGTTTACGAAGCAGCTTCCTGTCTTTCCCATGCAGCCTGCCCGGTTCCCTGTGCAGTCATCAAGTGTATTGAGGCAGAATGCGGTCTTGCTCTGCAAAAGGATGTATCCATGAAATTCGAATAATCCATTTCATATACGTACTATACTTACATCTATAATCAGGAAACACAGTTTCCTGTTATAGCAAAAACAAAAGGGAGAATTTCCGGCAGCTGACCGGATTTTTCTCCCTTCTGTTTTTAACAGATTCCTCTGAACAATTGTTCTTTTTATACCACAATCTATATGGTATCACATCAATTCATCATCAGAATGCCAGATGTATGGAACCGTATTTGCGGATATTCATAACATACACGTTCTCTGCTCCCATTTTGCTGCTCATATATTCTTTATATTCAGCAGAATTTTCCTTGGGGATAACAGCCATGATAACGCCGGCAAATCCGCCGCCGTGTACACGGCAGACACCCCTGCCCAGCTTTTTCAGATACATCTCTGTCAGTGCAAGAGCAATGCTGATAGACTGCTCATCGTAGTTGGAAATAGTATAGCAGTTCTGCAGCCATTTCCATGAAGAATTGCCGGATTCGGTGATCACCTGAAGGAATGTATCATAATCTTCTTCTTTTAATGCTTTTACTGCTGTATCAACACGTTCATTCTCCGTGAAGAAATGGAATGCACGCATAACCGCGCGGTCACCTGCATAAGCACGTACTTCGCTGAGATTTGCCAGCAGATCTTCCAGAGAGCACTCCGCCAGAACACTCTTGCCAAAATAAGCCGCAACCTTTTTCATCTCATTGGGAATGGAGGAGTAATCCGCACTCAGATCAGCATGTCCCTTGCCCGTATTAATGATAAACAGATCATATCCAATCTTATTGAAGCTGAAATCAATATTCTCCACATGCATATCCGGTGTATTGAAATCGATGGAAATCACGCCGCCTGATGCACATGCCATCTGGTCCAGCAGACCGGAAGCTTTATCCCAGTAAGCATTTTCCGCAAACTGTCCGATTTTTGCATAATCTTTGACGGTCAGTTTATCGCCGTTGAACAGGTAATCAACGATGCAGCAGATCAGCATCTCAAAAGATGCGGAGGAGCTGACTCCGGCAGCGCTGATGACGTTGCTGGTAACAAATGCATTGAATCCGCCGATCTGATGGCCGGCCTGTTTGAATCCTTTCAGAATACCTCTCAACAGAGCCACTGTACCGGTCTTCTGTTTGGTAGGTTCCAGATCTGCCAGATCAATTGTAATATTCTGATTATATGTTTCACTGAAAATATGTACTGTATTGCTGTCATTCAGACCAGCTGCTGCTACACAATCCAGATTGATGCTGCCTGCCAGAATTTTGCCCAGATTGTGATCGGTGTGATTGCCGCTGATCTCCGTACGTCCGGGAGATGTGAATAATTCAAACTCACCTTCTCCAAAAGTATCCACATAGCCTTCTGCAACGTGGCTGTAACGCTCCACATTGGCTGCAACGCCGTCAGCGCCGTACATTTCCTTAAATAACTCTGCTGCTTTTTCTCCTTTTACTGCTGCAAGTGCCTGTTCCAGTTTCATAATCGTACTCCTTTCCGGTTTAGTCGCCGTAACAAATTCCGGCTGCCATGTGCGTCCGCCTGTTCCGGACAGCAGCCATTTCCATATTGAAATGCAAACGTCTGGTGCAGTTTCCGCTTGCGTTCCCTTATGATGGTATTATAATAGACATATACTGTTTTCCGCAACTATTATATTTGCACAGATTTGCATTATATTGAGGTAAGGAGGTTTTTCCATGCAGATCAATACAGACACAGACCAGAAAGAAATGAAATCCCATGGCAATTACCGCTATCCTGTCTGTATCAGTTATGAACGCATCGGTGCCTATGAATCAGGTTCTTTTCAATGGCACTGGCATCCTGAGATCGAACTGACCCTGTTCCTGAAAGGGGAAATGATCTACCAGATCAATCAGGACAGCTATCATGTGAAAGCAGGACAGGCACTTTTCGGCAACTGCAATACACTTCACACCGGCAGAATGCTCCATCCCGGACAAAGTCTGCCGGACTGTGAATATCTTTCCATTACCTTTCACCCGCGTATCCTGTACGGAAATGACAGCAGTATCCTGAAATCCCGCTATATCGACTGCATCTGCGCCGGCAACACCCTTCCTTCCCTGCATCTGGACGGTTCCCAGGAATGGCATGAACAGGCCATCAGCCATCTTCTGGAAATCCATCGCATTGCCGGAGAAAAACCGACTGCACCGGAACTGCGTACACAAATCGAACTGTCCCAATTCTGGCTGCTGCTCTATCTCTGGTTTCAGGACAGTACAAAAGAACTGCAGCCATACAGTCTGAAAAATCAGGAACGGCTTCAGCACATTCTGGAATTCATCCAGAATCATTATCAGGAGAAAATATCTCTGGAAGATATAGCCGGTTCTGTTAATATCTGCCGCAGTGAATGCTGCCGTTTCTTTAAAGCGCAAATCGGTGAAACACTGTTTCACTATCTTCTGCATTACCGGATTCAGCAAAGTCTGCCCCTTCTTGCGGAAACCAGTCTGTCCATCACGGAAATTTCCGAACAGACCGGATTTTCATCACCTGCTTATTTTTCAAGGATCTTTCATAAATTTACCGGAATCTCACCAGCCGCCTACCGCAAAAAAGCAAACAGCCGGGAATAAAACGCCGGAAATAATACATCTGAAGTAATACATCTGAAAGTAATACATCTGAAAGTAAAAACAGCCGGGAATTCCCGGCTGTTTTTACTGTATAAATTTTGTCACATGAAATGAAGTCCTCTATCCCATGCCCGGTATTTTACGAAAATCAGTCTTCCTCATCGTCCACGATTTCTTCAATATCATTCACAGGAGGTTCCAGACCTTCAATCTCAATATTGTTCTTCTGGGCATAATCCCACAACGCGGCATGAATTGCCTGCTCTGCAAGAAGAGAACAGTGCACTTTTACCGGCGGAAGTCCGTCAAGCGCATCCATAACTGCTTTATTGGTTACTTCCAATGCCTGCTGAATGGTTTTCCCCTTCACCATCTCAGTCGCCATGCTGCTGGTGGCAATGGCTGCGCCGCATCCGAATGTTTTGAATTTCACATCACGAATCACCTGATTCTCATCTACATCCAGATACATCCTCATGATATCTCCACATTTTGCATTGCCGACTGTCCCTACGCCGCTGGGGTTTTCGATTTCGCCTACATTCCGCGGATTGGAAAAATGATCCATAACTTTTTCGCTGTACATAATCTATATCCTTTCTTTATCTGTAATCTATTTATTCTGCAATAAGATCCGTTATCTTAAATTTATTATTTCTGTTGCTGTATTATTTATATTGCTGTATTTATTTTTATTACTGGCTTCTATTATTTCGCCTGTTTTTTGATAAAATCCTCATAGAGCGGTGACATACTGCGCAGACGCTCAATAATGCCCTTTAAATGATCAACTGTTTCATCCAGTTCTTCTTTCGTTGTACTTTCGGAAATTGTCATACGAAGGGATCCATGAGCAATTTCATGAGGTAAGCCGATAGCCAGCAGTACATGGGACGGATCAAGAGATCCTGAAGTACATGCCGAACCACTGGAAGCACAGATTCCTTTGGAATCCAGCATAATCAGCAGCGACTCACCTTCTACAAAGCGGAAACAGAAATTCATATTATTAGGAAGTCTGTCTGTACGGTCACCATTCAGGCGGCAATAGGGAATCTCTGTTTCAATTCTGTGAATAGTATAATCACGGAGTTCCGTTTCCTGCGCCATTGTTTTTCCCATACGTTCTTCTGCCAGACTTGCAGCCTTACCCATACCCACAATACCGGGTACATTATGTGTACCGGCACGGCGCTTTCTTTCCTGTGCACCGCCATGGATAAAGGAACTGATCTTCACACCTTTTCTAACATACAGAATACCGATTCCTTTCGGTCCGTGGATCTTATGGCCGCTGGCACTGAGCAGATCAATATTCATGCGCTCAACATCGATGGGAATATGTCCGAAAGCCTGTACCGCATCTGTATGAAACAGCACATCATGAGCTTTCGCAATTCTTCCGATCTCCTCCAGCGGCTGAATGGTACCGATCTCATTGTTGGCTGCCATGATGGAGATCAGAATCGTATCCGGACGGATCGCTGCTTCCAGTTCTTCCAGAGAAATCTTGCCATTCTCATCTACATCCAGATATGTTACTTCATATCCCTGCTTCTCCAGATACTCTGCCGTATGGAGAATTGCATGATGCTCGATTTTTGAAGTAATAATATGCTTTCCTTTTTTGGCATACTGTTCTGCCACAGATTTCAGTGTCCAGTTATCCGATTCACTGCCGCCGCCGGTAAAATAAATCTCTCTGGCTTTTGCGTTGATCAGATGGGCAATCTGTTCTCTGGCTCCCTCTACCGCTTTGGCTGCCTTTCCCGCAAAACTGTAAACACTGGAAGGATTGGCATAAAGCTCACAGAAATATGGTTTCATTGCCTCAAATACTTCCGGATCAACCTGTGTTGTTGCCGCATTATCAAGATAAATTAACTTTTTTGTATCTTCCATAACTACACCTCTTGTATTGTTCTATTCCCCTGATGTCTTCTAATTCATATATGATAACTAGGTTATATTCTTAAAATTTTCTTCCAGTTCGCAATAAACTCTGTTTAACAAACTGGAAGCTGTTCCTAACCTTCATCCGGTTTCTATAAACACTATACAACTTTTTTCATACTTTGTCAATAGGTTTTATGTGTACTCTGACTATTTTTTCTCTTTTCCATACTGCTGCAAATCGGCCAGTGTAATATTATCAATTACATTGTTAATAGCATCATACATCTTTTCCCATACAACTACAGTAGCACATTGATTCTGGCGTTCACATTCCGGATAAGATGAAGATACGCAGCTTACCGGAGCAAGGTCCCCCTCCGTCAGGCGGAGAATCGCCCCGACGGTATAATCTGCCGGCTTTCTGCTCAGCATATACCCTCCCTGCGGGCCCCGGATACTTCTCACCATACCCGCCTTATTCAATACCGCAATGATCTGCTCCAGATATTTTACAGAAATCTGCTGACGTTCTGCAACATCCCTTAATTTAATTGCTTCTCCTGCAGGCTGCCCCGCCAGATCCAGCATAACCCGTAAAGCGTATCTTCCTTTTGTTGAAATCATACCCTTTTTCCGTCCCTTCCAATAATATTGCCAAACGGCTATTATCTCACGTAGATGTTACGTAGTATTTATATCTTGTATTAAGCATATCATTTTTATCCTAGTACGTCAATAGGATTTGTTTATTTTAGATTATCCAGTTTTTGCTTGATTTTTTTCAGATGTTGATCCTTCATTCTGTTCTTTTCTTCCAGAATTTCAATTTTCTTTTTCAAATGCTGTATATATTCCACTGCCAGCTTTGCTCCGCAGGCATCATTATAGCTGCCTGTATCCTGCACTTCAACAAGCCAGCTCATTAGTGATTTTTCACGAATATCATTATATGTATTGTCTTCTCTGATTTTAAACATATCTTATTCCTCCATACGCCCCCATGCCATCTGATTATGTCCTTCAGTTCTATATTTCTGTGATGAAACATATCTGCAAACAAATAATATATTATACAAAAAAAGACTCATGCTATTATACATCAGTCTTCAAAAAAAAGAAAGATGCCCAGAGCCGGAATCGAACCAGCGACACGAGGATTTTCAGTCCTCTGCTCTACCAACTGAGCTATCTGGGCATATTAATTATCTATTATATCTATTATAATTGAGTGGGGGAAGGTGGATTCGAACCACCGAAAGCATAGCTAGCAGATTTACAGTCTGTCCCCTTTGGCCACTCGGGAATTCCCCCATAACTTTTATCTATTTCAGATACAACCTTTTCAGGCTTTTGTACCTTCAAAACTGCACATTGTCTTTCGATCTCTTCCATGAGTCCCAACCTTTTCTCTTTCACCAGACCATCCACCAGACATTGGTCAAGCTGATGACCGATTAGTAGCAGTCAGCTCCATACGTTACCGTACTTCCACCCCTGCCCTATCTACCTCGTCGTCTTCAAGGGGTC